>NZ_JBVHTR010000025.1:0-85377 GCF_055565775.1 Streptomyces sp. NPDC028331 | reverse complement strand
CAAGAAAAAAAAAAAAAGGAGAAAAAGAGAGAAAAGAGGGGGGGAGGGACCCCCCCCCCCCCCCCCTCCACCCCCCCCCCCCCCCCCCCCCCCCCCCCCCCCCCCGCTGCCGTGTGCGCCGTGTGTGCCCTGTGCGCCGGACGGGCCGGTCGGTCGTCGGCGCCCGGTCGTCGGCGTCCAGCCGTCCGGATCCGGTCGTACGCGTCCGGCCGTCGGCGTCCTACCGTCCGGGTCCAGTCGTCCTGACCCGGTCGTCAGGATCGGTCGTCGTGCGCGCGCCTGGCCGCGACCGGGCCGCGACCGGACCGGCCGCACCGCCGAACCAAGCGATGGCCGGTTCAGCCGCTCGCGAGGAGCTGCTTGACCACGGCGGCGACGCGGCCGCCCTCCGCCTGGCCGGCCACCTTCGGGTTCACGATCTTCATGACCTGGCCCATGGCACGCGGGCCCTCGGCGCCCGCCGCCTTCGCCTCCTCCACGGCCTGGGCGACGATCTGCCGCAGCTCGTCGTCGGACAGCTGCTTGGGCAGGTACGCGGCGAGCACCTCGCCCTCCGCCTTCTCCCGCTCGGCCTGTTCGGCGCGCCCGCCCTGCGCGAAGGCGTCCGCGGCCTCCCGCCGCTTCTTCGCCTCACGGGTGATCACCTTGGTGACCTCCTCGTCGGAGAGCTCCCGCTTCTCCTTGCCCGCGACCTCCTCCTTGGTGATCGCGGCGAGCGTCAGCCGCAGCGTCGAGGAGCGGAGCTCGTCACGCTCCTTGATCGCGGCGTTGAGGTCTTCCTGCAGCTTCGACTTGAGCGTGGTCATGCCTCTGATTGTCGCAGGTGCGGTGGGACGGCTGCCCGCACATTTCCCGGGGCACGACCGGCCACCGGGGCCGTCGGTGGCGCCCGGCGCCGACCGCCCTCGGGCGACCCCCAGACCGGGAAGTCCACAGGTGGGCGTCGCGGCTGTCCACAGGTGTGCGTCGAAGTCGTCCACAGGTGAGCGCGGGGCCGGCGCCGGTTCTGACACGATGGTCGTATGCGCGCGCGATACGGAGTACCCCTGGGAATCACGGCGGTTGCCGCCGCCGGACTGCTCTACTCGGCCGGGTTCGAGGCCCGTTCCTTCCGGCTGCGCCGGGTGACGGTCCCGGTGCTGCCCCCGGGGGCGCACCCACTGCGCGTGCTGCAGGTCTCCGACATCCACATGGTGAGCGGGCAGCGCAAGAAGCAGCGCTGGCTGCGCTCACTGGCGGGCCTGCGCCCCGACTTCGTGATCAACACCGGGGACAACCTCTCCGACCCCGAGGGCGTGCCGGAGGTGCTGGACGCGCTGGGCCCGCTGCTGGAGTTCCCGGGGGCGTACGTCTTCGGTTCGAACGACTACTACGGCCCCAAGCTCCGCAACCCGGCCCGCTACCTGGTGGAGAAGGTGAGGGGCCACCACGGCCTGAACGGCAACCCGCCCGCGGTCGGCGCCATCCACAACCCGTGGGAGGAACTGCGCGACGGCTTCGACGCGGCAGGCTGGCTGAACCTGACGAACACCCGGGGCACCCTCAAGATCGACGGCCTGGAGATCGAGCTGACGGGCCTGGACGACCCGCACATCAAGCGCGACCGGTACGCGCGCGTGGCAGGCGGCCCGTCCTCCTCGGCGGACTTCTCGATGGGCGTGGTCCACGCACCGTATCTGCGCAGCCTGGACGCGTTTACGGCGGACGGTTACCCCCTGATCCTGGCCGGCCACACCCACGGCGGCCAGCTCTGCATCCCCTTCTACGGTGCCCTGGTCACCAACTGCGACCTGGACACGGACCGGGTCAAGGGCCTGTCCCGGCACACGGCGGAGGGCCGGACCGCGTACCTGCACGTGTCGGCGGGCTGCGGTACGAACCGCTACACGCCGGTACGGTTCGCCTGCCCGCCGGAGGCGACGCTGCTGACACTGGTGGCGAGGGAGGCCGAGCCCCAGGCGTAAACCGACCCATACCCCACCCGGAGTATCCTGCATCGCCCGTTATGCCCCCATCCGCTTAGCGTGAAGGCATGATCGCGCCGATACCCAAGGAGATCCCGGAACTCCCCGCGGTGCCGGGCAAGCCGACGCTGGCGCCGTCCGTCGTCCCCTCCGCGGCCGTGGTGGCTCCCGTACACCGTCCGAAAGCAGCCCGCTACCGCCTGCTGGTGGCGCTGACGGCCGCGGCGGCGGTGGCCATGGACCTGGCCCTGGGCAGCCCCGCCCGCGTCCTGAGCTACTTCACGATCCAGGCCAACCTGCTGTTGGCCGTGACCTTCACCCTCTCGGCGTGGCGGGCCCGAACGGCCCGCCGCCCGCTGCCGCCGCTGATCACCGGCGGCACGCTGTTCTACGCCCTGATCGCGAGCCTGGTCTACCACGTGCTCCTGGTGCACGAGCCGGGCCCCTTCTCGATGACGGACCGGCCCACGATCTGGTCCGCGCTCTCCGGCCAGGTGCTCCACACCGTGACACCGATCGCGGCCCTGCTGGACTGGCTGCTCCTGACCCGCCCGGCCCCCCTGGCCCTGCGGCACGCGACGCGCTGGCTCCTCTACCCCCTGGCCTACCTGATCTTCTCCCTGGCCCGCGGCGCACTGCTCCCACCGACCGCGCAGGCGCGCTACCTGTACCCGTTCCTGGACGTGGCCCACCTCGGCTACAGGAGCACCCTCGCCAACGCGCTCCTGCTCGGCCTGGCCTTCTTCGGCCTGGCCCTCCTCCTGATCACCGCCGACCACGTCCGCCCCGACCCGACGCGCCGCCGCCCGAAAACCGGATTTCGTCTCCAGCCACCAGTGGGCTAAAGTAAACGACGTCGCCGCGACAGCAGCGACACCGGGGTGTAGCGCAGCTTGGCAGCGCGCTTCGTTCGGGACGAAGAGGTCGTGGGTTCAAATCCCGCCACCCCGACAGCCGTAACAGCAGGTGAGGCGCCTACTAGTCGCTAGTAGGCGCCTCACCTGTTTGGTCTGCGTGTCCAATTGCGTGACCACTGCTTTTCGCGTGTCTACGGGCGCCGCTCCTGCGCTCCGAAGATCTTGTCCATGACCACAGCCACAGTCTGGATCACGGGCCGGATCTGCTTCCGGTAGACCTCCTCGGTCATGGCGGTCCCGGCCGTCTCGCATACCTTCCTCGGCCCGGCCGTCGAGTCCGGCACCCGCTCAGGGGTCGGCGTGGCCGCTTTTCACCGAGGCCCGGTGGCCGAGTCGGTGGGGGCCCAGCAGCCGATCAGGATGCCTCCATCGCCGCGCGCGCCGATTCGACAAACCTCCCCTGGCACCGCAGATACGCCTCCCTCACTTCGTCGAAGCGGGCTCGCGCATCCGCGTCACCGCGGGTGATGTGCCACAGGCACCGGTTGACCTTCAGCGCCGCGTCCAGGACGGCCTGGGCCGCTGTGGCGGTCGCGGACGGCCCTTCCAGAACCACGACACGGACGCTGTGCATCAGATGCGCGTAGGCTTCGCGTAACTCCGTACGCAGGTCCTCAAGGCGCGTCAGCTGCTGGTCCGCACTGGAGCTCTCGTGAAACGCGTCCAGGACCCTGCGGTACAACTCACCGATGACATGGGCGCGTTCCATCAGCTCAAGGTACGCGGCCCGCCGCAACTCCCGCACACGTCCGCGGTGCTGGGCCTGTGCCGAAGCTTCGGCCTGGACCCGGGCGGCCCGCACGTTCCCCAGGTTGGTCACCCAGCTCGCGAAGACGGCCGTGCCGCCGGTGAAAGCTGCGACCCACATCGCACTGTCCCCCACGGCGATCAGTGTCGTTGAGGTGCCGAACGGCTGTCGAGGGCGTCGTTGGACCTGCCCGGCGGATCCTGTCGGAGAGGCGGGCGCTGGCACGCACGTTTGCCGCGTTGTCACGGCCGCCCACGTTCGGCGCTGCGGGTACGGCTCCGCCGTCCTCTCCGCTGCCGAAGAGTTCGTCGCCCGCGAGAGCTGGACCTCTCTCGGCTTGAATGTCGCCGGGGACAATGAGGCAGCCATTGCCCTGTATCGCCGCACCGGCTATGCCGTGTCGTCGGTGTCCCTGCGCAAGACCGTGCAGCAGGCACCCGGCACCAACGGCTGACACCGGCAACCGCGACAGCACCGGCCGACGCCGGACCCCGAAGGACGTACCCCCGAGACGCCCGCCGGTTGGCCGGTGGCCACGGAGCCCGGTGATCGGCGGTCCGCACGGAAACGGGCCGGGCGGATCCGCGGTCAGAACAGCCACACCCCGAAGGCCGCGACCGTCAGGCCGACGGCCAGGAAGACGCCCGTCGTGACGGTCAGCGGAAGCAACTGCTTGCGCCGACGCGGTGGGTCGAGGCCGCGCCATGCGCTGCGCACCGCGTATGCCCCGACGAGCGCGATCACACAGCCGAACACCACGGCCGTCAGCCCGAAGAACTCGGCCCAGGTGTAGGGGTGGTCCGGGTTCGGCGTCCACACCGCGGCGAGGTCGGCGGCGCTCGGTACTCTCACTCCTCTCACCCCTCATCAGGTCCTGGAGGCCGGACTCCATTGCTCTGGGCGTGCCCTCGGCCATCTCGCACGGGCGACGGCGCAGGCCCACGCGGGTGAGCCGGCGCCGCGCCTGACCTCAGACCTCGATACGAGCGACCTTACGGCCCACCTTGAGGTACAGCTCGGCACCTTCCAGGGGTCCGACCTCGCCCACGACCCCACCGAGCGTCTGCTGAACGGCAGCCTCCGTGAGCGGCGTGGGCTGCTGATTCCCGTTCGATTCCCGGATCAGACGGAGACCGTTCTGCTGAGCCACACGCCGCACGGCGGAGATGCTGGGAGCGAAGTCCAGCGTGCGGCTGATCAGCACCCCGAGCGTGTCCTCGGCGTGATCCTTCAGGGAGACCACGGGAAGGTGCCGGGTATCCCGGAAGGAGCGCTTGGAGAAGCGCGCCGTGAACTCCGCGCGGGCGGCGGCAGCGGCGTGCAGGCCGTGCAGCGCGGCCACCACCTCGCCGGCCAGGATGCGCTTGACCGCCATGGGGTGTGCGGTTCCCGCCTCCAGTCGCCTGGCGACGACGCGGATCTCGTCGTCCGTCCACTCGGTGAGCAGTTGCAGGTACGGCTCGGTCAGGTGGTCGGGGATGGACATCAGCCGGCCGTAGACCTCGTCCGGCGGCGCCGTCAGCGCCACGTAGTTGCCCTTGCTCTTGCTCATCTTGGCGCCTGTGCCGTCGGTGCCCTCGATCAGCGGGGTGGTGACGACGACCTCGGGGGTCTGGTCCGAGATCTCCATGACCTTGCGGCACATCTGGAGGTTCAGCAGCTGGTCCACGCCGCCGAGTTCGACATCGGCGTCGATGGCCACCGAGTCCCACGCCATGACGACGGAGTAGACGAACTCGGCGACGGACAGCCCGTGGCCCTCGGCGAGCCGGGTACGGAAGTCCTCGCGCTGGAGCGACATGGAGACCGGCACCCGGGCGAGAACCCCGACGAGTTCCGGCAGGGTGACCTTGTTCAGCCATTCACCGTTGAAGCGCAGGTCGGCGCGCTGGAAGTCGATGAACGGCGCGACCTGCCGCTGGTAGCCGCTCAGGTTGCGCTCGATCTCCTCGTCGGTGAGGGGCGGTCGCTCCGAGGACCGTCCCGACGGGTCGCCGATCTTCGCCGTGACGTCGCCGATGATGAAGACGACGTGGTGACCCATCCGCTGGAAACGGCCGGCGATGATGATCGGCACCGCATGGCCGAGGTGCACATCGGGCGACGTGGGGTCGATGCCGTACTTGATGACCAGCGCACGGCCCGCCGCCTGCGCGGCTTCGATCTTCTCGGCGAGCACTGCGGCCGAAGGGATCAGGTTGACGGCGCGCCCCTCGACCAATGCCGCCTGCTCCTGGGGAGAGAGGTCGGAGAGGTCCAGGGAGCGCCTGGCTATTGTCTCGCCGAGCAGCGCCGCGACCGTATAGTCCGCGCCCAGGTCCGCTCCACCGAGGATGTGCATGACACGGGAGACGGACTCACTCAAACGGCTCATAGCACCTATACGTTCCTGGCTCGGACAAGTGGCCTGGCCAGTATGGGATTGAAAGCGCCCCGCCGCGAGTGAGTTCTCCGGCCGGCCCGCTGCGCGCGTCAGGTCGGTGGAGGCGGCACCCTGGTGTCGCCCCCACCGGTGGGCGTGCGTCAGGCGACGTGCAGGGTCAGTGCGGCGGTGTGGAGCTTGCCGCCCGTCTGGAACTGCAGGAACAAGCGCCAGTTGCCCGCCTTGGGCAGCATGGCGTGGAACGACAGGTCGGGCCCGCCGTGGTCACCGTCGGCCTTCGTCTCCGGGTGCAGGTGCGCGAACGCCTGGTCGCCCTCGTGGAAGGCCGTCAGGTGCGCGTAGGTGTCCAGGTAGGGCTGGAGATCGGTGACGGGCTTGCCGTCCCTGCTGATGCCGACCGTCATGGGGTGCGCCATGCCGGCCATAAGGTCCGCCTTGACCGTGACCGTGTAGCCGTCGACCTGTGTGCTGTCGGCGGCTGCCGGGAGCGTGGAGGGCCGGGCGGCGCCGGGGACGGTGAGGGTGCGGCCGAGCACGAAGTCGCCGCCTTCGCCCCTCCCCTTGTCGGGGGTGAAGGAGGCGAACATCCGCCAGGTGCCCGGCTTCAGCGCGGCCAGGTCGGCGGTCCAGGTACCGTCTGCGGCCATCGTGGGGTGCAGGTGCTGGAAACCGGTCAGGTCCGAGCGGATGGCGTAGAAGTGCATCCGCTTCGTCTGGTCCACGGCGAAGCCGGTGACCGGCTTGCTGTCCGGGCCGGTGATCCGGAACGTGTACCGGCCGGGCCTGCCCGCGGGCAGTTCGCCGACGGTCGAGGTGAGCGTGTAGCCGTCCTTGCCGTCGGCGAGACCATCGCCGGAGGCCATGCCCCCGTGATCCATACCCGGCATCGACGAATGGTCCGTCCCCGGCATCGACGAGTGGTCGACGCCCGCCGTGTCGCCGGGCGACGACGTCGCGGACGTGTGCGAACCGTGGTCCATGCCGGGCATCGACGAGCCGGAGGACCCCTTCGACGAACCGCAGGCGGCCAGCGCCACCGCGAGGACCACGGACGTGCCGGCCGCGGCCAGGGCACGGCGGCACAGGGGGAACCGAGAGGTGAAAGACATGATGTGAGAGCCTTCGAGGCGTGCACGCCGCATGGGCGCGCAGGTGATCAGGACACGTGGCCCGGCACCGAAGAACGGGCCGGGCAAGGTCCTGTCACGTCCGCGCGATGCAGACCCTCAGCAGCAGCTCCCGCCCGCCACCCGGCGGCCCGCGCCGACCGACCCTTCCGGCAGCCGGCCACCGTCCGGCTGCCGTCCACAGGCAGAACACCGCGGTGACGAGGGCAGGCAGGAGCAACACGGTCGGGAGCGGGTTGCGGTCCCGGGCCGGAGTCGCCACGCAGACCGTGCCGTGCCCGTCCGGCGCCGCCTGCGGCGCGGCATGCGGTGAGCCCGGGACGGTCGCCGGGGCCATCCCGGCCGCGGCGTGTGCGCTCTGTGCGGCTTGCCGGCCGTGCCCCACCGGGGCGGGCGTCGACGTGGTGTCGTGACAGCCGCCGGCGGCACTGGCCGGTGCACCGTGCATGAGGAACAGTCCGAACAGCACCGCGCACACCGCGACCAGGCGGGCGACAGCCCGTCCGCGTCCGTGCTCGGTCTCCGTCACTGCCCCGTCCTCACTGACCGACTACACCGCCGGGGCGACAAGCACACCGGCGCGAGAAGTACGCCGGCGCGACAAGTGCGCCGTGTGACAAGTACGCCGGTCTGACCATACCCCATACCCCCACCCGGTACCCTACGGCGATGCCTCGGTCGGCCGGGCGCCGGTCGCGGCGGCCGTCGTCGCGACGGCGTACAGGCCGGAATCGGCGATTCCCCTGGTCAGCGGAGTGCCGCGGTCAGGAGGCTGCTCCCGTCAGGCCGAGGAACTCGCTGCGGGAGCGGGCGTCGGAGCGCAGCAGGCCGAGGAGGGTGGAGGTCATGGTGCTGGATCCGGTCGCCTGAACGCCCCGCAGGGTCATGCAGCAGTGTTCCGCCTCGATCACCACGCCGACGCCCTTGGGCTCCAGATGGGTCTGCAGCCAGTCGGCCACCTGTTTGGTCAGGCGTTCTTGGACCTGCGGGCGGCAGGCGAAGTGCTCGACGACGCGCGCCAGCTTGGACAGGCCGAGGATCCGGGCGCCGGGCAGGTAGCCGACGTGGGCGGTGCCGACGAACGGCAACAGATGGTGTTCGCAGACGCTCCGGACCGGTATGCGACGGGCCAGGACGAGTTCGTCGTAGCCCTCGTCGTTGGGGAAGGTGGTCAGGTCGAAGGGGCGCGGGGTGAAGAGTTCCGCGTAGGCGCGGGCCATCCGGCCCGGTGTGCCGCGCAGGCTCTCCGAGGCGGTGGAGATGCCGAGCGCGGCGAGGAACTGGCCGGCCGCTGCTTCCGCGGCGGCCAGGTCGATCCCGTCGGGCTCGTGGACGACCCGCAAGGCGGGCCGCCCGGGTATCGCCTCTTGCTCGACGAGGGGGTCCATGCGGGCGGTGGTGCGGTTCCGGCGGTCGGTCATGTCAGCCGCTCCCGACGCCCAGAGCGGTGAGCAGCACCAGGACGAGGGTGACCACGGCGAGCAGACCGTGAGCCAGCACGACCGGCACCGGGAAGTGCCGTTCGGCAGGGACGGCACCTTCGGCTCCCGGGCCGGTGGCGGCCGCTGTCGCGGCGGCCGTGGCACGGTCGCGGTGGACGGGGATCCAGCGGGCCAGCATCACGAAACCCAGCAGCGCGACCGGCAGCAGCAGGCCGAACGAGGCCCAGGCCAGGGCGCTTTCGTCGGCCACGACGTAGACGATCCACACCACCAGTCCGATCGCGGCCAGGGCGAAGTGGCCGAAGACCACGGGTGCGGGCAGGCGGCTGGTGCCGGTCTGCTGCTGGCGGATGCCGCCGCGTTGGATCCAGGTGCCGAGCAGGTAGAAACCGCCGAGTGCGGTGATCACCCAGGTGATCAGTGCGGCGATGTCCATGGGGGACTCCGAGGGGACGGGGTGAGGGCAGCCGGAGGACACCGGCCGTCAGGGTGGGTCTGGGGGCGGGTCACACGGCCGAGCGGGTGCCGCTCCGGCTGCGGCCGGGTGTGTATCCCTCGGCCTGCGTGTTCTCGTCGGCGACGCGTACGCCGTAGCGGTAGGCGAGCTTGCCGCCGAGGAATCCGGAGACGCCGAGCGCCGCCACACCGGCCGCGGACAGGATCAACCTGCCGATGCCGACGCTTCCGCCGGCGGCGTGATCGCCGTAGCGCCACAGGAAGTTGACGACGTAGGCGGCGGTCACCAGCAGGTTCAGCGTCATGTGGACCAAGGCGGTGCGAAAGGCCGGGGTGCCGGCCGGGATCGCGAACAGGTCGAGGAATCCGACCATGGCCGCCAACAGCGCACCGATCACGCCGACCGCGATCAGCCACTGCGAGGACTGGGCCAAGAAGCCCGGACGGTGCACGACGTGGGATGCGATGTCGAACACCAGGCTGGTCACCCAGGCGCCGATCGGCACGGTCACCAGGATCGGGTGGAACGGGTGGCCGTACGGGCCGGCGAGCGAGGCGCTGACGGGGCGCTTCGCCTGAAGCTGTGACTCACTGGCCATCGCAACCTCCCACTTGTTTCACCAACAAACCTTGGTGTTATTCGGGAGTGGCGTCAAGACATGCAGGACAGCGGGCCGAAAGAACACTTGTGCCCGCGCAGGTGGGAGTTACCGTGGTGCCGTGGCTTCTGATCCGACTGCGCAGGCCGACGGTGCCGACAGCGCCATCGACTCCGTCAGCGTCCTGAGCGAGGACTCGCGCCGGCGCATGTTCACCTTCATCCGGCGGGCCGGCCGCGCCGTCACGCGGGACGAGGCCGCCGCCAGCGTCGGCATCTCCCGCAAGCTCGCCGCCTTCCACCTGGACAAGCTCGTCGACGCCGGCCTGCTGCGGGCGCGCTACGAGACGCCCGGCGGGATCCGCAAGGTCGGCAGGCAGCCCAAGGTGTACGAACCCACCGACGCCCAGATCACCGTGAGCATCCCCGATCGGCGCCACGAACTCCTGGCCGACCTGCTCCTGGACGCCGTCCTCACCGAGGGCGCCGACGAAACCGCCGCGCAGGCGGCGATGCGGACCGCCGAGCACCGCGGCCGGCGGTTGGGCGAGGCCGCGCGGGACGAGACCCGCCCTGGCCGCCTGGGCCCCGAGCGCGGCCTGACCGCCTGCGAGCGGCTGCTGGACCAGTACGGCTACGAGCCCGTCCGGGAAACCCCGACCCGGCTCCGGCTGCGCAACTGCCCCTTCCACCCGCTGGCCGCGAGGGCCCCGGAGCTGGTGTGCGGCATGAACCAGGCGTTCCTCTCCGGCTACCTGCACGGCTTGGAGGTCAACGGGGTACGGGCCGTCCTGGCCCCCGAGCCTGGGGAGTGCTGCGTGCGGCTGGGCCCCGGCGACCCCGACCCTGCCGACGACACGGCGCGGGACCGCTGACGCGACGCCGGACGCCTGCCCGCGCGGGCCGCCGCCGAGGTGCACTCACCTGGAAGCACAGGACGGCGAGGCAATGACTTGGCCAAGCTTTCCCGAACCGGCCCCCCGGGGATTGTTAGGTAAGCCTTCCCTGACTTAACTTCTGTGCGTTCCTCTGCACGTCAGACCGGAGAGTCCCCATGTCCAGCGCCAACATCGCACTGCTCGGCGCCATAGCAGGCTTCACCATCTACCTCGGTCTCCCCCTCGGCCGCCTCCGCACCCCCACCCCGCGCCTCCGCGCCGGGCTCAACGCCGTGGCCATCGGCATCCTGGTCTTCCTCGTCTGGGACGTCCTCACCCACGCCTGGGAGCCGACCGACGAGGCGCTGAGCAAGCACGACTGGGCGACCGTCGCCTCCGGGGCCGCCACACTGGCCGTCGGCCTGACCATCGGGCTGGCCGGACTCGTCCATTACGACGCCTGGATCGCCCGCCGCCGTGCCGCCGGATCCCGGCAGGCCGGACCGGGTGCCGCCGTCAGCACGGACCCGGCACTGCGGACACGCAGCCAGGCCGGTTCGCTGGCACTGATGATCGCCACCGGCATCGGTCTGCACAACTTCGCCGAGGGCCTGGCCATCGGAAACTCCGCGGCCCAGGGCGAGCTGTCCCTCGCCGTGCTGCTGATCACCGGCTTCGGCCTGCACAACGCCACCGAGGGATTCGGCATCGTCGCCCCGCTGGCCGCCGAGGGCGAACGACCGTCCTGGCCCTCGCTGCTTCTGCTCGGCCTCATCGGTGGCGGTCCCACCTTCCTCGGCACGCTCGTCGGCCAGCACCTCGTCAACGACACGCTGTCGATCGCGTTCCTCGGCCTGGCCGCCGGCTCCATCCTCTACGTCGTCATCGAACTGCTGGCCGTCGCCCGCAAGAGCGGACTGAAGACGCTCACCACCTGGGGCGTCCTCCTGGGACTGCTGCTCGGCTTCGCCACCGATGCCGTGGTCACGGCTGCCGGCGCCTGACGCCCGGGCAGCTCCGCGACACGTCACGATCGCCCGCGTCCGGCCCCGCTGCCGTCCCGGCCCCACCGGCGTGGACGTACCCACCGGCAGCGGCGTCCGCCAGGAGACGGGCTGCCACGTCGACGTCCGCCGCGGTGGTCCAGCGGCCCAGGGAGAGCCGAAGGGCCGACAGCGCCCGTTCGTCGTCAACACCCATGGCCCGCAGCACCGGTGAGGGCGTGTGGCTGCCGCTGTGGCAGGCCGAACCGGTGGAGAAGGCCACGTCGGGCACGGCGGCCAGGAGTTCGTGGCCGCGGATGCCGTCGATGCCGATGTTGAGGGTGTTGGGCAGGCGGGATTCCGCGGGGCCGTTGAGGTGGACGCGGCCCGGCAGCGCCTCCGTCAGCCGCGCTTGGAGGCGGTCGCGCAGGTGCCGGACGCGGTCGTGGCCGCCGGCCGCCAGTTCCCCGGCGGCGAGTTCGGCCGCGGCGCCCAGGGCGACGGCGAGGGCGACGTTCTCGGTTCCGGCGCGCAGCCCGCGCTCCTAGATCGGACCGCCCTCGAGTCCAGCGGGTACGGGGATCATGCGGCATTCTCCGTTCCGACGACTGGGCTCGGCCAGCCGCCACTTCGGGCTTCCGCCCATCCGCCCCATCCGCCGGGTTGCCCCGCGGTCGCACGCCTGATGCCTGGCCGCCCTGCGCTCCCGCGCCGAATTTTGCGCCATGCAAACAAACCCAGCCGGTAATCGCCCAGGTGAACTCAGAGAGCCACGCGAGAGCCACGCGAGAGTCACGCGAACGACGCACGGATCACCTAGCCGCATTTGGCATGTTGCAATCTTTACCTATGGCAAAGGTTCGGTGGCGCCCTACAGCCGTACCTCCTGACGTCCACGCGATCCACGTCGCTCGCACCGGGAGGCACCGTGCCCTTTTCGCGCACCACCGTCGGAACCGTCGTCGTGGGCGGCGCGCTGAGCCTGACCCTCGCCGCTCTCGTGTACCCGAGCATGCTCGGGCTCCAGAACGTGTCCACCAACGCCTCGCGCGTGATCGCCAACACGCCGTACGGCCCGCTCACGGAGGCCGACCGCAACTTCGTCGTCTTCGTGCGCTCCGCGGGACTGTGGGAGTACCCCTCCGGAGAGCTGGCTCTCAAGAAGGGGACGACCCCGGCCGTGCGCACCGCGGGCCAGCACCTGGTCATCGGTCACGCGGCGCTCGACGCGGCCTGCCGCAGGATCGCCCCCCAGCTCGGCGTCACCCTGCCCAACCAGCCCACCCCACAGCAACAGGGCTTCCTCAACAAGCTGACATCGGACACCGGCAAGCAGTTCGACTCCGACCTGGCCAACATCCTGCGCATCACCCACGGCTCGATCTTCAACACCATCGCCAAGATCCGCTCCACCACCGAGAACACCCTCGTGCGCCAACTGGCCGACCAGGCCAACGACGTGGTGCTGGACCACATCACACAGATGGAGAAGACCGGGCTGGTCAACTTCGACCAGGTCAACTTCCAGGAGACCACCCCGCCGAAGCTCCCCTCCAACCAGGTCACGCCACCCGTGCCCCAGCCGGGAGATCCGGTCGTGGTCCTCACACCGCCTCCGGGGGTACCGACGGACGGAGTGCCGACGGGCCCGTCCGTGAATGCCCCTACGGCCTCCCCGAGCGCGGGATGACGGCCACCGAGGGAGTCGTCAGCCTTCGTGCGCCAGCGGCGCGCCGTCCACCACCCAGCCCAGCGGGTGCGGCTCCGGGTCGTCCGCCGTGGGCGCCGGGGGCTCCGCGCCCGCCTCGTTGAAGGCGCCCAGGGCCTCGATCAGCGCGAGCCGTTCCGTCGGGCGGAGCCGTTCGACGATCGCGGCGATCTCGGCACGGCGCCGGGCGGTGACGTCCTCGACGATGCGCCGTCCTTCCTCGGTGAGCTGCAGCAGGGTCTCGCGCCGGTTGTCGGGGTTGGCTCGCCGGTCGGCGAGCCCCGCCGCGATGAGCCGGTCGACCATGCGCATGGCCGTGGACGGCGCCACCTGGAGCAGGTCGGCCAGCGTGACCAGTTTGGTGGCACCCCGGGTGGACAGCACGACCAGCATCCGGAACTGCGGGACGGTCACCCGCTCCTCGACCTCGGCGAGGGAACGGGCGGAGATCGCCACCAGCAGCCGGGAAGCCGTCAGTACCGCCCGGGTCACCGCGTCGACGTCGTCCATGGCCCCTGCGGGGTTCTTGGGTTCCGGCATGCGTCCTTTCTACCGTGTCCGGTTCGAGGGCCTGGTGCCGGTCACACGGTCGTCGTCCTCGGCGCCGCCGGCCGCGACGAGGGGCAGGACGGCCGGGCTGCCGCCACTGCGGCGGTGCGTACGGCGAGGAGGGCGGCGCGGCCCCGGTCCGGGTCCCGAGGGGGATCGAGTGCCCGTGCCTGGGAACCGTGCCTGGATGGGTGCTCTCCTCGCGCTGGCCTCGGCGGTCTGCTACGGCGCCGTCGACTTCGCCGGCGGAATGCTGTCCCGCCGCGTTCACTTCACCGTGGTCACCTTCCTCGGGCAGGTCGGGGGGCTGCTGTTCGCCCTGGTGGCCGCCTTTCTGGTGCCCGCCGAGACGGTTCGGCCCGCGGATGTGGCGTGGGGAGCCCTCTCGGGCATGGGCAGTGGAACCGCCATGCACTTCCTCAACCGCGGGCTGAGCCGGGGGGCCATGAGCATCGTGGTCCCGGTGAGCGCCGTCACCGGGGTCGCGCTGTCGGTGCTGAGCGGTGTGCTCTTCCTGGGCGACCAACCGACGCCGCCGGCCTGGCTGGGGATCTCCCTCACGCTGCCCGCCCTGTGGCTCGTCTCCGGCGGCACGCGCCCCGGCCGAGACGGGGACGGCGACGACGACGGCGACGGGAGGCAGGCGTCGGTGGACGGGCTGATCGCCAGTTCCGGGGTGGCCCTGCAGTACATCGGGCTCGCTCAGGCCGCCCCGGCGAGCGGTCTGTGGCCCGTGGCCGCCGGGCGTCTCGCCGCCGTCCTGCTCCTGTCACCGAGCGCCTGGCGCCGGGCTCCCCGGTTCCGGCAACCCGCGCGGCGGCTGGGCGAGGCGGTCCTCGTCGGGGCGGGGGCGAGCTTCGGCCTGATCCTGTTCCTGTGGGCGACCCGTCGGCAGATGATGGCCATCGCCGTGGTCCTGGCCTCCCTGTACCCGGCGATCCCGACGGTCCTCGGGCTTGCGGTACTGCGCGAGCGGGCCACCCGGGCGCAGATGGTCGGCCTGGTGGGCTCGGCCGTCGCCGTCGTTCTGCTCACCCTGGGGTGAGGACCGCCTTCGCGCCCGGCTTCACGCGCGGCGCAGTGCCACGAGGACGACCAGGAGCACGGTGGCGCCGGCGCTCGTCCCGTGTGCCACGACGGCGGCGAGGGGGAAGTGGCGTTCGGCGGTGGTGCCGCCGTGCGAGTGCCGTCCGGAGCTGGGCAGCCAGCGCAGCAGCATCATGAAGCCGAAGGCGGCCACGACCAGGACGACCGCGCACGCCGTCCAGGCCGAGGCCCCGACCCCGCCCACGAGGTACACCGTCCACGCCGCGAGCCCGGCCACGGCGAGCGCCACATGGCCCACGACGAGCCACAGGGGCAGTCGCGTCACGCCGGGCGTGCGCTGCCGCAGCCCGCCGTGACGGATCCACACGGTGGCGAGGTAACCGCCCAGACCGGCGGTCAGCAGCCACGCGCACAGCACGAAGACCCGCATACACTCCCCCTCTTGTTCCCCTCTTCACCGGCCCGGGCCCGGCATGCGTGCCTCAGGACACCGCACCGAACGGGGGCAGCCCGGACATCCATCCAACTATTCACCCTTTGGGGTGAATCAGGGCTTGCGCACGAGGGGTTCACGCCGCCGATGCGCCGACGCGCGGCACGACCACTCCGATGCGACCGGGACCATCGGGGAGGCTTTCTTACCTTTTTTCCTGAAATCGCCATCCAACCCCCGCCGCCACGCGTATCCGATACAAGGCATGTCTCAGCAGGAGGAACACAATGGCGATCTTCAGAGATCTCTTCCCCGCCATGCGTCGCGACCGCGACGACGACACGTCCGAGCGTGACGACAGCAGGCACGGTCACGGCCACCGTCACGATCACGATCACGGTCATGGGCACGGGCACGGGCACCACGACCACGATCACGACCACGACCACGGCGGCTACTGAAGGACGAGCGGACCGGTGAACGGAGGACCCGGGACCGGTCCGCCCCAGAGTCGATCCCCCGGGGACGCGAGCCATGGTGCGGCTTCTGCGGCATGCCCCGCGGCCCCTGCTGTCCGTGGGCGAGGACGACGGTGCCGTCGTCGCCGCAGCGCCTCGGCTGTCCCCGCGTGAGGTGTTCCGGCGGTTCTGGCCGTACACCCGCGGCCGGCGGCGCTGGCTCGTGCCCCTCGTGCTGTTCAGCCTGATCGGCCCCCTCATCGACGCGGCCGAGCTCTGGCTGTTCAAAGTCGTGGTCGACGAGGTGCTCGTACCGAGGGACCTCACCCCCCTCGTCTGGATCGCACCCGCCTATCTCGGCCTCATCGTCGGCTCCGGTGTGCTGGGATTCGCCGACGACATGACGTCCACGTACGTCAGCGAGCGTTTCCTGCTGACCCTGCGCGCCGACGTGTTCCGGCACGTCCAGGGGCTCTCGCTCGGGTTCTTCGAGCGGCGGCGGCTCGGGGACGTGCTCTCCCGGGTCACGGGAGACGTGGACGCCGTCGAGACGTTCCTGCTCTCGGGGGTGGCGGACGGCCTCTACCACGTCCTCCGGCTGGGCGTCTTCCTCGGTCTGCTCTTCTACCTCCGCTGGGACCTGACGCTCCTCGCGCTCGTCATCGTGCCGCTGTTCTGGCGCGCGGCCCGTCACTTCTCCCGGCTGATCAAGGATGCGTCCCGGGAGCGCAGGCGCCGCAGCGGTTCGCTCAGCGCCGTCGCCGAGGAGGCGCTGGGCAACGTGGTCCTGGTGCAGGCGTACAACCGGCAGGAGTGGGAGGCGCGCCGCTTCGAGCGGGAGAGCCTCGGCAGGTACCGCGCCGCCCTGGCATCGGCCCGGATCCGTGCCGTCTACCGGCCGCTCGTCGAGGTCATCGAGGTGTCCGGCGCCCTCGCCGTCATGGGCCTGGGCACCTGGAAGCTGGCCCAGGGGCAGCTCACGCTCGGCGGACTGCTGGTGTTCCTCGCGCTGATCGGCAAGCTCTACAGCCCGATCCGCGACCTGTCCCGCCTCGGCACCAGCTTCTACGCCGCCTCGGCCTCCGCCGAACGCATCGTCGAACTGCTGGACCAGCGCCCCCAGGTCACCGAGTCCGCCGGCGCACGGCGGATCGGGCGGGCGCACGGCGACATCGAGTTCGACGGCGTGTCCTTCCGCTACCCCGGCACACCGCACCAGGCGCTGTCCGCCGTGTCGTTCCACGTCGCCCCCGGCGAGACCCTGGCGCTGGTCGGAGCGAGCGGCGCCGGCAAGTCCACGGTCGCCAAGCTCCAACTGCGTTTCTACGACCCCGATCGCGGCGCCGTCCGTCTCGACGGAACGGACCTGCGCGACCTCGCCCTGTCCGACGTACGGGAGAGCGTCGCGGTGGTCCTCCAGGAGACGCTCGTCTTCCACGGCACCGTGCGGGAGAACATCGCCTACGGCCGGCCCGGCGCGACGGACGCGGAGATCGTCGCGGCGGCGCGCGCGGCGGACGCCCACGAGTTCGTCCAGCAGCTCCCCGAGGGCTACGACACGATGGTCGGCCAGCGCGGCCGCACGCTGTCCGGCGGGCAGCGGCAGCGCCTGGCGATCGCCCGCGCGATGATCAGGGACGCGCCCGTGCTGCTGCTGGACGAGCCGACCACCGGCCTCGACGTCCGCTCCGGCCTGAGGATCATGGACCCGCTGCGGCGCCTCATGGCCGGGCGGACGACGGTCGTGATCTCCCACAACCTGCTCACCGTCCGGGACGCCACCCGGATCGTGGTGCTCGACCACGGCCGGGTCGTAGAGTCCGGCACCCATGACGACCTGCTGCTGCGCGACGGTGCGTACGCCCGGCTGCACCGGATCGCCGCCGTGTCCGCCGCACCGCCGGGGACGGTGCCGTCGTGACCGGCCCGCCCCCTCCCCTGCCGCCCGGCACCCGCCCCGTCCCGGGCTACGAGATCCTGGCCCACCTCACCCGCACGGGATGGCTGGACGTCTACGACGCGTGGAGCGAGGAGCGGGCCTGCCGGTGCGTCGTCAAGATGGTGCGCGCCGACCGCCGCGCCGAGGCGGGACTGGGCGACCGGCTGCTGCGGGAGGGGCGCCTGCTGCGGGACTTCACCCATCCTCATCTGGTCCGCGCGTACGACACCTTCGACGCGCCCGAGCCGCTCGTCGTCCAGGAGGCGCTGACCGGGGAGACGCTCTCCCACCTCCTCGACCGGCTACGGCGCCGCCCGGCCGCCGACGACGTGGCGCTCCTCGGGGTGCAACTGTGCTCCGCGGTCCACTATCTGCACGGCCGGGGCCTGCTGCACCTCGACCTCAAGCCGTCCAACGTCGTCGTCGACCGAGGTCACGCGAAGGTCCTCGACCTCAGCGTGGCCCGGCCGCCCGGAGTCGCCCCGCCCGGCGTGGGCACCCTCTCCCACCTCTCACCGGAGCAGGCGCGCGGGGGCCTGCTGACGGCCGCGGCCGACGTGTGGGGCATCGGCATCACGCTGTACGAGGTGGCGAGCGGCGACGTGCCGGCCGGGGCACGGGACCGCTGCCGTGCCCGACTGCGGGCGCCCGCCCCGCCGATCGCCACCCGACGGCGGTTGCCCCGCGCCCTCGCCGCGGCCATCGACGGCTGTCTGCGCACCGATCCCTCCGCCCGGCCCACGGTCCCCGAACTGGCCACCGCCCTCCGCGACGCCCGCACCTGAAGCGCCGCCCTACGCCAGACCGGCCGCGCCGAACTGAGCCGTGGCCAGCACCGTCCCGTCGGGCGCCGTCAGCCGGGCGCCCGCCAGTGCCGAGGGGTCGAAGGAAGCGGGGCCGCCCCAGTAGCCGTAGCCGTTGTGCAGGGTCAACTCGCCGACGCGCACCGTCCCGCCGTCGTGCCGCACCAGCAGACAGGTGACCTTGCCGTTGTATGGCGACCCGGCGTCGGCGAGGTCGACGGACATGTAGACCCAGCCCGGGGACCCGGGGTGGGCGTAGATCTCACCCGCCGGCTTCCCGAGGGCCCGGGCCGAGACCAGTCCGGCCCACAGCATGCCCGAGGGTGCCTCGGCGGCGTTGGAGGGTCCGGCCGTGACGTCCTCGATCGCCGTGCCGACCGCCCAGCCGCCGAACCCGAGGGCGACGGCGAGCACGGCCGCCGCGGAGGCGAGCCGCAGCCGGACCCGACGGCCGCGCCGGCCCCGCCGCACGATGCCGGCCTCGCGTCCATGCGTTCGCCCTTCGGGCGCCGCCTCGCCACTCGCCGGCTCTGCGCCGACCGGCACCTCCTGAGCCGGCGCTCCCCGAACCGGCCCCCCTGGAGCCGGCGCCTCCTCGGCCCGCGCCGCCTCGGCACGCCCGTTCCGGGTCTGCGCACCCTGCGCCTGTGCGCTCCGCGTCAGCGCCTGGGCCACCCGGGTCTCGAACCCGACCGGAGGCTCCCCGCACGGCAGCAGTCCGATCAGCCGGTCACCGGCGAGGGTGAGCTGCGCGATGTACTCACGGCAGTCCGCGCATTCGTCCAGATGCGCGACCGCCCCGGCACGCTCACGCGCGGGAAGGACGCCGAGGGCCAGCTCGGCGCCGATGTCCCGCAGCTTCTCGCAGGTCACGTCAGTGGGCATGGTCGCTCCGCTGGGGAGTGGCGAGGGTGGTGCGCAACTTGCCCATCGCCGTCCTGATGCGTGTCTTGGCGGTGCCCAGCGGGATGTGCTCCCAGTCGGCGATCTGCTGGGCCGTCATGCCGTAGATGCCCGCCATCACCAGGGCACGGCCCTGCTCACGCGGGAGCTGCGCCACCGCGGCCCGCAGCCGCGAGGACGCCTCGTCGGCCAGCGCGTAGTACTCGGGCGTCTCGCTGACGACGCCCAGGATGGCTTCGAGGTCGTCGGGGGCCACCGGCTCCGGACGCCGGGACCGGACGGCGTCGATGGCGAGGTTGTGGGCGATGGTGGTCAGCCAGGTCGTCACGGAACCCCGGCGCGAGTCGTAGATCTGCGCATGGCGCCACGCCCGTTCGAACGTCTGCTGGGCGATGTCCTCGGCGAGCTGCGGGTCCCCGGTGACGGCGACGGCGACACCGAAGACCTTGTGCTGGAACCTCCGTACGAAGGTGACGGCGAGCTCCGGATCACCGGTGGCCAGCCCGGACAGCAGAGCCTCGTCCGGGAGGCGGCCCACAGGGAACCGAAACCTCTGCATACCGGTATATACGGCCCGCTCGCACCGGGGGATTGCCCGGCCGCGCCGGGGGCTCGTCCGGCCGTCACGGAAGGTCATGTCCGTGTCCGTGTGTCCGTGTGTCCGTGTGCCTGTTCGCATGCGTATGCGGGTGCGTGGCCGCGGCCGTGGCCGTGGCCGTGTCAGCAGCGGGAGCCGAGGGGGAGAGCCCTCCGGCAGGCGGTGCGCGCTTGCCGTACGGCGGCGCCCCGGCTCACCGCCCGCAGGCGGTTCCCGGTTCCGCGGAGCCTCCCGCGCCGTCCTGCGCGCGCAGTTCGACGCAGCACGCGTCGGGCTGCGGGGTGAGGACCGCTGTGGTCTTGTCGCTTCCGAGGCCGTGCAGGTAGCCGGCCAGAAAAGCCTGGTTGACGGCGCAGACCAGTTCGGGGGCCTTGGCCGCCAGGGGGTGGAAGGGGCAGTTGCGCAACCGCAGCAGGGTGGGCGCGGCGCGCTCCGGCTCGAAGCCGAACTCCTCGAGCGTGTCGGCGGCCAGGCTCAGCCCCCGCTCCGCGCCGAGCCGTCCGGGGCGCACCCGTGCGCGTTCGGCGCCGCCCAGGGACTCCCCGCGCCGGTACGCCACGCGGAGCGCGGCGTCGCGGGCCGACTCGGCGTCGGTCTCGGTCAGGACGGCCTCGGTCAGGACGTCCGCGAGCATGCCGTAGCGGCGCTCGGGGATGCTCACCGCGATGGCCCCGGCCACCGGCTCGTAGACCTTGGGCCTGCGGCCGACCTTGCGGATGCCCGCGGGGGATCCGTAGTGGGCCTGGAGCAGCCCGGCCGTGACCAGCTTGTCCAGGTGGAACGCCGCCAGCTTGCGGGAGATCCCGACACTGTCGGCCACCTCCTCGCGCGTGACCGGGCGCCGCTCCTGCCGAATGAACTCGAACATACGGCGGCGCAGATCGTCGCCGAGGGCGGCCAGGCTGGTCAGGGAGGCGTGATCCAGTCCCACACCCCCATCGTATCGCCCATCGGTTTGGGTGAAATGGACCGTCCGGCCCGAGCGCCGGCGGCCGCGATGTCGGCGCCCCCGAATGGGGTATTGTCCCGATATGGCCATGGGTGGGGACTATGAGCCGAAGGACAGTGCCGCCCCGCCGGGCGATGCTCTCGGGGAGCTGGAAGTCGCCCTGGACGCGGTTCTGGCCGCCACGGTCCGCCGCACCGGAGCCTCCATCGGCGGCGTCTACCTGATCGAGGAGGCCGAGCCGGTGCTGCGGCTGGTGGCCGTGTGCGGGATGCCGCTGGAGTTCACCTCCCCGTGGCGGCGGCTGTCGCTCGCCGCCCCCGTCCCGGTCGCCGACGCGATCCGCGAGGACCGTCTGGTGTGGGTCGGGGACCAGAGCGAGATGGCCCGCCGTTACCCACGGGTCGCCGCGGTCCTGCCCTACAGGTTCCCGCTCGCCACGCACCCCGTGAACGGCAAGCGCCGCTGCTGGGGCGGGCTGGTGCTGATGTGGCCCGCCGACCACGCCCGGAAGCCCACCTCCCGCGAACGCCGCCACATCACCTCCAGCGCCCGCCGCCTGGCCCGACTCCTGGACGACGCGCCGCGCCCGCCCACGGTGCCCGACCAGCCGCGCGTCGTCCCCGTCGACTCCCCGCACCATCCCGCCTACGCCGGACTCGCCGCCGTCGACTACGCCGAACGCCTCCCCTGGGGCGCCCTCGCCCTCGATCTCGAGGGCACGATCACCTTCCTCACCAAGACCGCCGCCCACCTGCTCGGCCGTGACGCCGGCCGGCTGCTGGGCACCCGGCCCTGGCAGTCGCTGCCGTGGATGGACGACCCCGTGTTCGAGGACCACTACCGCACCGCCGTGGTCAGCCGCGCCGCCCTGTCCTTCACCGCCCTGCGCCCACCGGACCAGTGGCTGAAGTTCGAGCTGTACCCGGACGCCAGCGGCATCAGCGTCCGTATCACCCCTGCCGGGGAGCAACCGACGCCGAGCACCCGTCCCCAGCCGGTCGCGGTGACCCCGACCGGCCGTTTGTACCAGCTCGTCCACCTGGCCGCCGCGCTCACCGAGACGGTGGGCGTGCGCGACCTGTTCGAACTGATCGCCGAGCAGATCCTGCCGGCCTTCCGCGCCCAGGGGGTGATGCTGTCGGCCGCCGACGCCGGCCGTCTGAAGATCCTCGGCGCCTACGGCTACGCACCCGAGGTCGTCGAAGGCCTCGACGGGCTCAGGATGGACACCGACGTCACCCCCGCCGGACAGGTCCTCGCCACCGGCACCCCCGCCTTCTTCGCCAACCCCTCCGAACTCGCCCGGGGCTACTCCGATGCGCCCTTGATCAGCGGCAAGCAGGCCTGGGCCTTCCTCCCCCTGATGATCACCGGGCGACCGGTGGGCTGCTGCGTCCTCTCCTACGACCGGCCCCACGCCTTCTCCGCCGACGAACGGGCCGTCATGACCTCCCTGGCCGGGCTGATCGCGCAGGCCCTGGACCGCGCCCGGCTGTACGACGCCCAGCACGGCCTCGCGCACGACCTGCAGCAGGCGCTCCTGCCGCGCGCCCTGCCCGCCGTGGCCGGACTCGACGTGGCCGCCCGCTATCTGCCCGCGAGCCGGGGCGTCGAGGTCGGCGGCGACTTCTACGACCTGCTGCGCCTGGACGCCACCACCGCGGCCGCCGTCATCGGCGACGTGGAGGGGCACAGCATCGCCGCGGCCGCCCTCATGGGCCAGGTGCGGACCGCCATCCACGCGCACGCCACCGCCGGCGCGCCCCCCGACCAGGTCCTGGCCTGCACCAACCGGCTCGTCACCGACCTGAGCTCCGACCTGCTCGTCTCCTGCCTCTACGCCCATCTCGACCTGGCCCGGCAGGAGATCGCCGTCGCCAGCGCCGGCCATGTTCCGCCGCTGCTGTGCCACGGCTCCCAGGCCCGCCTGCTGGAGGTGGAGCCCGGGCCGCTGCTCGGCGTCGACGTCGGCTTCCGGTACCCCGTCAGCCGCGTGCCGCTCCCCGAAGACGCCCTGCTGGCCTTCTACACGGACGGCCTCGTCGAAGTCCCCGGCAGCGACACCACCCGGACCACCGCCGCCCTGGCCCGGTACCTGGCCGACGTCCGCGACCACGCGCTGGAGGACCTGATCGACGGCCTGGTCCACCACATCTGGCCCACCGGCCGGCACACCGACGACATCGCCGTCCTCCTCCTGCGCAGGACCGGTGGACAGGCCGGCGGACAGGCCGATGGGCAGGACGGTGGACAGGCCGACGGGCAGGACGGTGGACAAACCGGCGGGCAGACCGGTGGACGAGCAGGTGGACAGGCCGGAGGACAAGCCGGTGGGCAGCCGACCTCCGCGTGAGGCTGCGGGCCGACGGCCGACGCCGCCGACGACGTCGGCCCAGGTACCGACCGCGGCCACCGGTCCGGTTCGGTCGGTTCAGGGGCCGGCCTCCGCCGCTCACTCCTCGTCCGTGGTCTCCGTCGCGCGGGTCCGGCCGGGTTCCGGCGGCTCGGCGTGCTCGGCCCGGATGTGCAGGATGTCGCCGATGAACAGGTCGTAGACCAGGACCCCGACCACACCGCCGACGAGCGGCCCGACGATCGGGATCCACCAGTAGTCGCTGAAGGAACCGGGGAGCGTGCCGGGCAGCGCGAGGCTCTGCCAGCCCGCCACCCAGGTGAACAGGCGGGGGCCGAAGTCCCGGGCGGGGTTGATGGCGTACCCGGCGTTCGCTCCGTACGAGATGCCGATGGCGGCGACCGCGAGGCCGATGATGAAAGGCCCGAGATTGGCCCGCACCGCCGTGTTGCGCAGGTCGATGACCGCCACGATGAACATGACCAGGAAGGCCGTACCGACGATCTGGTCCACCAGCGGGCCCCAGGTGCCGCCGTGGAAGAACGACGCGGGGAACGTGGCGAAGATCGAGAAGGTGGCGAGCGTGTGCCCGTTCGTCTTGGGGCCCGTCATGGCGTGGTCGAAGGTGTTGATCGCGTCGTGGTAGACGGCGTACACCAGCGCCGCCCCGACGAACGCGCCTGCCACCTGCGCGAACCAGTACGGCAGGACCTTGGCCCAGGGGAACCGGCGGCGCACGGCGAACGCCAGCGTGACCGCCGGATTGATGTGGGCGCCGCTGACCCCGCCCGCGACGTAGACGCCGAACGTCACGGCCAGGGCCCAGCCCCAGGCGATCAGGAGCCAGTCGCCGGCGCCCAGGAAGAACGTGGTGGGTCCCGCGGTACGGCCGGAGCCCGGCAGCGCGGCGACGGTCATCGCGACCGAACCGCCTCCGAACGCGATGAGGACGAGCGTGCCCAGGAACTCCGCGAGACATTCGCCCAGCAGGCCCCCTCGGCGCCTGAGGCGGGAGGGTCGGATCAGGGGCGGGATTTCCACAGCCATGATGGCCCCCTCAGGGACTGGTCCGGCCGGTGACGGCTCGTTCGGCCGGTGACGGCTCGTTTCCAGGGACGCGGTCGAGGACGCCGGTCGAGCACACCACGAGTATGACTCAAGGGCACCGACGCCGCTCCGCACGGCCGTCACCGTCACCTGTGCGGGCGAGGGACCCACCCGCACGGGTGAAGGAATCGCCCGGACGGCGGAGCGACCGCCCCGGCGGCAGAGGCTCCCCGGCGGCGGAGGTACCGCTGAGCCGGCCCGGTGACGTCCCGAACGGGCATCACCTCACCGGCCTCTGTGGAACCAGCGCCACCCGTAGGGCAGTCTTTCTCCTCGTGGGGGCAGGGATTCCGCAGCAGACCGGGTCGGGGGACGGCGTCCCGCACATGGTGGTGTGCGGGGACGACGGGCTCGCGCACCGGCTGGCCGCCGAGCTGCGCGGGTCGTACGGCGAGCACGTGACGCTCGTCGTCCCGCCCGCCGTGCGGGTCGCGCCCCAGCCGGTGGTGGGCCGGGCCCGCGCCTCGGCGCTGCTCGACCGGGTCTCCGCCGCCGTCACGCGCGCGGCGGGCAACGGCAACGGCACGGACGCGCGCGCCACCGGATCCGGCGGCGGCCGCAGCCCCGAACCCGCCTCCGGCATACGGCTGGTGGAGGCCGCCGAGGCGTCCGAGGCCGTGCTCGCGGAGGCCGGCGTGGACCGGGCGGCGGCGCTGGCGCTGGTCTACGACGACGACGAGACCAACATCCGGGCCGCGCTCACCGCCCGCCGCCTCAACCCGCGGCTGCGGCTCGTCCTGCGCCTGTACAACCGGCGGCTCGGGCAGCACATAGAGGCGCTCCTCGACCAGGCGGCGGCCCTGGCGTCCGGCGGAGCCGGTGACGCGGAGGCGTTCGACGCGTCCACGACCGTGCTGTCCGACGCCGACACCGCCGCGCCCGCCCTGGCCGCGACCGCCGTCACCGGCACCACCAAGGTCGTGCAGACCGACGGGCTGATGCTGCGGGCCGTCGAGCGCCCGCCGCCGCGGCCCGGCCAGGTCGCCGACCCCGGGCTGTGCACCCTGGCGTTGCTGTCCCCGACGGCCAACCACCCTTCCGGAGCCCACGGCTCCGACGCCGGCGGCGAGCAGGGCCCCCAACTCCTGCCCGACGAGGAAACGGTGTCCGAGGCCACCGGACGCGGCACCATCGTCCTGGAGACCGTCTCCTACTCCGGTCCCGCGCTGCCCGCCGGGCGCAGTGTCGTACCGCTGGGCTCGCTGTTGTCGCGGCGGCTGCGCTGGTCGGTCGCCGGGCTGGTGGGCTGTGTGGTGGGGCTCGCCATCGCGTCGATGGCGGTCACCGGCGAACCCCCGCTGCGCGCCACCTACCTGACCCTGCTGGACCTGTTCGCGATCGACGACCCGGCCATCGGGCAGCCCGTCGGACGGCAGATCCTGCAGCTGCTGTCCTCGTTGGTCGGGTTGCTGCTGCTGCCGGTGCTGCTGGCGGCCGTGCTGGAAGCCCTCGGCACGTTCCGCAGCGGGACCGCGCTGCGCAGACCACCGCGAGGGCTGTCCGGACACGTGGTGCTGCTCGGCGTCGGCAAGATCGGCACCCGGGTCATGACGCGGCTGCGCGAACTGAGGATCCCGGTGGTGTGCGTGGAGGGCGACCCGGAGGCGCGCGGCCTGGCGACGGCCCGGCGGCTGCGGGTGCCGGTCGTGCTCGGAGACGTGACCCAGGAGGGCGTGCTGGAAGCCGCCAAGATCCACCGGGCGCATGCGCTGCTCGCGCTGACCAGCTCCGACACCACGAACCTCGAGGCCGTCCTGTACGCCCGCTCGCTGCGGCCCGACCTGAAGGTCGTCCTGCGCCTGTACGACGACGACTTCGCGACCGCCGTCTACCGCACCCTGCGCGCCGCGCACCCGCACGCGCTGACCCGCAGCCGCAGCGTGTCCCACCTGGCCGCGCCCGCGTTCGCCGGGGCCATGCTGGGGCGGCAGATCCTGGGGGCGATCCCGGTGGAGCGGCGGGTGCTGCTGTTCGCCGCCGTGGACGTGGCCGGGCATCCGCAGTTGGAGGGGCGGACGGTGGCCGAGGCGTTCCGCGCCGGGGCGTGGCGGGTGCTGGCCCTGGACACCGCGGCGCCGGAGGAACGCGGCCAGGCGCCGGACCCGGAGACGCAGGCGCCCGACCGCGCCTCGGGCCTGGTCTGGGATCTGCCGCCCACCTACGTCCTGCGCCCTCAGGACCGGGTGGTCCTGGCGGCGACCCGGCGCGGTCTCGCGGAGCTGCTGGGCCGCAGGCGCCCGGAGCCGGCCGGGGCCTGATCGCGTCCCCGGGCGCGGATCCGGAGTTGTCCACAGGCTGTGGAGCCCGAGTTGTCCACAGGCTGCGGGCCTCCTCGGCGGGACGTCGGTCCGGCCAGGCACTATGGGGCCATGACTGAGAGCAACGGGTCCACCTCGCCCGAGCGCGGCGGGGACATGCCGGACTGGGAGAAGCGCTTCCGGGCGCCGCGGGTGTCGCTGCCGGACTGGGCGGAGGACGCGCCGCACCGCTCGCTGTTCGTCTCCAACGCGACGGGGACGTACGAGCTGTACGCCTGGGACCGCGTCACCGGCGAGCAGCGCCAGGTCACGGACCGGGCGAACGGCACGACGGACGGCGTGCTCTCGCCGGACGGCGAGTGGATCTGGTGGTTCGACGACACCGACGGCGACGAGTTCGGGATCTGGAGACGCCAGCGGTTCGCGCCCGGTGCCTCCGGTGCGGGCTCGGGGACCGGCTCGGGGACCGACGAGCCGGCGGCGCCCGGCCTTGAGCCGTCGTATCCGGCGGGGCTCGCGATCGGGCGGGACGGGCGGACGGCGGTCGTGGGCCGTTCGACCGACCAGGACGGCTCCACCGTCCATCTGGTGCGGGCGGGCCGGGATCCGGTGGAGATCTACCGGCACCGCGAGTCGGCCGGGGTGGGCGACCTCTCCCATGACGGCTCGCTGATCGCGATCGAGCACACGGAGCACGGCGACGCGATGCACTCGGCGCTGCGGGTGCTGCGGCCGGACGGTTCGACGGTGGCGGAGCTGGACGACACCAAGGGCGGCACGGTCGAGCTGGGCCTGGAGGTGCTGGGCTTCGCGCCGGTCGACGGGGACACCAGGCTCCTCATCGGGCACCAGCGGCGCGGCCGGTGGGAGCCGCTGGTGTGGGACGTCGCCTCCGGCGAGGAGACGGACCTGCAACTGGACCTGCCGGGTGACGTGGCCGCGGAGTGGTATCCGGACGGCTCCGCCCTGCTGATCGTGCACAGCTTCGAGGCGCGCAGCGAGCTGTTCTGCTACGACCTGGCGACGCGCGAGCTGACGCGGGTGCCGACGCCGCCGGGCACGGTGTCCGGGGCGACGGCCCGGCCGGATGGGACCGTCGAGTACCTGTGGTCGTCCGCGGCCGAGCCACCGGTGGTCCGGTCCACCTCGGGCAGGGTGGTGCTGGATCCGCCCGGGTTCAGGGCGCCCGGGTCGGTGCCGGTGGAGGACGTGTGGGTGGACGGGCCGGGCGGCCGCATCCACGCGCTGGTGCAGCGGCCGGCGGGGGCGAGGGGCCCGCTGCCGACGGTGTTCGACATCCACGGCGGTCCGACCTGGCACGACAGCGACTCGTTCGCCGCGGGCCCGGCCGCCTGGGTGGACCACGGGTACGCCGTGGTCCGGGTCAACTACCGCGGTTCGACGGGGTACGGGCGCGAGTGGACGGACGCCCTCAAGCACCGGGTCGGGCTGATCGAGCTGGAGGACATCGCGGCGGTCCGGGAGTGGGCGGTGTCGTCCGGGCTCGCGGACCCGGAGCGGCTGGTGCTGACGGGCGCCTCGTGGGGCGGCTACCTGACGCTGCTCGGGCTCGGCACCCAGCCGGAGCTGTGGACGATCGGGATCGCCGCGGTGCCGGTCGCGGACTACGTCACGGCGTACCACGACGAGATGGAGGCGCTGAAGGCGATGGACCGGACGCTGCTCGGCGGCACCCCCGAGGAGGTGCCGGAGCGGTTCGAGGCGTCGTCGCCCCTGACGTACGTCGACGCGGTGAAGGCACCGGTGTACATCTCGGCGGGAGTGAACGACCCGCGCTGCCCGATCCGCCAGGTCGACAACTATGTGAACCGGCTCGCCGCGCGCGGTGCGGTGCACGAGGTGTACCGGTACGACGCGGGGCACGGCTCACTGGTCGTCGACGAGCGGATCAAGCAGGTCCGGCTGGAGCTGGACTTCGCCAGGCGGCATCTGGGAGGTGCGCTCGGGGAGTGACCGGAACGGCGGCCGAGGCGTCGGCAGGGCGTGCGGAAGCGTCCGGTACCGCGGGCCCCAGCGGCGGGCCCGCGGTGGCGGCGCCGTACCGTGGGAGGCGTGTACCGGTTTCTGCTGACGCCCCGCTGGTGGGGGATCAACGTCTTCGTCCTGCTCGCCATCCCCTTCTGCCTCTTCATGGGGTCCTGGCAGCTGAGCCGGTTCGAGGCCCGCGTGCAGGACCACCGGCTGGCGGCCGAGCAGGCCTCCGCGGCCAGGAAGGAAGCGGCCCGGCCGCTGCGCGAGCTGCTGCCGGTGGACCAGAGCACGTCCGGGAAGCCGGTGACGGCCGAAGGGCGGTACGGGAAGCAGCTTCTGGTGCCGGACCGGAAGCTGGACGGCAGGCGCGGGTTCTACGTGCTGACCATGTTGCAGACCGACGGAGGCAAGGCGCTGCCGGTGGTGCGGGGCTGGCTGCCGGGTGACGCGGATCCCGCGAAGGCCCCCGCCCCGCCGGCCGGCGAGGTCACCGTCACGGGCGCCCTGCAGGCCCCGGAGAGCCCGGGGTCCAACGATGTGAGCGCGGCCGGCGGGCTGCCGGCCGGCCAGACCGCGGACATCAGCACGGCGACGCTGGTGAACCTGGTGCCGTACCGCCTGTACGACGCATGGATCACCCTGACGAAGGCCGACAGCGGGATGAAGTCGGTACCGGCGACGGCACCGGCCGGCAGCGGACTCGACCTGAAGGCGTTCCAGAACCTGGGGTACACCGGCGAGTGGTTCGTCTTCGCCGGCTTCACGGTCTTCATGTGGTTCCGCCTGCTGCGCCGCGAGGTGGAGTACGCCCGCGACGCACAGCTGGGCCTGGTGCACGACGGGCCGGACACCGGCACGGCGCCCGCCGCCGCGACCACGCCGGCGGCGGCCGAGGAGCCTGCCGGGGGCGAGGGGGGCGTCGGCGAAAGCCAGACGCCGGCCGCCAAGGCCTGACAGGGCGCGCATGCCCGACGTGGCCGACGAGGCCCGGGGAAACCTGGGACGGGACCGACCGGTCCCGGGCGAGGCCGGCCGACGGCGGGCTGCCGCCGCGGGTCAGGACCCCGCCAGCATCCCCGTGCGGTAGACCGTGCCGGCGCAGGCGTGCGCGATGGTGGTCGAGGAGGTCGCGGGGCCGGTCGCCGGGGTGAGGGAGACGGTCACGCTGCCGTCGGTCACGCCGTCCTCCGTCATGAGCTGGGGTGACGTGCCGCTGCTGTCCGGGCTGGAGCCGCCGCCGCTCGTGCTCGGGCTCTGCGACGGGCTGGGGTCGGGTGAGGCGCCGTCGCCCCCGGTACCGCCGCCCGGGGTGGGGCAGGTCTCGGAGGGGACCCAGGCGAACCTGACCTCGTACGCCGCCCCGGGCTTGAGCACCAGGGAGGTGACCTGCTGCCCCGGGTCGGGCAGCCCGGTGGCCGGATCGCCCGCGACGTGGTTCACCACCGTGATCTTGGCGGCGTCCGCCGCGCCCTGGGCGGTCGTGGTGACGTTGTCGCTGCCCGAGACGGTGCAGCTCGTCTTGGACGCGTTGGTGACACGAAACGTGCCGTAGACCGTGCCGGTGGAGTCCGGGGCGCCCGTGGTGGCGGTGGCCCGGCCGAGCTGGGCCGCGGTACACGCCGGTGCCGTCTGCGCGGAGGCCGAGGGATTCGTCCCGCCGGTGGCCCCGTCGGCCGTCCCCTTGCCCTTGTCCTCCTTGCCCTTCGCGCTGCCCGCGCCCGTCTCCCTGGACGTCCCGGCCGAACCGGCGGAGCCGCTGGAGCCGCCGTCCGGGCCCTTGCCCTGCCCGGCGCCGCCCTGGGCCTCGGAAGCCTGGCCGGCGATGGACGGGTCGGCGTTCGAACCGGTGGCGTTGGAGACGTGGACGAGGGCCGGGATCGCGGTCCCCATGAACAGGGCGGCGGCCGCCATGCCGACCACGGCCTGCCGCTTGCGGGCCCGCCGGGCGGGCACCGCACGCCGCAGACGGTCCAGGCCGCCCTCGCGCGGCTCGATGTCGCGCACGGCCTGGTGCAGCAGCCGCCGCAGCGCCAGTTCGTCGGAACCGAGCCCCTCGGGCACCCCGTCGCCGTCCCCGGCAGGATCCTCGCCCCCGCCGCCGGAGCCCGCCCCGGCACCGCCGCCCCCGAGCGCCGCCAGGAGCCGGTCCCGCCCCGCCCCGAAGCCCTCACCGGCACCGTTCGCGTCGCGGCCGGAGCCCTCGGCGAAGTGATCCGCTGCGGCGTGGTCCCGCCCGGTGTCCGGACGGTCCTGGTCGTCGGGGCGGTGGTTCACGGTTCCGTTCCCAGCGTGCTGCTCGTGGTCGTCCTCGACGGGCTCGATCCGCTCCGTCGGCTCATGCCACTCGTAGGGCTCGTGTCGTTCGTGGGAGTCGCGCCCCCAGGGGGCGGCGCGCCGCTCCTCGTACTTGCTCATGCCGATGCCCCCATGGCGACACGGAGCGCCGCGATGCCGCGCGAGCCGTACGCCTTCACCGAGCCCAGCGATATCCCCAGCGTCTGCGCCACCTGGGCCTCGGTCATGTCGGCGAAGTAACGCAGCACCAGGACCTCGCGCTGACGGCGCTGCAGGCCCTTCATCGCCTTGATCAGCGAGTCGCGCTCCAACTGGTCGTACGCGCCCTCCTCCGCGCTCGCCATGTCCGGCATCGGCTTCGTCAGCAGCTTCAGGCCGAGGATGCGGCGGCGCAGCGTGGAGCGCGACAGGTTGACGACGGTCTGGCGGAGGTAGGCGAGCGTCTTCTCCGGGTCGCGCACGCGTTTGCGCGCGGAGTGCACACGGATGAACGCCTCCTGGACGACGTCCTCGCAGGACGCGGTGTCGTCGAGGAGGAGCGCCGCCAGACCCAGCAGGGAGCGGTAGTGGGCGCGGTAGGTCTCGGTGAGGTGGTCGACCGAGGTGCCGGCGGCCGTCGTCTCCTCAGCGTCCTCGCGCTGGTTCGGGATGCGGGCGGGCCGCGCTGCGGGCATGGGGGCGATCACCGGCATGCCGCCGGGCATGCCGGGGCGGCGGGGAGGGCGGAGAGCCACGCCTCTCGCCTGTACCGCGGTGAATTCGAGTACCTCTGCCACGCCAGTTGGACACGTCTGCCCCCGCCGGGGTTGTACGCGACAGGCATCACGTTTCCTGCAGGCAGCACATCCGTCTGCACGTCTCCTCCTGCGCCCCCCAGCACACCGGACCGTGCGTCAAGTGCCCTCATGCGTACCAGCTCTTCCCCTATGCCCCGTGTGTGGTGGCGCCCAGCCCCCGGAAGGCGACCGCAAAGACGCTCCCCGCCCTGCGCGCGGTTGCGGGGGGCGGGGAGTGAAATCTTCGAACGCCGAGAGACTTCGATCAAGCGGGCCGGACCACGGGATGGTCCGTGCAACCCACAAAGATCCTACAAACGTTTCAGCCAACGGCCAGAGGTTTCCGGCCGTCGGCTGACCGGTGCCGCCGCACTACGCGGTGGCGCCCAGTTCTTCGGCCACCAGCTCGGCGATCTGCGCGGTGTTCAGTGCGGCGCCCTTGCGCAGGTTGTCGCCGCAGACGAAGAGTTCCAGCGCCGTCGGGTCGTCCAGCGCACGCCGCACCCGGCCGACCCACGTGGGGTCGGTGCCCACCACGTCCGCGGGCGTGGGGAATTCGCCCGCCTCCGGGTTGTCGCACAGGACGACACCGGGCGCGGTGGCGAGGATCTCGCGCGCCCGGTCGACGGTGACCTCGCCCTCGAAGCAGGCGTGGACGGTCAGGGAGTGCGTGGTGACCACCGGCACACGGACGCAGGTGACCGCGACGCGGAGCTGGGGCAGCCCCAGAATCTTCCGGGACTCGTCGCGGACCTTCATCTCCTCCGAGGACCACCCGTCCTCGCGCGGCGACCCGGCCCACGGCACGACGTTCAGCGCCACCGGCTCCGGGAACGGCCCGGTGTCGTCGCCCACCGCACGCCGTACGTCACCGGGCTTGGTCCCCAGCTCCGTGCCCGCCACCAGCGACAACTGCTGCCGCAGCGTGTCGATGCCCGCGCGGCCCGCGCCGCTGACGGCCTGGTAGGAGGACACGACGAGTTCACGCAGCCCGAACTCGGCGTGCAGCGCGCCGAGGGCCACGATCATCGACAGCGTCGTGCAGTTGGGGTTGGCGATGATGCCGCGCGGACGCACCCGGGCGGCGTGCGGGTTGACCTCCGGCACGACCAGCGGGACATCGGGGTCCATGCGGAACGCTCCGGAGTTGTCCACCACGATCGCGCCGAGCGCGGCGGCGACCGGCGCCCAGTGCGCCGCGACGTCGTCCGGCACGTCGAACATCGCCACGTCGACGCCGACCAGCGCCTCTTCGGAGAGCGCCACGACCTCGACCTCCTCGCCGCGCACGGCCAGCTTGCGGCCGGCCGAGCGCGGCGAGGCGAGCAGACGGATCTCGCCCCAGATGTCCGCGTGCTGGGACAGGATCTCGAGCATGACCGTGCCGACGGCACCGGTCGCACCCACGACCGCGAGCGTCGGCTTCGTCCCCCCGCGGGGGAGCCCGGTCATCGCCCGGTGCCTCCGTAGACGACCGCCTCGTCGCTCTCGGAGTCCAGGCCGAACGCCGTGTGCACCGCGCGGACCGCCTCGGGGACGTCGTCCCTGCGCGTGACGACCGAGATGCGGATCTCGGAGGTCGAGATCAGCTCGATGTTCACGCCCGCGTCGGACAGCGCGGTGAAGAAGTCGGCCGTGACGCCCGGGTTGGTCTTCATGCCGGCGCCCACCAGCGAGATCTTGCCGATCTGGTCGTCGTAGCGCAGCGAGTCGAAGCCGATCGCGGTCTTCGCCTTCTCCAGGGCGTCGATCGCCTTGCGCCCCTCGGCCTTCGGGAGCGTGAAGGAGATGTCCGTCAGGCCGGTCGACGCGGCCGACACGTTCTGCACGACCATGTCGATGTTGATCTCGGCGTCGGCGATGGCGCGGAAGATCGAGGCGGCCTCGCCCGGCTTGTCCGGCACACCGACGACCGTGATCTTGGCCTCGGAGGTGTCGTGCGCGACACCGGAGATGATGGCCTGCTCCACCTTCTTTTCCCCTTGCTGCTGTGTCTTCGGAAGGACTGGCTCGCTGCTGACCCACGTGCCCTGCAGCCCGCTGAAGGAGGAGCGGACGTGGATCGGGATGTTGTAGCGGCGGGCGTACTCCACACAGCGGTGGAGCAGCACCTTGGACCCGGAGGAGGCCAGCTCCAGCATGTCCTCGAAGGAGATCCAGTCGATCTTCCGGGCCTTCTTCACCACGCGCGGGTCGGCGGTGAACACGCCGTCGACGTCGGTGTAGATCTCGCAGACCTCGGCGTCGAGGGCGGCGGCGAGGGCCACCGCCGTGGTGTCCGAGCCGCCCCGGCCGAGCGTGGTGATGTCCTTCTTGTCCTGACTGACGCCCTGGAAACCGGCGACGATCGCGATGTTGCCCTCGTCCAGCGCGGTCCGGATGCGGCCCGGCGTGACGTCGATGATCCGGGCTTTGTTGTGGACCGAGTCGGTGATCACGCCTGCCTGGCTGCCGGTGAACGACTGGGCCTCGTGACCCAGGTTCTTGATCGCCATGGCCAGCAGGGCCATGGAGATCCGCTCTCCGGCGGTCAGCAGCATGTCGAACTCACGCCCGGCAGGCATCGGGGAAACCTGCTCGGCGAGATCGATCAGCTCGTCCGTCGTGTCGCCCATCGCGGAGACCACGACAACCACCTGGTTGCCGTTCTTCTTGGCTTCCACGATCCGCTTGGCGACGCGCTTGATGCCTTCGGCATCGGCTACGGAGGAGCCTCCGTACTTCTGCACGACAAGGCCCACGTGCGCTCCTCGCTCAGTCCGTCTCTTTCCGCCCCTGCACAGACGCAGGTGCGGTCGGCTCAGTCTATCGAGCGGCCGAATTTCCCTTCCGGGATACCGCATGGTGAGATGTCCCGCTCATGCGGGGATCATCCCGGTTTTCTTCGGACGTACGACGGCCGTACGCCGGTTTTTCACCGCCGCTTTCCGCCGGGCCCGAGGCCGCTCAGCACGGCATCTGCCCAAGCCCCGGGCCGGTACGCGAAACGTGCCGCGCATCACAGAACCGGGGGCCCCGGCCTCACGCACTGTCATGGACGCGTGACGCCGGAGGCACGAGGATGCCGGACTGTGGCGGGTGCGTGGGCGGGAGACGTGATGCTGGCCGGGATCGTGCTGCTCGGCGGGTGTGTGCAGTGGCTGACCGGGATGGGGTTCGCGCTCGTCGCCGTGCCCGCGCTCGTGCTGCTGCTCGGCCCCGCCGAGGGCGTCGTGCTCGCCAACTGCGCCGCAGGGGCCATCAGTGTCGTGGGCATCGCCGACGGGTGGCGCAGGGTGCGGGTCTCGGTGATGGTGCCGCTGTGCGTCGCCGCCGTGGTCACCGTGCCCGCCGGGACGTGGGTGGCCCGGCGGCTGCCGGAACCCCTGCTGCTGGCGTCCATGGGCGCGCTGGTCACCGTCGCGGTGACGCTGGTCATGCGGGGCCTGCGGGTGCCAGCCCTGCGCGGCGGCCGGGGGGCCGTCGTCGCCGGGGGCCTGGGCGGGTTCATGAACTCGGCCGCCGGCGTCGGTGGACCGCCCGTCTCCCTGTACGCGCTGAACGCCGACTGGAGCGTGCGGGAGTTCGTGCCGAACGCGCAGTTCTACGGCGTCGTCGTGAACGCGGTGTCCGTGGCGTCCAACGGACCGCCCCGGCTCGGCGCGCCCGTCTGGGTCCTCACCGTCCTCGCCATGGCGGCGGGGGCCCTGATCGGCAGGGCGCTCGCCGGACGCGTGCCCGAGCGACGCGCCCGGGCCCTGGTCCTGCTGCTCGCGCTGGCCGGAGGCCTGAGCGCCCTCGCCAAGGGGCTCGCCGGGCTGGCGTGAGCACCCGGCGCCGGCCTACTTCACCGGCCGCAGCCCCAGCGGGTCCGCGATCTCCTTGGCCATGACCTTGCCGGCCTCCTCCGCGAGGGCCTCGTCGCCGAGGTCCTGGTCGGTGTCCAGGCCGTCCAGCTCCTCCAGGGGCTGGTTCAGGCGGACGTGCGCGACCACGGACTGCAGGGCGCGGAGCGTGGCGGAGGCCGTGGCGCCCCAGTTGGAGAAGTACGAGAACTGCCACCACCACAGGGCCTCCGTGGTGCGCCCGGCCCGGTAGTGCGCCATGCCGTGGCGCAGGTCCGTGATGACGTCCGCCAGGTCGTCGGAGATACGGGCCGGGACCGGGGCCTTGCGCGGCTCGTACGGGTCGAAGACCTCGGAGTAGACGTCGACCGGGTCCAGCATGGCGGCGAGCCGTTCACGCAGCTCGTCCACGTCCGGCTCGGGGCCCGGGTCGGGCTCGTAGCGCTCGTCGGGGACGATGTCCTCGTGCGCACCCAGGCGGCCCCCGGCCAGCAGGAGCTGGGAGACCTCCAGCAGAAGGAACGGAACGGCCGAGTCCGGCTCGTCGCCCTTCGCGACCTCCGTGACGGCGACCAGGAAGCTCTCGACCTGGTCCGCGATCTGGACCGCGAAGTCGTCCGGGTCCTGCGTCGTCGCGTGCAGCGTGGCGTCAGACATCTAGGAGTCGTCTCCCCTCGAAGGCGCGGCCGAGGGTGACCTCGTCCGCGTATTCCAGGTCGCCACCCACCGGGAGGCCGCTGGCCAGGCGGGTGACCTTCAGGCCCATGGGTTTGATCATGCGGGCGAGATACGTGGCCGTGGCCTCGCCCTCCAGGTTCGGGTCGGTGGCCAGGATCAGCTCGGTGACCGTGCCGTCGGCCAGTCGCGCGAGCAGCTCGCGGATGCGCAGATCGTCCGGGCCCACGCCCTCGATGGGGCTGATCGCGCCGCCGAGCACGTGGTAGCGGCCCCGGAACTCACGGGTCCGCTCGATCGCGACGACGTCCTTCGGCTCCTCCACCACGCAGATGACGGACGGGTCGCGGCGGGCGTCGCGGCAGATGCCGCACAGCTCCTCCTGCGCGACGTTGCCACAGGTCGCGCAGAAGCGGACCTTCGCCTTCACCTCGAGCAGCGCCTGGGCGAGGCGGCGCACGTCCGTCGGCTCGGCCTGCAGGATGTGGAAGGCGATCCGCTGCGCGCTCTTGGGACCGACGCCGGGCAGCCGACCCAGCTCGTCGATGAGGTCCTGGACCACGCCTTCGTACAACGGACTGCCTTTCCTGGAGAGCTTCGGTACGTACGGTAGCCGGGCTCGGTTTCTTCGTACGTACGCTAGTTGGCGCTTGCCTTTCGCAGAAGGGACGGTCCGGTGGACGCCCTTCCGGGGCCTGAAGCCGCCGGTGGGCTCAGAACGGCAGGCCGGGGATGCCGCCGCCGAGGCCCTGGGCCAGCGGGCCGAGCTTCTGCTGCTGGAGGGCCTGCGCGTTCTCGTTGGCCGCCTGGACGGCCGCGACGATCAGGTCGGCGAGGGTCTCGGTGTCCTCCGGGTCCACCGCCTTGGGATCGATGACCAGGGCGCGCAGCTCGCCGGCACCGGTGACCGTGGCCTTCACCAGGCCGCCGCCCGCCTGACCGTCGACCTCGGTCCGCGCCAGCTCCTCCTGCGCGTTGGCGAGGTCCTGCTGCATCTTCTGGGCCTGCTGCAGCAACTGCTGCATGTTGGGCTGGCCACCACCGGGAATCACGATCAGCTCCTGCCTTCGTACCGTTCGGCTTCGGATGTGCGGATGTACGTACGGGATGTCAGGGCGGGGTTTGCCGCCTCGGCACGAGCCTACGTGGTCACCGGGACGCGCGCTGGGGTAGCCCGTCCGGACTCGGTTGCCACCCACGGCGGCACTCTTTCGAGTGAGTTTGCCGAGCGTCGTATACCCGAACAAGGCCCCCTTCCAGGCGGAAAAGCCGCGAAACCCGGTTGCCGGCCACCCGCCCGGCGGTAGGAAGGGTGCGGCGCTTCAGCACCATGCGTCACGAGCACACTGCGGAGGGTGCGCGAAGTGGGCATCACGGAATGTGCATCGCGGAACGTCATAGCCGTAGGTAGGGAGTGCCGGGTGAGTCAGCCGGAGATGCAGCCCGAGGGCCCGCTCCAGGACGGGCGGGGCGACGGAGCGGCGGGGCTGCGGCCGGGCGACCCGGGCGGCCCCGGCGCCCCCGGCGACCTCATGGGGCGGCCGTTCCCGCACGGCGACTGGGGGGAACCCGCGCAGCGCCTCGACGAGCTGTACCGGTGGGTGGAGCGGCGGGCGCTGGAGACGGCCGCCTGGTATCTCGCGAACCGGGTGTGGAAGCGGCGGGGGGCGCAGGCGCTGCGCGCGGGCGCGGCGGTGGGGGCCGTGTGCGGTGCCGCGCTGCCGCTGCTGGACCTGACCGGGGTGGCGGACGGGGTGGCGCCGTGGGCGTATCTGTCGCTGCTGGTGGGGGTGGCGTGTGTGGCCGGGGACCGGTACTTCGGGGTGACCTCCGGATGGATGCGGGACGTGGCCACGGCGCAGGCGATCGGGCGGCGGTTGCAGGCGCTCCAGTTCGACTGGGCGTCGGAGAGCGTGCGGGAGGTCCTCGGGCCGACGGAGGGGACCGCGGGCGAGGCGGCCGAGCGGTGCCTCTCGGTGCTGCGGCGGTTCTCCGAGGACGTCACGGAGCTGGTGCGGGCGGAGACGGCGGACTGGATGGCGGAGTTCCGCACGGGCTCGGCACCGCTGGCGATGCAGTCGTCGGGTGCGGCGGCGCCCCGCCCCGAGGGCACCCTGCCGGGGAGGTTCCCACCGCCGGGCGCGCGGCCCAACATGCCACGGCAGCGGCCGCCGGAGGCCAGGTGAACCGCCCTGTCTAGCCGGCCTTCGTGTAGGTCAGGGCCTCGCCGCTGGCCGTGTTCACGCGTTTGAGGCGGCCGTCCGGGAGGAGCGTCAGTTCCGTCGCGCCGCCCGGGGTGCAGGACGACGCCGGTCCGCCGGTGGTGACCGTGGACGGGCCGATCATCAACGGGCCGTCCGCGGTGGGCTTCTCGGCCAGCTCCGCCCGGAAGACGCAGTGGTACGTGTCGCCGTCGGCGGTCAGCGACAGCACCGGGTCGCCGACGTCGCCCTGCTGGACGACCAGGCGCCGGGTGTTGTGCCCGGTGGCGTTGTCGATCAACGCGGTCCAGGTGCCGAGGTAGGCGTCGGGGATTGCACCCGGGGAGCCGGAGCCGGCCGACGCCGGGGCCGAGGCCGACGGGGACGATCGACCGGCTGTGCTCGGGCCGGGGGTCGTGGGCGCGGCGGAGGTCCGCGACGCGGTGGTGCCCGTGCCCTCCCCGCGCAGCACCGCGTACACCGAACCGCCCGCACCGAGCGCGACGACCAGGGCGACGACGATCAGCACGGCGGTGAAACGGCCGCTGCGCCGCGGGGGCGCCGGATCGCCGTACGCGGGCGCACCGTACGGCGACGTGCCCCAGCCTCCGGGGGCGGGCGGGTGGGGGTGCTGCTGCGGCGGCCCGAAGACGCCGGGCGGAGGAGGGACCGCGCCGTAGGGAGCGCCGGAGGCGGGGGCGGGCCCAGGGATCGTGGGAGCCGCCGGGGGTGCCGGAACCGTGGGCGCGGATGCCGGAACCGTGGGCCCGTCGACGGCCTTCGTAGCCCCCGGCCCCTCTTCCTGCGGGCGCTCCGGACCCCGCGGGCTCACCGGGCTCCCCGGATCTTGCGGCCCAGCCGGAGCCTCCGTCCCCTCCGGATCCTCCCGGTCCTCCCCGTCCTCCCGAACCTCCGGATCCTCCGTGTCCAGCAACCGCACCGCAAGGCGCCCCAGTTGGGCGACCAGGGCGCCCGGCAGCCAGGGTTCGCGGCTGCGGCCCTCGCTGAGCGTGTCGTCGGCGCCCGTGCGTTCCAGGATCTGCTCCGGGGTCGGCCGCGCGGACGGGTCCTTGCGCAGGCAGTCCCGCACCAGGTCGGCCAGCCCCTCCGGCAGGCCCTCCAGGTCCGGGTCCTCCTGCGCGATGCGGAACATCAGGGCGTGCACCCCGCTGTTCGCGCTCCCGAAGGGAAGGGTGCCCGTGGCGGCGTACGCGAGCACGGACCCCAGGCAGAAGACGTCGCACGCGGGCGTGACGCGGTCCCCGCGCACCTGCTCGGGCGCCATGAAGCCGGGCGAGCCGACGAGCGCCCCGGTGCGGGTGTACCCGGCGCCCGTGACGGTCTCCAGTGCGCGGGCGATGCCGAAGTCGATGACCCGGGGGCCGTCGATGGTCACGAGGACGTTGGACGGTTTCAGGTCGCGGTGGATCAGCCCGGCGGCGTGGATGTCCCGCAGGGCGTGGGCGAGCCCGGCGGCCAGCACGCGCACGGACCGCTCCGGCAGGGCGCCGTGGTCCCGGGACACGACGGTCTGGAGGGTCGGCCCGGCGACGTACCCGGTGGCGACCCAGGGGATGTCGGCCTCGGTGTCGGCGTCGAGGACGGGCGCGGTCCAGTACCCGCCGACCTGCCGGGCGGCCCGTACCTCCTGCCGGAAGCGGGCCCGGAACTCCTCCTGCTCGGCCAGTTCCCGCCGCACGAGTTTCACCGCGGCCGTACGGCCCCGGTCCGACCGGGCCAGATACACGCTGCCCATGCCACCGGCCCCGAGCCGCCCCAGCAGCCGATAGGACCCCACTCGCTGTGGGTCACCGGCTCGCAGCCGTTCCATCGCCGCCTCACCTGCCCCCCTGTGCGTGCGACAGCCAGAGAATAGTGCCGTCCTCGCAGGAGTCGGCAGCGGCGATGTCCACGGTTCCGTAACAGGCCGCGGTGTGGCGCCCGGAACCCGACAACCTGTCGCGGATTGCCTCCCACCGCAGACATCCCGCCCATGTCCCGACCGCCCCGCCCGCTCCTAACCTCGCCGCATGATCCCTCAGACCGATCCCCAGGCCGGCGCCGCGGTCAAGGCCGCGGACCGTGCGCACGTCTTCCACTCGTGGTCAGCGCAGGAGCTCATCGACCCGCTCGCCGTCGCCGGTGCGGAGGGGTCGTACTTCTGGGACTACGACGGCAACCGCTACCTGGACTTCGCCAGCGGGCTCGTCTTCACCAACATCGGCTACCAGCACCCCAAGGTCGTCGCCGCGATCCAGGAGCAGGCCGCGACCCTGGCCACCTTCGCACCGGCGTTCGCCGTCGAGGCCCGCTCCGAGGCCGCCCGGCTGATCGCCCAGCGCACCCCCGGCGACCTGGACAAGATCTTCTTCACCAACGGCGGCGCCGACGCGATCGAACACGCCGTGCGGATGGCGCGCCTGCACACCGGCCGCCCCAAGGTGCTGTCCGCCTACCGCTCCTACCACGGCGGCACCCAGCAGGCCGTGAACATCACCGGTGATCCGCGCCGCTGGGCCTCCGACAGCGGTGCGGCGGGCGTGGTGCACTTCTGGGCGCCGTTCCTGTACCGCTCGCGGTTCTACGCCGAGACCGAGCAGCAGGAGTGCGAGCGGGCGCTGGAGCACCTGGAGACGACCATCGCCTTCGAGGGCCCCGGCACCATCGCGGCGATCGTGCTGGAGACCATCCCCGGCACCGCCGGGATCATGGTCCCGCCCCGCGGCTACCTCGCGGGCGTGCGCGAGCTGTGCGACAAGTACGGGATCGTGTTCGTCCTGGACGAGGTGATGACCGGGTTCGGACGCACCGGCGAATGGTTCGCGGCCGATCTGTTCGACGTGGTCCCCGACCTGATGACCTTCGCCAAGGGCGTCAATTCCGGCTATGTTCCGCTCGGCGGTGTCGCCCTCTCCGGGAAGATCGCCGAGACCTTCGCCCAACGGCCCTACCCGGGCGGTCTGACCTACTCCGGTCATCCGCTGGCCTGCGCCGCCGCCGTCGCCACGATCAACGTGATGGCCGAGGAGGGCGTCGTCGCGAACGCCGCCGTGGTCGGCGCACAGGTCATCGAGCCGGGGCTGCGGGCGCTCGCCGAGCGGCACCCGTCGGTGGGCGAGGTGCGCGGCGTCGGCATGTTCTGGGCGCTGGAGCTGGTCAGGAACCGTGAGACCCGGGAGCCGCTGGTGCCCTACAACGCGACCGGCGAGGCAGGCGCCCCCATGGCCGCGTTCGGCGCCGCCGCGAAGGCGCACGGTCTGTGGCCCTTCATCAACATGAACCGCACCCACGTCGTCCCGCCCTGCACGATCACGGAGGCGGAGGCGAAGGAGGGCCTCGCGGCCCTGGACGCGGCGCTGTCGGTGGCCGACGAGTACACGGTCTGAGCGGCCCCGATCCGCACGCAGGGCACTCCTGGGCCCCCCACCGCGTAAGGTGACGTGTCTCCGGCAGGAAGACGCACCGTACACGGATGGGGGATCCAGACCACGATGCCCGGCAATGGCGCCGTCACCCGTAGCACCCTGCGGCAGCAGATCGCGGACGCGCTCCGCGACGAGGTGCTGGCCGGCCGGCTGCAGCCGGGGCAGGAGTTCACGGTGAAGGAGATCGCCGAGCAGTACGGCGTCTCCGCGACCCCCGTCCGCGAGGCGCTGGTCGACCTGTCGGCGCAGGGCCTGCTGGACGCCGTCCAGCACCGGGGCTTCGAGGTGCGCGCCTACTCGCTGGAGGACTACCGCGGCATGATCGAGGCCCGCAGCCTGGTCACCGACGGCATCTTCCACCGCCTCGTCGAGAACGGCGCGCGCGAGCGCGGGACGGCCGCGGACGATCCGCGCCGCACCGCCGCCCTCGCCGCCGTGCGCCGCCGCGGCGAGGAGGCCGCGCGCGCCGCCGCCGCCGGCGACCTGAACGTCCTCATCGGGTACGACCTGCGCTTCTGGCGCGAGCTGAGCGCCCTGTACGGCAACCCCTACCTCGCCGACTTCCTGCACCGGCTGCGCGTGCAGTCCTGGGTGTGCGCGGTGCAGCACCTGCGCCGGGTCACCGATCTGAAGGGCCGGCTGTGGTCCGGGCACAGCGAACTCGTCGACGCCCTCGCCCGCCGCGACCCGGCCGGCGCGCACGCCGTGGTGGCCGCGTACAACGCGCACTCCCTCGCGCTGCTCGAGCGGCTCGCCGCCGGATGAGCACAGCGGAGGCCGCGGACGTCTTAGAGGACATGCCGGCCATCTCCATCGACCTGTCCGTCGTCGTCCCCGCCTACAACGAGCAGGAGCGGCTCGGGCCCACGCTCGACGCGATCACCGGGTATCTGCGCGAGAGCGAGAGCCGCTTCGGCGAATGGGAGGTCGTCGTGGTCGACGACGGGTCCACCGACGGCACCCGGGACGTCGTCGGCGCCGCATCCGCCGGCGAGGAGCGCGTGCGGATCGTCACGGGCGAGCGCAACCGCGGCAAGGGCCACGCCCTGCGCCTGGGCGTCCTCGCCACCTCCGGGCGCCGGGTGCTGGTCACGGACGCCGACCTGGCCGCCCCGATCGAGGAGCTGGAGGCCCTGGACAAGGCCCTGGCCGAGGGGTACGCGGCGGCGATCGGCTCCCGCGCGGTGCCGGGCGCGACCATCGAGCGGCCGCAGAGCCGTCCGCGCCGGCTGCTCGGACGCGCCGGGAACGTCCTCATACGCCGGACCGCGCTGCCGGACGTACGCGACACGCAGTGCGGTTTCAAGCTGTACGACGGCGACCGCGCCCGCGAGGCGTTCGCCGCCTCCCGGCTGAGCGGCTGGGGCATCGACGTGGAGATACTCCGGCACTTCCGGCGCTCGGGCTGGCCGGTGACCGAGGTGCCGGTGCGCTGGGCGCACCAGCCGGGCTCCAAGGTCCGCCCGTTCGACTACGCCCGCACGGCGGGCGAGCTCGCCCTGCTCGAGGTGCGCGCCCTCCGCCCGGCCGACGTCCTCGCGGCCGTCACGTTCCTGCTGATGGCGGTGGGCCTGTACGCGGGCCGCTGGGCGGACCCGGACCACCGCTACCTCTCCGACTCGATGCAGGACCAGAACCAGTGGGAATGGTTCTTCGCGGTGACGGCCGACAACGTGGCCCACCTGCGCAATCCCCTGTTCACCACCCTTCAGGGGTTCCCCGACGGCGTGAACCTCATGGCCAACACGGTCATGTTCGGCGTGACCGTCCCCCTGGCGCCGCTCACCCTGCTCCTCGGCCCCGCGGTCACCCTCGCCCTGGTGATGACGCTCGGCCTGGCCGCCACGGCCGTCGCCTGGTACCGGCTGATCGTGCGACGGGTGGTACGGCACCGGGGCGCGGCCTTCACGGGAGCCGCGCTCGCCGCGTTCGCGCCCCCGATGGTCAGCCACGCCGCCGCGCACCCCAACTTCGTCGTCCTGTTCATGATCCCGCTGATGATCGAGCGGGCGCTGCGGCTGTGCACGGCCGCGCGGGTGGTCCGGGACGGGGTGGTCCTCGGGCTGATGGCGACGTACCAGATCTTCCTGGGCGAGGAGCCGTTGCTGCTCGCGTCCCTCGGCATGGTGCTGTTCGCGGGCGCGTACGCGGTGGTGCGCCGGGACGTGGCGAAGGCCGCCTGGCGCCCGCTGCTGAAGGGGCTCGCGATCGCCGGAGCGGTGTGCCTGCCGCTGGTGGCGCTCCCCCTGTACTGGCAGTTCTTCGGCCCGCAGAGCTACCGGAACGTCTTCCACGGCCGTTTCACGGGAAACAGCCCCCTGTCCCTGCTCGCCTTCGCCAAGGACTCGCTGATCGCCGGGAACGAGGACACGGCGAACGCCCTCGCCCTGAACCCCACCGAGCAGAACGCCTTCTACGGCTGGCCGCTGGTGGCCCTCGCCTTCGCGATCGTCGTACGGCTGTGGGAGCACGCCCTGGTCAAGGCGCTCGGCTTCACCGCCCTCGCCGCCGCCCTCCTGTCCCTCGGCCCGCGCCTGCGGTTCCCCCTGTCGCACACGACGGTCCCCGGCCCCTGGGCGCTGTTCGCGCACCTGCCGCTGTTCGAGTCCGTCATCGAGGGCCGGGTCGCCATGATCTGCGCGCCCGCGCTCGGAGTGCTGCTGGCGGTGGCGATCGAGCGGCTGGCGCGCACCCCGCAGCCGGGCACCCAGTTCCTCGGCCTCACGGCGGTCGCGGCGGCGCTCATCCCGATCGTCCCGGCTCCGCTGCCGGCCGTCGAACGCGCCCCGGTGCCCTCCTTCATCGCGGACGGCACGTGGAGGTCGTACGTCCGCGGGGACGAGACGCTGGTGACCGTCCCGCTGCCCGACTCGGGCGACGCGGAGGCGCTGCACTGGCAGATCGCGGCCCACTTCGCGTTCAAGCTGCCCGGCGGGTACTTCAACGGCCCCTGGGGCAGCGAGCGCATCGGCATCTACGGCGCCAAGCCCCGTTTCACCGCCGCCATGCTGCGGGACATCAGCTTCACCGGTGTGAAGCCGACCATCGGCGACAACTGGCGGGCGCAGGCCCGCACCGACTTCGCCTACTGGAAGGCGGGGGTGCTGGTGCTGCCGCCGCAGGAGTACCAGGACGCGTTGCGTGAGACGGTGGACAAGCTGGTGGGGCGGCCCGGTAGGCGGGTGGGCGGGGTATGGGTATGGGACCTGCACGGCGTGCACGGCTGAGAGCGACCGGCGGCCCGCGCGCCCACTACGCTTCCTGCACCACACCGATAACCCGAGGAGCTTACTGTTGGCCTGTGACCTGTGGCTGGTCCCGCTCGTCGACGTGTTGTGCCACACCCCCGACAACCCGTTCGCCGAGGAACTCGCCCTCTACGACAAGGTGCTGGGCGAGGCCGGACTGCCGTCGGTGCCGGTGTACCAGTACATGCCGGGCCTGACCGGCGAGGTGGCCCCGGTCGCCGGGTTCGACTACGACGCGCTGCACTTCCTGCGCCGCGCCTATCTCCTCCAGGTGTGCGGCCTGGCCGTGACCCCGGTGGACGAGCTGGGCGGCGACTACGAGCAGTTGCTGGAGATGTTCGAGTCGACGGCCCAGCAGTCGCACCTGGTGTGGCACTACGACCACGCGGGCGCCTACGTCCCGGTGGACTTCCCGCAGCCCCTGTCGAACGACGAACTCCTCGCGGGCGGCGGCCCCCTGGGGTCGTCCCAGGCGCTGCTGCGGGAGCTGGAGTTCGTGGCCCCGTCGATCGGCATCGACCCGGCGAACCCGCCGGCCGCCCCGGACCCGCCGCTCGCGCCCACGGCCCTGGAGGAACCCGCGCTCCCGGCCCCGTACGACCCGAGCCCGTTCGCCCGCGAACGCCATGTCTGGCTGGGCCTGCACGCGGCGGCCACGCGGAGCCTGGCGCAGGGATCGATGATCGTCTTCAGCTGAGGCCGGGGAGGGGCCCAGGGCGGCGCCCCTCCCCGCTCGTCGTCAGCTCTCGACGATGCGGATGGTGCGGATGCCCGTACCGCGGTACCGGATGGGCGTCCTGGTCAGAACGGGACGGCCGCGCGGCCACTCCACCGTGGGCAGGGCGAGGTGAAGCACGTGCGCGCCGCTCCAGTCCGGCTGCTGCTTGCCGTCGTCCTCCGCTTCTCCGGCGGCCGCTGTCCGCAGGCGCTTGCCAACGGCGGTTGCCGCAGCGAAGTCGAGCGCCTCGACGTTGATGGACGGCAGCGCGCCTAGGTGCTCGGCGACTCCCGCCCGCTCCCGTTCGGCGGCAGCCAGGCTGAGCGCCGGGATGTACACGCGCAGGGCGGGATCCTTCTCGGCCTCGACGACCAGGCGGGAGGCCATGCCGTTCCCCGCGCCGAGCGCGAGCGCGGCCGTGTCGTCGAAGATGACGGCACGCGGCAGCGGGTACTGGCCCTGCTCCCTCACTGGACCTCCCCAATGCGCCCGGCCTGCAGGTCGGCCCACAACTTCTCGCCGGCCTTCTCGTCCTCCTCGGTGTACGGCCTACCGAGGAAGTGCTCCTCGACGTACGTCTTCGTCTCCTCGTACCGCTTGCGCAGTTCTTCCTTGGTGGGCGTGGCCCCGGCCAGCTCCGCCACGAGGTCCCGCATGCTCATCCCGCGATCCCGGGCCAGTTCCTGAAGGCGGTCTCGGACGGCGGAGTCGACCTTGATCGTGGTATCAGCCATGAGCAAAGTATACCGACGGTATACCGCCTCAGGGCATTCGAGTGTGAGGGTCATCGACACTCCGTTCTTCTCTCAGTGGACCCGGCGGCACGGTTGTGCGGCCGGGAGTCTGTGCCTACGCGGGCGCTGCCTGCCCCCGCAGCAGGGCCCAGGCCAGTGCGCCGCCCCTTCGCGCGGCCTCCCGGTAGGCGGACGCGCCGGGTGTGCGCGCCTCGACCTCAACGGTCGTGACCGGCCCGGGCGTCGGCGGCGCCGGGCGCTTGCGGCGCAGTCTGTTCTCGATGAGGGCGCGCGGTGAGTACACGCGGGACGGCAGCCCGTCCGTCAGGGCCGCCCGCACTTGAGCGCTGGTCGCCCCGGCGTCCCACCACTCCTCCACCAGCGGCGCGAGCCGCAGCGCGTCTGCGGCACCGAGCGTGAGCCGGGGGTGTGTGCTGCCGAGCGAGCCGAGCAGCTTGGCGGCGAGCGCGGTGCGCTCGCTCGGAGCGGCCGGCGGCGGCAAGGACGGCGGCGGGGAGGGAGGTTCTTCTTCCCTGGTCTTTTCCCCCGAAGGGGGAGCGTCCGACGGCGCGATGTCCGACTCGCCGGAGGCCGGGTTCTGGGATTCCTCCGATTCACCCGACGGTGGCTCGTCGTCGTACGGAGTGTCGAACACCTCGTAGACGGTGATGAGTTGGCCCGTCGCCCGGCTCTTGTGCACCACCCGCCGCAGGTACCGGGATTCCTCCAGCTCACGCAGGGCGGCGGCGATTCGCGCCCGCCCCTCCTTGCGCTGCTCCGCGAGCGTGCGGATGGTGACGCGGGCGTCGTTCGGCAGGCTCAATAGGTACGTCAGTACGCCCACCGCGCACCAGGAAATGCTGCGGTCGCGGAGGAGAGCGTTGGAGAAGACGGAAAAGGCGCGCGTGGGCGTCGTACGATGAATACGCATCGGGAGGTGTAGCTCCGGGTGTCGAGCCCCCGGGTGTTGGCGCACCGCGGGGGCGTTCTTCTTGCTTGGCCTGTTGGCGCGACTCTATGGGCACGCAAAGCGACGAATGCAAGCTCAACTGGCTTTTTCAGGGCGGTAGTTCGCGTATTTCACTCCGGGGAGTGAAGGGCGGTCCGCAGGAGCAGCGTGTGGACGAGGTCCCCAGATGCTGTCGGCCGGTAACGCCAACCCAGGGGCCAGGTCAGGCCGTCCAGGGCCGGGATCGGGATGTACGAGATGCGGTTCGGGCCGGCGGTGAGGCGGGTGACTCCGTCGGGCCAGGAGCGGTGGGACGTGCTGCCGACGGGGACGAGGAAGTAGACGGCGCGTCTGCCGTTGTCCTCCTCGATGACGGGACCCGGGGCTCCGCCCGTCATGCGGGCGAGACGGTCGGCGAGGGCGAGGGCGCGGCCCCGGTCGCCGTCGATGCGGAGGGCGTCGATGCGGAGGGCGTCGAACCGGACGCCGACCTTGCGGAGTTGGATGCCGGTGGTGGGGATCCAGTCCAGGTCACTTTGCGTATTCATGCGGCCAGTTTCGGCAGGGGGCTAGCGTCTTCCATAACTCTGTGTCGACCGGTGGCAACGGTCGGAACCCGGCCAGGGCTGCTTGCGACCGGTTGAGTTCGGTTGAGTTCGGGGGTGACCGCAATGGCGCGGGCCGTGAACAAGACGGAGGCGGGCGGGACGGCGCATCTTCAGGCGGACCCGTCGTCACCGTCTCCCCCGGCGCATGGGGCGCGTTCCTCAAAGGTGTCCGTATCCCTTGAGCCCCCAGAAGGGGTGAACCGGGCATACGTACCGCATACGGGCGGTGACCCGAGGGCATGCCCCGGCCATGCGTCACCTCGTCATCGCCTCTGCCCTCTTGGCGGCGCTCGGCCCGGCCGCCGCCCCGCCCGCACATGCCGCTGCCGCCGTACCGCCCGGGCATGTGTACTTCTGGCCCGACCCCAACCAGATGGGACCCGGTGGCGCCTGGGACTACGCGCCGCCCGGGTACCGGGAGGCGGACCCCCGGGTGAAGCGGCACGCGTACTCCTTCGACTCGCACGCCTCCGTGACCGTGTACGCGATCAGCTACCAGCCCGGCGGCTGCCTGGACCGCGCGATCTACCCGGACGACTACTCCAACAACTGGGCGTGGGCGACGAAGTTCGACGGGGTCAGTGACTCCACGATGGGGTGCCAGCCGGGCTGATCAAGCAGATGCCTCCGCGTACGACGGCCGTTGCCGTGCTCCTCGTCCTCGGAATGCTCCTCACCGGCTGTGCGGAAACGGGGCCCGCACCACCCGGCCCCTCCCCCGACGACGTCATCAAGGCCGCCACCCAGAAGCTCACCGACGACTGCCTCGCCCGCCAGGGCCTGACCCCGCCCCGCCCGGGGCAGTCGACGCCCTCTTCCGCCGAGCAACGCCGCGTCTCCGACGCCCTGTTCGGATCGGGCGAGGCGGAACTGTCACTTCGACTCCCCACGGGCTACGTGGTCCGCGCTCACACCGACGGCTGCCTCGCGGCGGCCCAGCAGCGGCTCTACGGCGACCAGCGCCGGTGGTTCCGTACGTCGGTGATCGTGAACAACCTTCAGCCCGAGGCCGAGAAGACCCACCGTTCCCTGGCCGAGGTGCGCTCCCGGCACCGCGCCGAGATCGCCGAGTGGCAGCGGCTGCGTGCCCATGCCCTCGCCGAGGCCGCCTCTCTCCTCACCGCGAAAGGAAATCCTTCAGCATGAACAAGCGCCTGGCCGCTCTGCTCGCCGCCACCGCCCTGTCCGCTGCGGCCGTGCTCGCCACCTCCGCCTCCGCACAGGCGGTGCCCTGCGGCAGCGGCAACTTCTGCGTGTGGACGGAAGCGAACTTCCAGGGCCTGAAGATCGAGCACAGCGGGGACGACCACTGGTGGGAGGGGGACATGGCCTGGCACGACTCCTCGTGGGCGAACCACGGCATCTCCGGTCCGGGCGTCAAGGACCATGTCAAGGTGTACTCCGCGCGCGAGCTGCTGGGCCACGTGACGATCTGCCTGGCCCCGGGCCAGGAGGTCGGCTACAACGCCGCCGCGAACGACAAAGGCGCCTCACACACCTGGACGACCGGCTGCTGACAGCGGTGACGCCTGCCGCCCCGCTCACCCGATAGCCGGAAAAACCGCACCACTTTCTCCAGATCTGTTGCACTTTCCCGGCCCGGTACCACCCCCGCCCTTGCCATGCTGCCCGGCGTGAGCCGATCGACCCCCTCCGTCTGGCAGCCCGGGACGGGCACGGTGTACCGCGCGACCCTGGACGCGCTGTCCCAGTACGGCCCACGGCGGGTCGGCGTGACCCACGTCGCCCGCCTGGCCCGCTGCAACCGCTCCTACCTCTACCGGAACTGGGCCGGCGCTCAGGTCCTGATCCGGGACGCCACACTGACCGAGCTGCGGCGCCTGCTGCAGGTGGCCCGCGAGGCACCCGGCCCGCCGCCACCGCCACGGTGTCTCGCCGTCCACGTCGTGGTGCGTGCGGCGCGCCTGCTGCGAGAGCACCCGGTGGTGAGGACCATGGCCCTGACCGCCCCGGACCTGGTGCACGCCGCGGTACTGCGTCCGGCGACCGTGTGGCACCGGGTGGCCTGGGACTGGCTGCGCCGGCACGTGACCGGGCACCTGCCCGAGGGCACTGCACAGGACACGGTCACACTCGCCGTCCTCACCACCGCCCTGCCCTACGCCCTCACACCACCGCCCGAGGTCCCGGATCCCGCCGCCGAGCGTGAGGCCGTCGACCGCAGGCTGAGCCTTGCCCTCCACGCCTGCCTCGGCCTCCCGCCCGCCTGCCCCGACTGTGCGGACACGCCTCCCGGTAAGGGCGCAGCGGATGAAGGGCTCGCGGGCGCGTTCAGCTGATCCCCGGATCGTCGGGCACAGCCACTTCCACCTCCCGCAGCCGCTCCCCGTCCGCGATCACGTCGATGTCCGTGATCAGACCGTCGGCGAAGGTGAAACTCAGCACCAGGCGCAGCCGGCCCGCCTCGAGCATCGCCAGGCCGAGGCGGCCGTCGACCAGGACGGCGGCGGTGAAACGAGCCCGGCCCACGGACGCCATCGCGCCCTTGGCCACCGGGTGGGCACCGGCGATGCGGATCGGCTCGGGGGTCGGGACCACCGAGCGGTCGGCGCGAAGCACCACGTCGGGGTGGAGCAGCGCCAGCAGTGCGTCGAAGTCGCCGGCGCGGGTCGCGGCCAGGTAGGCCTCGACGACCCGGCGCTGCCGGGGCAGGTCGGCCGCCGGCACCGGGGTCCCCCTGACCCGGCGGCGGGCCCGGCTCGCCAACTGCCTGGCCGCGGCCGGGGTCTTCTCGAGCATCGGGCCGATCTCGTCGAACGGCACCGCGAACATGTCGTGCAGCACGAAAGCGAGCCGCTCGTCGGGCGTCAGGGTGTCCAGGACGACCAGCAGCGCAAGGCCCACCGAGTCGGCGAGCAGCGCCTCCTCCTCCGGGTCGACGACCGCACCCGTGACCGGCGCCCCGGCCGCTTCCAGCGGCTCCTCGCGCCGGTTCTCGCGCGAGCGCAGCATGTTCAGACACACCCGGGCCACCACGGTCGTCAGCCACGCGGCCGGGTTCTCCACATCGGCCGTGTCGGCGCGGTCCGCGCGCAGCCACGCCTCCTGAAGGGCGTCGTCGGCCTCGCTGAGCGATCCGAGCATCCGGTAGGCCACCGCCCGCAGCCTGGGACGCTGCACCTCGAACCACTCGGTTGCCAAAGGAAGTTCGGGCACCGTGTCACATTCCTTCCGGGCGGCGGGTCATCTCAGTAGATCACCCACTGCGTGACGGAACCGACCGATTGAGGAGAAGACCATGGACACGACTACCGCACCCGTCCTGGTCACCGGCGGCACCGGCACGCTCGGCCGCCATGTCGTCCCGCTGCTGCGGGAGGCGGGCCGCGAGGTCCGGGTGCTGAGCCGGCACCCGCACGACCCCGCACAGGGCATCGAGTACGTCACCTGCGACCTGCGGACGGGTGAGGGACTCGACGCCGCGGTGGCGGGCGTGAAGACCGTCCTGCACCTCGCGGGCGGGCCCAAGGGCGACGACGAGGCGACCCGGAACCTGGTCCGGGCCGCGCGGGAGGCCGGGGTCCGGCACCTGGTGTACATCTCGGTCATCGGCGCGGACCGCGTCCCCCTCGCCTGGCTGCGCTCCAAACTGGAGGCGGAGCGGGCGATCGCAGGGTCGGGGATCGCATGGACGACGCTGCGGGCCGCCCAGTTCCACGACCTGGCGCTGCTCATGGCCGAGAAGGTGGCCAAGCTGCCGGTGATCCCGGTGCCCGGCGGGATGCGACTCCAGCCGGTCGACGCCCGGGAGGTGGCCGCCCGGCTCGTGGAGCTCACGCTCGGCGAACCGGCCGGCCTGGTCCCCGACCTGGCCGGACCGGCGGTGTACGACCTCGCAGACCTGCTGCGCACCTACCTCACGGCACACGGCAAGCACCGCCCGATGCTCCCGGTCCGTATGCCCGGCGCGGCCGGCCGCGCCTACCGGTCCGGGGCCAACCTGACCCTCGAGGGTGCCGACAAGGGCACCCGGACCTGGGAGGAGTTCCTGGCGGAGCGGACCGACACCTTGCTCGGGACGGCCTAGAACACCGGCGCGCCGGTCCTCGAACAATACGGCTCGGACAGGAGGACTTCGTCTGAAGTGCGCGCGGCGAGTACCCGCGGGGCGCGGCCCGCCCTGTGGAAGGACGACGGGCGGGCCCGGTGTGATTCAACCCACCTGTTCTTGCCATGGGGGAAATGCCCACCTACGTTCGACGGCATGTCCCCCCACGGCCCCGCATTCCACTTCGCCCTCGATCTCGGCGCGCACGAGATGCTCAGGCGTACCCACGTCATGGAGACTCTTGGGCCCGACTGGGACCCCGCGGTGGCGCTGCGCGGCGAGGAGGAGGCGCGTGCGCTGCTGTACTCCGGTCTGGACGCGGAGCAGCAGCGCGTCTACGACGAGCTGGTGGCGGCCGGCGTGCTCCCCGCGGGACCCGGCGATGCTGCCGCTTGATCCGCAGGCCGACATCGGCCGACGCGCCTGGGGCGTGGACTGCCCGCACTGTGACGACCGGCGCGGGTGGCGCTACATGCTGTCCAACTCCGGCAGCCTGCTGCACCTGCAGTGCCCCGCGTGCCACCACGTCTGGAACCACGAGACCCACTTCGGCGCCACCCGTTCGACGCCCTGACGCGCCCGGCTCAGCTCTGCGGCAGGGGCCAGCCGAGCTGGGCGAACAGCCCCAGGCGGTCGCTCACCGCGCGGATCTCGGTGATCCGGCCCGCGCGCAGCGTGAAGATCCAGATCGCCTCGATCTCGAATGACCGCCCGGTCGGCTCGGGCATCCGCGGGTGGGCCCCGCTGTGGACGCCCCGCTGGGTGACGCGGGCCACCACCCGATCACCCTCGCCGATCAGCTCCTCCACCCGGGCGGTGAGCGGAGCCAGCGCCTCGGACTGCTGGCGCAGACCCTCGAACGCCGCCCCCGGCTCGTCCGCCTCACCATGGATGATCTTGTTGTGGTCCACGACGTCCGCCGCCATGTACTGCGGCAGATCTTCGAGCCGGCCCTCGCTGACGGCCTCGAAGAAGCCCTGGACCACCTTCTTGCCGTCGTCCACCACTGCGCTCACAACTCCCCCAGTCCTGAGGAACGCCCCGCTCAGAAGACCGGCGTTCCCGCCTGCGTCAGCTTCCAGTTGGTGACGGCGAAGTCGGCCGGGTCGAGGGTCTTCTTCGCGGTCACGTAGTCGATCATGAGCTGGCGGATCTCGTTTGTCGAGCTGTACGCGATCGGCGCCGAGGCGATGTGCGGGTAGCCGGAGCCGCCGTTGGCGCGGTAGTTGTTCACGGCGACGACGAAGACCTGGTCGTCCTTCACCGGCGCACCCTTGTAGGAGAGGTTCTTGATGCGCGAGCCCTCGGGCTGCGCGATGTCGATCTCGTAGTCGACCCCGGCGGCGGTGTCGTACATGTAGTCCCAGAAGTTGTTGGCGTTGGTGAGGGTCGCGGTGTCGACCTTCGTGCCGGACGGGACCTGGTGGTAGTACTTCGCCGCGTACTCCAGGTAGTCCTTGAGCTGGGCGCCGGTCAGCTTCTTGCCGTAGAGGGTGTTGTCGTAGATGTAGAGCCCGGCGATGTCCTTGATCGTCACGTTCCCCGCGGGGATGTCCGCGGTCCGGCTGAAGGGCGCGGCGACCGAGATCAGCGGGAGTGCTGCGTCGGCGGAGGACAGCCCGGAGGCGACCGTCGCCATCTGCACCTGGTGGATGAAGTCCATGATGGGGACGTCCTTCCAGCAGGACTCCGCCGCCGACAGGTCCGCCGTGCAGGTGCCGACGGCCGTGTTGACGTACTTCACCACCAGCTCGTGGTCGGCCTCCAGGAGCCGCTTGATCTCCGGGTCCTCCTCGACCGTGTTGGGGTTGAGGGTCTGGGCCTTCTTGCCGGTCACCTTCCACTGCCCGCAGTGCAGTTCGAGCTCGAAGTCGAAGACGCTCAGGCGGTAGCCCCAGCAGTACGGCTCGGAGAGGAGGACCTCCTCGCCGGTCTCCTCGTTCTTCACCGTGTAGGAGGGGACCTCGACGTGGGTGTGGCCCACCAGGATCGCGTCGATGCCCGGCACCTGCTCGGCGACGAGGTTCGACGCGTTCTCCACGTACGGGAGTTCGTCGCCGTACGAGGACGAGCCGTCGAGGCCGGAGTGGTCGGTCAGGAACACCACGTCACAGCCCAGTGCGCGCAGGCGCGGGACGTACTTCTTGGCCTGCTCGACCAGGCCCGGGAAGACCATCCTGCCGCTGACGTTGTCCTTGTCCCACAGCGCGATACCGGGGTTGGTGAGGCCGAGGATGCCGACCTTGATGTCCGGGGCGCCGGGTACGCGGATGTGTTTCACCGTGTACGGCCGGAAGGCGGGGCGCAGGGTCTTGGCGTCGAGGGCGTTGGCGCCGAGCAGCGGGAAGCGGCACTGGCTCTCGAACTTCCGCAGCACGTCGATGCCGTAGTTGAACTCGTGGTTGCCGAGCGCGGCGGCGTCGTAGCGCATGTGGTTCATGGCCACGGCCATGGGGTGTCTGGGCCCCTTCTTGCCGTCGGTCCCGGTGATCGGGTCGACGCGCGCGAAGTAGTAGGCCAGCGAGGTGCCCTGGATGATGTCGCCGGCGTCGACGAGGAGGACGCGGTCCTCGCCCTTCGCCTCGCGCTGCTGCTTGATGAGCGTGGCCACGCGCGCGACACCGACGGAGTTGCCGGCCTTGTCGCTGTAGGCGGCGTCCTTGTAGTAGTCCCAGTCGAAGACGTGGCTGTGCAGGTCGGTGGTGCCGAGGATGGAGAAGGACCAGGTGCGGGGCGTCTTCTCGGGCTTGTGGTCGGCAGCCTCGGCCGTACCGGTGCCGACCGCTCCCGCAGCGGCGACCGCCGCCGAGGTGACGGCCGACTTCTGCATGAACTCGCGTCGGTTCATGGGACTGACGGGCATACGGGGCTCCTGGAAGTGGAGGAGGAAGAGAGATTGCACTACCCGCGTAGATAGTTCCGGTCACTTCTTCTGCGCGAAACCAGGAGCAGCCCATGGGCCGGTCAAGGATGTCCATGACCGGCCCAACTGGACGGGGATATAAGGGACTTACAGGAAGGAGTTGATCTCGATGGTCTCGTCGCGGCCCGGGCCCACGCCGATCGCGGAGATCGGGGCGCCGGACATCTCCTCCAGCGCCTTGACGTAGTTCTGCGCGTTCTTCGGGAGGTCGGCGAAGGTCTTGGCCTTCGTGATGTCCTCCTGCCAGCCGGGCAGCATCTCGTAGACCGGCTTGGCGTGGTGGAAGTCCGTCTGGGAGTAGGGGAGTTCCTCGACCCGCCTGCCGTCGATCTCGTACGCGACGCAGACCGGGATCTGCTCCCAGCCGGTGAGGACGTCGAGCTTGGTGAGGAAGAAGTCGGTCAGGCCGTTGACCCGGGTCGCGTAGCGGGCGATCACCGCGTCGAACCAGCCGCAGCGGCGGTCGCGGCCCGTCGTCACGCCCCGCTCGCCGCCGATGCGGCGCAGCGCCTCGCCGTCCTCGTCGAACAGCTCCGTCGGGAAGGGGCCCGAGCCGACGCGGGTGGTGTACGCCTTGAGGATGCCGATGACGCGGCTGATCTTCGTGGGGCCGACGCCGGCGCCGGTGCAGGCACCGCCCGCGGTCGGGTTCGACGAGGTCACGAACGGGTACGTGCCGTGGTCGATGTCCAGGAGCGTGCCCTGGCCGCCCTCGAACAGGACGACCTTGTTCTCGTCCAGCGCCTGGTTGAGGATCAGGACCGTGTCGGCGACGTACGGCTTGATCTTCTCCGCGTAGCCCAGCAGTTCCTCGACCACCTGGCCGACGGCGATCGCACGCCGGTTGTACAGCTTGGTGAGGATCTGGTTCTTGACGTCGAGGGCCGCCTCGACCTTCTGGGTCAGGATCGACTCGTCGTACAGGTCCTGGACCCGGATGCCGACGCGGTTGATCTTGTCGGCGTAGGTCGGGCCGATGCCGCGGCCGGTCGTGCCGATCTTGCGCTTTCCGAGGAAGCGTTCCGTCACCTTGTCGACGGTGACGTTGTACGGGGTGATGACGTGTGCGTTGCCGCTGATCAGCAGCTTCGACGTGTCGACACCGCGTTCGTTCAGACCGCTCAGCTCGGAGAGCAGGACCGACGGGTCGACGACGACGCCGTTGCCGATGACGGGCGTACATCCGGGCGACAGGATTCCGGAAGGGAGGAGGTGGAGCGCATACTTCTGGTCACCTACGACCACCGTGTGGCCGGCGTTGTTGCCGCCCTGGTAGCGCACGACATAGTCCACCGAGCCGCCGAGCAGGTCGGTGGCCTTTCCCTTGCCTTCGTCACCCCACTGAGCACCGAGCAGCACAAGTGCGGGCACGCGCGTACACCCCTTCCGGGCGGGGCATGTCCAAGGTCGGGGGCGTGGGCGTAAGGTTCACCGCCGCGTGCCACAGCGACCGCCGTTGGTCGCCAACCGTCGGACCGGATGCCCCGGAATAGACGAAGCCCCTGGCGCAATAGCGCAAGGGGCTCTTGCACAAAGATGCTACCCGAGGAAGCGAGGCAGGACCGAGGTGGCGACTTCCGACCAGCTCCTGGTGGTCATCGACCCGGTCGCCCGTCACAGCGACGGTGAGTCGGTACGGATCGCGAAAGACGTGCTCAGCGCGGGTGCGGCCGCCAAGGTGTGTCTCCCGGACGGGCCCGAGGAATTCGCCCGGGCACTGGATCGGCGCGGGTCGCGCAGACCGGTGGTCGTCGGCGACGACCGGGCGCTGCTGCGGGCGGTGACGCTGCTGCACCGGCGCCGTGAGCTGGGCACGACGGCCCTGTCGCTGGTGCCGGTGGGCGCCGCGCAGTCGCTGGCGCGGTCGCTGGGGGTGCCGGCGGGGGCGGTGGCGGCCGCGCGGGCCGTCCTGGACGGGGTCGAGCGGTGGCTGGACCTGCTGGTGGACGACAGCGACGGGGTGGTGCTCGGGGATCTGCGGATCCCTCCGGTTCCGGCGCGGGAGACGGCGGGGGCCGAGCCGGTGCCGGCCTCGTCGGCGGGCTCGGGGCTTCCGTGGCTGCGGTCGTGCCAGTCGCTGGTACGGACGCTCGCGGCGCGTCCCGCACGGGGGGTGCCGTCACCCCGTCCGGGGGGCCCCGGGCCGTCCCGGCTGCGGGTGGAGGTGGACGGGGAGACGCTGGTGGACCTGGACCAGCCGGTGGAGGGGGTGTCCGTGACGCCGGGGGATCCGGGAGTGGCCGAGGTGGAGGTACGGCCGGTCTCGGTGGGCGCGGAGGCGTCACCGCTGCTGGCGGTGGGGCGCAGGGTGACGGTGTCGGGGGCCGACTTCCGGTACCGGGCGGATGCCGTGGTGTCGGGGCCGGTGCGGACGCGGACATGGGTGGTGCGGGAGGGGGCGTGGGGGCTCACGCTCCCCGCACGGGCACGAGATCTCCGGGGCGGGGCCTGACGGCCCGACGCGGTGGTCAGCCGATCTCCACGGTCAGACCCTTCAGGCCGCGGATCACGAAGTTCGGCTTCCGCTCCGGCTCCGCCGCGCAGCGCAGCGTCGGGGCCTGCTCCAGCAGCGCCGTCATGGACGCCGCCAGCTCGATACGGGCCAGGGGCGCGCCGATGCAGTAGTGGATGCCCGCGCTGAAGGAGATGTGCGGGTTGTCCTTGCGGGTCAGGTCGAGCCTCTCGGGGGCGTCGAACACGGCCGGGTCATGGTCCGCGGAACCGAACAGCATGGCGATCTCCGCGCCCCGCGGGATCACCGTGCCGTCGATCTCGATCTCGTCCAGCACCCAGCGTTCGAAGAGCTGGAGCGGGGTGTCGTAGCGCATCAGCTCCTCCACCGCCGAGGGGACGAGCGTGTGGTCCGCGCGCAGGGCCGCGAGCTGGTCCGGGTGGCGGAACAGCGCCCACCAGCCGTTCACCGTCGCGTTCACCGTGGCCTCGTGTCCGGCGTTCAGCAGCAGTACACAGGTCGAGACCATCTCCTGCTCGGTGAGCCGGTCGCCCTCGTCGTGGGCCGCGATCAGGCCCGAGATCAGGTCCTCCCCCGGCTCCTTGCGGCGCTCCTCGATCAGCTCCCGGAGGTAATCCGAGAACTCGACGGACGCCCGCACCGCCTTGCGTGCCGTCTCCTCGGACGGGTTCAGCTCGTACATCCCGCAGATGTCCGCCGACCAGGGACGCAGCAGCCCGCGGTCCGCCTCGGGGATGCCCAGCATCTCGGCGATCACCGCGACCGGCAGCGGCTCGGCGACGTCCGTCAGCAGATCGCCGCCGCCCGCCTCCACCAGCCGGGACACCAGCTTGCCGGCGAGGCCGTGCACATACGGCTTGAGCTGCTCCACCGTCCGCGGTGTGAACGCCTTCGACACCAGGCGCCGGATCCGGGTGTGGTCCGGCGGCTCCAGGTCGAGCATGCCGTGGTCGTTGAGCGTGTGGAACGGCTCGTGCTCGGGCGGCGGCGCCGTCCGCCCGAAGTCCTCGTGCGTGAACCGGTGCTGGTAGGTCCGGCCCAGCCGCCTGTCCCGCAGCAACGCCGACACGTCCGCGTGGTGCGGCACCAGCCACTGACCGGTGGGCTCGAACCAGTGCACGCGGCCGCGCGCACGCAGCTCGGCATAGGCGGGGTACGGGTCGGCGACGAACGCCGGGTCCCAGGGGTCGAACGCGAGAGCGGAACGAGCTGCCATGCCCGGACGCTAACCGAGCGGACGGCCGCTGACCAGGGGGTCCCGCGCCGAAGGGCGGATCACCCCGGCGTCACCAGTCTCGCCTCGTACGCGAACACCGCCGCCTGGGTGCGGTCGCGCAGGCCCAGTTTCACCAGGATGCGGCTGACGTGCGTCTTGATGGTGGACTCGGCCACCACCAGCCGCTCCGCGATCTCCGCGTTCGACAGCCCCTGGGCGATCAGGACAAGCACCTCCGTCTCCCGTTCCGTCAGGTCCCCGTACGCCGCCCGGGCCGCCGGCAGGAGCGGCGGCCGGTCCGCGAGGCGCGAGAACTCCGTGATCAGCCGACGGGTGACCGAGGGCGCCAGCAGGGCCTCACCCGCCGCCACCACCCTCACCCCGTCGGCGAGCTGCCGTGCGGAGGCGTCCTTGAGCAGGAAGCCGGAGGCTCCCGCCCGCAGCGCCTGGTACACGTACTCGTCGAGGTCGAAGGTGGTCAGCACCAGCACCTTGGCCGAACCGTCCGCGGCGACGATCTCCCGGGTCGCCTCGATACCGTTCAGCTCCGGCATGCGGATGTCCATCAGCACGACGTCCGGGGCCAGTTCACGGACCCGCTCGACCGCCTCCCTGCCGTTGACCGCCTCCCCGACGACCTCGATGTCCGGCATCGCCCCGAGCAGCACCGAGAAGCCCTCCCGGACCATCATCTGGTCGTCGGCGATCAGTACGCGGATGGTGCCCGTCGTCACGCGGTGCCCTCCGCGGTGCCCACGGGGAGGAACACCGTCACCTCATAGCCTCCGTCGTCCGTCTCCCCCACCGTCATCTCCCCGTTCAGCATCGAGACCCGCTCGCGCATGCCCGTCAGGCCGTGCCCCGCGCCGTGCGTCGACTTGGTGAGCGTGATCTGCGGCGCCGGGCCGTTGACGACGCGCAGGCCGAGACCGCCGAGCACATAGCCGATCTCCACCCGTGCCGTGGCGCCCGGTGCGTGCCGCAGCGTGTTGCTGAGGGCCTCCTGGACGATCCGGTACGCGGACAGCTCGACGCCCTGCGGGAGCTCCCGCACCGCGCCCGTGACCACCTTGTCCACGCTCAGCCCCGCCTCCCGCACGTTCGCCAGCAGGGCGTCCAGGTCGGCCAGGGTGGGCTGGGGCGCGTCGGGGACCTCGTAGTCCTCCGCCCGTACGACGCCGAGGACGCGGCGCAGCTCGGTCAGCGCCGCCACCGCGTTCTCCCGGATCGTGGCGAAGGCCTTCTCCAGTTCCGGCGGCGGGTTCTGCACGCGGTAGGGCGCGGCCTCCGCCTGGATCGCGACCACCGACATGTGGTGGGCCACCACGTCGTGGAGCTCGCGGGCGATCGTCGTGCGCTCCTCCAGCAGGGTGCGCCGGGAGCGCTCGTGCGCCGTCTCGGTCTGCTGGGCGGTGACCTCCTGCTCGGCGTCGCGGCGTATGTGCCAGACGGTGACGGACAGCAGGGAGATCGCGGAGACCACCAGCATGGGCGGGGTGTTGGTGTCGAAGCTGTTCTCGCTGAAGAGGCTCTCGGCGAAGAAGCCGTAGAGCGCGGTGATGACCCACATCCATGCCGCGGTGCGCGGCCGGCTGCGTATCGCCACGACCGTCACCACCACCAGGTGGGAGACAAAACTGCCGGGCGGCCACGGCCCCGCCGACCAGTCGGGGCTCAGGGCCGCCGAGGCGAGCGTCGCCGCCAAGGACAGCCAGAAGGCTCCGACCGGGCGGACCAACGTCAGCAGCACCGGCGCCAGGGCCAGCAGACCGCACAGCAGGGCGGCCCCTCCGCCGTCGCCGGTCGTCAAGGCACCGAACATCGCCACCAGGCCGGCCCCCACCACCACGGCGTGCCGTTTCCAGGCTGCATACGTCCGCAGGCGACCGGACGCCCGCCCGGCCGGCGGAGCGCCGGCGCCGCTGCGGGCCAGCGGGCGGTAGGCGAAGGCGTCGTGGAACAGGTCCTGCCGCAGCCCGCGCAGGGCGTCCACGGCCAGCCGGTACTCCGGGCTGCGCGGCGTGTATGGCGCGTACGCACCGTCCGGTGGCGTCTGCCTCTTGGTCGTCTCGGTCACGTGGAAAAGGTAGGCCCGGACAGCGGGCACGGTCGTCACCAGTGAGGGGGGTCCTCGGGAATCCTCCTCAAGTACTACGGGTACGGTCGGCCCCCGGCCAGGTCGCCCCGCGCCCGCCCGGACGTCAGTAGCCCGACGGCCGCACCAGCCCCGACTCGTAGGCGAACACGGCCGCCTGGGTGCGGTCGCGCAGGCCCAGCTTCACCAGGATGCGGCCCACATGGGTCTTCACGGTCTGCTCGGCGACCACGAGGCGCTCGGCGATCTCCGCGTTCGACAGGCCCTGGGCGATGAGGGCGAGGACCTCGGTCTCCCGCTCGGTGAGGTCGCCGACGCGCTCCTTCAGCGGCGCCCGGGGCGTGCTGTGCATCCGGGAGAACTCGGCGAGCAGGCGCCGGGTGATGCCGGGCGCGAGAAGCGCGTCGCCCGCCGCCACCACCCGTACCGCCTCGGCGAGCTGATCGGCGGAGGCGTCCTTGAGCAGGAAGCCGGAGGCGCCGGCGCGCAGGGCGTCGTAGACGTACTCGTCGAGGTCGAAGGTGGTCAGGACCAGGACCTTCGGGTGCGGGGTGGCCTCGGTGATGCGGCGGGTCGCCTCGATGCCGCCGAGCTCGGGCATGCGGATGTCCATCAGGACGACGTCCGGGGCGAGTTCGGCGACCTTGGCGATCGCGTCCTTCCCGTCGACGGCCTGGCCGACGACCTCGATGTCGGGCTTGGCGTTGAGCAGCACCGTGAAGCCCTGCCGGACCATCATCTGGTCGTCGGCGATCAGTACGCGGATGGTGCTGCTCGTCATCGGTTCTCTTCTCCTGTCGGGTCGGCGGCAGCGCCGTCGGGCGGGGCGTCCTCGGGGCCGGGCAGGAAGCACGCCACCGCGAAGCCGCCGTCGGCGGTCCCGGTCGCGAAGAGGGTCCCACCGAGCATCACGGCCCGCTCCCGCATACCGAGCAGTCCATGGCCCGCGCCCGGTGACGGCGGAGCCGGCCGGGTGGGCCGGGAGTTGGCGATGTGCAGCTGAAGTCCCCGCGGGACGTAGGTGAGTTCGACGCGGACGGTGGAGCCGGGGGCGTGCCGCAGCGCGTTGCTGAGGGCCTCCTGGACGATCCGGTACGCGGACAGTTCCACACCGGGTGACAGCGGGCGCACCTTGCCGACGATCTCCGTCCGCACCTCCATGCCGGCGGCGCGGGTGTTCGCCACCAGGGCGTCGAGCCGGTCGAGGGTGGGCTGCGGGGAGTCGGGGGCGGCGCCGGTACCGCTGCCGCTTCCTATGCCGTAGGGGTCGGCGGGGTTCTCCGAGCGCAGGACGCCGAGGACGCGGCGCAGTTCGGTCAGGGCCTCCAGCGCGTTCTTGCGGATGCCGTCCAGGTTCTCCCTCAGCTCGTCGGAGGGGTTCTCCACCAGGTGGGGGGCGACCTGGGCCTGGATGGAGATGACCGACATGTGGTGGGCGACCACGTCGTGCAGTTCCCGGGCGATGCGGCTGCGTTCCTCCAGGAGGGTGCGGCGGGCGCGTTCCTCGGCCGTGACGACGGTCAGTTCCACGAGCTGCGTACGGGCCTCGCGGCGGCCGCGCAGTGCCGTGCCGACGAGGACGGCGACGGTGAAGGCGAACAGTTCGGCCGGGCCGGTCCGGTCGTGGGGGCCTGCGCCCTCGGCTTCCCCGGTCAGCAACGACGTCAGGACGGTCAGCACCCAGACGGCGACGGTGACGCGGGTGGGGGCCCGCAGGGCGAGCAGGAACAGCACGAGGGTGCACGCGACGATGCCCGATCCCGTCCAGGGCCACGGCGGAGCGTCCCAGGGGGAGGACATGAGGGCGTAGGTGGCCGCCCGGCCGATCTGCGAGACCAGCACGTGGGTCCCCAGTGTCATCCACCAGGCGGGCAGCGGGCGCCACAGAGCAAGTGCCACGGCACCGCCCTGCGCGAGGCCGATCACCGCACCGAGCCAGAGCGTCAGGCGGTAGCTGTCGATCGCCTCACCCCCGCCTCCGAACGCCAGGCTCAGGGCCATCGCGCAGACCAGCACGTGGGGCGCCCGGCGGAGCAGCCGGGGGCGGGACAGCGGCGGGAGCGGATCGGCGGCGAACGTGCACAGGTCGTCCCGGAGGACGCGCAACTGCCGGCGGAGCGCGGTGCGGAGGGAGGAGCCGCGCGAGCCCAGGGGACGGGCGGAGCGGGACTCCGGCTCGGGCGCCGCGGTCTCGGGGGACGCCTCGCGGCCCGGCGTGCCGAACGCACCGTCGGCCGGGTCTTCGTGCCGTGCCTCCTTCATCCGGCTCACCCTAGGCACCGCCGGACGTCTTCGCCCGAGTGCGGGGGAACCTGTGGACGAACACCACGCGGGAACGGCGGCCACGGGGCCTGCGCGGTCCCTGTTCGTAGGTGCGGAAGGCGGACCAGCACACGGTGAGGGCCAGGGCGAAGACCGGGAGCCAGGCCAGGCGGGCCGCCACCCAGGTCAGGCTGTCCGGGGTGGTGTGCAGGCCCGGCAGGCGGCCCGCGAGGAGGCCCGTCGCGGTGGTCGCCATCAGGGCCGTCTGGTGCCAGAGGAAGATCGTCATCGCGGAGAGGTTCACCAGGGCCACCGCCGCCCAGGCCAGGGGGCGGCGCATCGTGTGGCGCAGCCGTTCGCGCAGCAGCAGTGCCAGTCCGCACTGGGCCAGGCCGAAGGTGACGGCGGCCAGGGTCGGCGGGTTCAGGTTGGAGACGGGCTCGCCCGGGACCCCGACCATCGACGCCGGGTAACCCGCCCACACCACCAGAACCGCGGTCGCCGCCGCGCCTCCCGCCAGCAGGACCCAGCCCGCGCGGCGGCGCTCCAGCTCGCCCCGCGTCCACGCCGCGCCCAGGGTGTACGGCACGAGCCAGCCCGCCGGCAGGTTCACCCAGCCGAGCCAGGACGCACCGCCGAGGCCGAAGCGGACGATGTCCACATGGAGGACGACGGCCAGCGGCCACAGCGGGTTCAGCCGCGTCAGCAGCGGGGTGGCGGCCGTCAGGGCCCCGAACACCAGCAGGAACCACATGGGCGACAGGGCCAGCTTCACCAGGGTGTGGACGGTGCCGGTGTCCGCCCCGGTCGCGAACAGGCCGCACGCCACGACCGTCCACAGCGTCAGGACCGCCGCGACCGGCTTGAACAGCCGGGACAGGCGGGTGCGCAGCCACTGCCCGTAGGTGACACCCCTGGCCCGCGCCGAGGCGTAGCCCTTCGTCGCGACATGGCCGCCCACCAGGAAGAAGACGGCGAGCGTCTGGAACACCCAGGAGATCGGGGCCAGCCACGGCATGAAGTGCAGCGGGCTGGCGGTGCGCAGTGCGCTGCCGTCCGCGACCAGGGCGGTGACCAGCCAGTGCCCGAGGACGACACCGAGGATCGCCAGGGCCCGCAGGGCGTCGACCGCGCGGTCCCGGTCGGACGGGGTGGCCAGGTCGGTGCGGTGGGCCGCGGTGCGTATCGCGTTCAGGGTCTGCTGCCGCACGGTCGTGTCACGCACGGGTCACCTCCGACGTCTTGCCGAGGACGATCCGGGTCAGGTTGGCCAACGAGGCCGAGCCCGGCTTGAAGTAGTCGCTGTGGCCGCCGCCGCCCGCGCTGAACACCCGGGCGCCGTAGGCCGGGAAGACGGGATCCGTGCCCAGGCCGACGGTCGTGCCGAACAGGTCCGCGCGGAGGTGGGGCACCTCCGCGATCCAGTCGTCGGCGCCGCGGGCCGCCCAGACGCGGGCGTGGGTGTCCAGGTCGGTGACGGAGTCCGCGCCGGTGCCGGGGCTGCCGACCAGGACGATGTCCCGGGCGTCGACGGCACCGGCCGCGCGGGCGCACACCGCCGTGCCGTAGGAGTGGCAGATCAGGGAGATGCCGGGCGCAGGGCCGAACGCGTCCCGAAGCTGCCGCACGAACCGCTCCAGAGCCGGGGCGGCCTGGGCGGCGCGGGACGTGGTGAGCACGGCGGTGCTGAGCATGCGGGGCGTGTCGTAGCCGAGCCAGGCGATCACCGCCGTGTCCCGGCCGGTGCCGTGGTGCAGGGCGAGCGCGGTGGCGCGGAAGCGGCCGTAGGTGTCCAGCGTGGTGTCGGAACCCGGCACCAGGACCGCTATGTGCTTCGCCGTGGCCAGGTCGCCGAAGACCTCGGTCACACGGCCCGTGCCCCGGCCGTCGAAGGCCAGCAGATCGCGGGCGGGGGAGGCCAGTGCACGCTCGACCGCCGCCCTGCTCCGGTCGCCGTGGGCCGCCGCCATGCGGGACGCCTCGGCGGCATCCGCGCGGTTCGCCTCGAACGTCCCGGTGAGCGTGGTCGCCGAGAGCGGGGCGGGCGCCGCCGGCGGCGGGGCCGGGATCCGGGGCCGCGCGGCGGCCGACAGGGGCACCACGACGGCGACCGTGACCAGGACGGCGAGCAGGGTGCGACGGACGCGGCCGGGACGCCTCCGGCGCAGGCCCCGCCGTTCGCCGCCACTCCCGTTCGGGCCCCGCCGTTCGCCGCCGCCCCCGTTCGGGCCCCGCCGTTCGCCGCCGCCCCCGTTCGGCTCCCGACCGGTCGCGTACGTGACTGCGGCCGGGCTCCTCCCCCGGAACCCCATGACGTCCTCCCCTTCCGCCGCCCCGCTGAAGAGACGGTCACGGGAAGGAAGTTACGGAGCGTCACCCGTCGTCGGCGTCATGCCGCAGAGCTCACTTGGGAGGTAGCTCTCAGGTACTACGGGTATGACCGGGTCCACCGGAGAGGGGGCGAGGACCGGGTACGGCCGGGGCGGCCCCGGCTACCACGCCAGTTGCGCGATCTCCTCCGCCACCACCGCGCACGCGTCCGCCGCCGGGTCGATCAGGGGGAAGTGGCCGACGTCCTCGAGGAGCGTGAGGCCGACGACCTCGCCCGCCTTCGCCGCCGCCTCCGCGTACGCCTCGGCGACCGCCTGCGGGACCACGACGTCCGTCCGGCCCTGGACCAGGGTCGTGGCGATACCGGTGGGCAGCAGCAGCGCCGGGTCCGCGTACGGTCTGCGCTCCTCGAACCGCTCCCTGCCGCCGAGGAGCTGGACCGCCGCGCCGCCGCACACCTCCAGCTTCTCGGCGACGTGGAAGTCCGCGATGGGGGCGAGCGCCACGACACCGCGCAGCGGAGCCGGGCGGTCCGAGCGCCACGGGGAGTCCGGCGGCAGGACGTGGCGGGCCGCGGCCCACAGCGCGAGGTGGCCGCCCGCCGAGTGCCCCGTGATCACCGTGCGGCGCGGATCGGCCTGCGGCAGCGCCTCGCGCACCAGCCCGGGAAGGGCGTCGAACGCGGCCGCCACGTCGTCGAACGTGTCCGGCCAGCGGCCCGCCACCGGCCCCGTGCCGCCGCCCGCACCGGAACCCGCGTCCCCGGACCCGTCGGCCTGGGCCGGGATGAGGGCGCCCCGGCGGTACTCGACGCTCGCCACTGCGAAGCCCCGGCGGGCCAGGAAGTCCGCGAACGGCGAGACGTGCCGGCGGTCGTACGGCGCACGCCACGCTCCGCCGTGCAGCAGGACGACCAGGGGGACGGCTCCCGGGGCGGCCGCCGCCCCGGCCGGTTCCGTCTGCCGCGGGGCGTAGAAGTCGATCACCTGGTCGGGGTGGTCGCCGTAGGCAGCGGTGGAGTCGGGGTCCACCGGGGGGTGCGAGAAGGCGGACGCCTCTTCGGCGGCATCGCGGTGGGCGGCGTCGTCCGGCATGCTCCAACCTCTCAGCGGCAGAAAGGGATTCGTGCGCGGCGGCCGGAGGATACCGGTCGCTGGCGGGGACGGTATCAGGCGGGTGACGTGCGTCAGCACGGGGTTGTCACTCTCGGTGAGGAGCAAAACGGTTCTGCTGTGCCGCCACGTTACCCACGGCTCAGGCCCCGTCGGGGGCGGGTGCGCGCCTCCACGGGGGCGGGTGCCCCGCCCCCGTGGAACCGCCCGTCAGGCCACCACCTCCGCCAGCACCCGGGCCGCCCGCTCGACGTCCCCGAAGCCCACGTACAGCGGCGTGAAACCGAACCGCAGCACGTCCGGCGGCCGGAAGTCGCCGACCACCCCGGAGGCGATCAGCCGCTTCATCACGTTCCCCGCCTCCGCGCAGCGCAGAGCGATCTGGCTGCCGCGCTCGTCGTGCGCGACCGGGGTCAGGGACTCGACCGTGCCGGGCCGGACGTAGGCCGCCACGCATTCCAGGAAGAAGTCCGTCAGGGCCAGCGACTTGGCGCGGACCGCGTCGATCGAGACGCCGTCCCACACCTCCAGCGCCGCCTCCAGGGCGAGCATCGACAGGATGTCCGGGGTCCCGACGCGTCCGCGCAGGGCGCCGGGGGCCGGTTCGTAGGCGGTCCGCATGCCGAAGGGTTCCGCGTGCGAGTTCCAGCCCGGCAGCGGTGAGTCGAAGCGGTCCTGCAGCTCGCGCCGCACATACAGGTACGCGGGCGAGCCGGGCCCCCCGTTGAGGTACTTGTAGGTGCAGCCGACCGCCAGGCCGACCCCGTGTTCGTCCAGCCCCACGGGCAGCGCGCCCGCGCTGTGGCACAGGTCCCAGACCGCGACCGCGCCCGCCGCGTGCACGGCGGCCGTCAGACCGGGCAGGTCGTGCAGCCGGCCGGTGCGGTAGTCGACGTGGTTCAGCAGCACCGCCGCCGTACGGCCGGACAGCGCCCCGGGCACCTCCGCCGGGGCCACCGGGCGCAGCGTGCAGCCGGTCATCCGTGCCGCCGATCCGGCGATGTACCCGTCCGTCGGGAACGTCGTCGCGTCGACCACGATCTCGTCCCGTCCGGCGTCCGTCTCCCGGGCCATGCGCACCGCCGCCACCAGCGCCTTGAAGACGTTGACGCTGGTGGAGTCGCCCACCACGATCTGCCCGGGCGCCGCCCCGACCAGCGGGGCGATGCGGTCACCGATCCGCTCCGGCGCCGTCCACCAGCCGCTCTCGTCCCAGGAGCGGATCCGCAGCCCGCCCCACTGGCGCCGGACGACGTCCGCGACCCGGTCCGGGACGGCGGCGGGCAGCGCGCCCAGCGAGTTGCCGTCCAGGTAGACGCCCTCATCGAGCACGAACCTCGCGCGCAGCGGCGCGAGTTCGTCGGCGGCGTCCAGTTCCTTCGCCCTCGCCGTCAACTCGGCCGTCGGTTCAGACATGGGACCGCGCCGTCCACAGCTCGGGGAACACGTTCTTCTGCGCGCGCTTCTCCAGCCAGGCCACCCCGGCGGAGCCGCCCGTGCCGGGCTTGGCGCCCATCGCGCGCCGGGTGGCGAGGAGGTGGTCGTTGCGCCAGCGCCACACCAGTTCCGCCACATCGGTCAACGCCTCGCCCAGCCGGGCGAGTTCGTCGTCCGGGTCCCCCGAGTAGACGGCCGCCCAGACCGACTCCACCTCCTCCGACGGCTCGTAGCGCTGCGAGACGTCGCGCCGCAGCACCTCGTCGGGGACGGCGTGCCCGCGACGGGCGAGGAGCCGCAGCACCTCGTCGTACAGGCACGGCTCGTGCAGCGCCTTCTCCAGTTCGGCGTGGACGCGGGGCGCGCCCCGGTGCGGCACCAGCATGGACGCGGACTTGTCGCCGAGCAGGAACTCCATGCGGCGGTACATCGCCGACTGGAAGCCGGAGCCCTCGCCGAGGGCGCTGCGGTAGGAGTTGAACTGGGCGGGCGTCAGCTGCGCCAGGGGCCGCCAGGACGCGTTCAGCGCCTGGAGTTCCCGTACGGACCTCTTCAGCGCGTCGATCGCCACCGGCACCCGGTCCTCGCGCAGGGCGCGCGCCGCGGTCTCCCACTCGTGGACGATGACGGTGAACCACAGCTCCATCACCTGGGTCGTGACCAGGAAGACCATCTCTCCGGGGTCGTCGGAGAGGGTGTGCTGGAGGTGGGTGAGCACGTCCGCCCGGACGTAGTCCTCGTACGGGGTCGTGCCCTGGAAGTCGAGATGCGGGGTCTCGGGCTCGGAAACCTCGGGGGAGGGAGGAGTCCGGTGAGCCTGTTGGGACATCGCTGTCTCCTGTATGTACTCCGGGTAGCGGTCCGCCCCTGCCGATGCCGGCACGGGGGCCCCGGTCCCCACAGGCATCCTGCGCAATGCACCCTGGCACCGCAAGGCCCGCCTGGTCACAGGCGGGCCTGCCGCTCGCAGGAGGGCTCAGCCCAGCGTCTGGGCCGCCGTCGGCGAGGAGTCCTTCAGGAACTGGGTGCAGCGCTCGTACTCCTCCTGCTCGCCGATGCCGTGCGCGGCGCGGGCGAGGGCGTGCAGGGCGCGCAGGAACCCACGGTTGGGCTCGTGCTCCCAGGGGATGGGTCCGTGGCCCTTCCAGCCGTTGCGCCGCAGGGCGTCCAGGCCGCGGTGGTAGCCCGTACGGGCGTACGCGTACGACTCGACGACCGAGCCCCGCTCGAACGCGTCGTCGGCGAGCTGCGCCCAGGCGAGGGAGGAGGCGGGGTGGCGGGCGGCGACCTCGGCGGGCGCCGTTCCGCCCGCGAGGAGCTCGCGCGGCTCCGGGTCGTCGGGGAGGTGCGTCGGGGGCGGGCCCCCGAGAAGGTTCTCGTGAAGGGTCATGAGATCAGTGTGCGCCATGGGCCCACGGCGGATCGCGGCGGTGGGGCGGGGGCCGGGGCGGCGGAGCCGAAGCCGGGGCGGCGGGGCAAGGCACCAGGTCGGTGGGGCGGGGCACCGGATCGACGGCGCACGGGACCGGATCAGAGGGGCGGGGCACCGGATCGACGGCGCACGGGACCGGATCAGAGGGGCGGGGCACCGGATCGGCGGCGCACGGGACCGGATCGGTGGGTCACCCCGCCGGGTCGGGGTCGGCGGCCGTGCGGCCGCGGCGTGGCTCGAGCGGTGGGGCCGTCACGGAGCAGTGCGTGCGGCACTGGGGGTGGCGGCACTCCGGGGCCGGGCGGCGCACGGTCGTGAAGGCGAGCACCGCGCCTGCCGCCAGAACGCCCGCGCACAGCGGCATCGCGCGGCGGAAGGCGGCCTCGAACGCGTCCGGCACACGGTACGCCTCCGGGCCCATCCCGGTGAGCAGGGGCAGCGCGGCCACGGCGATCAGGCCGGCCGCGCGGGCCGCCGCGTTGTTGATGCCGCTGGCCAGGCCGGCCCGTTCGGTGTCCACCGAGGCGAGCACGGTGGCGGTCAGCGGGGCCACCAGGGTGACCATGCCCGCGCCCATGACCAGCACGGCGGGCAGGACGTCGGCGGGGTACGAGGCGCCCTTGCCGACGCGCAGCATCAGCAGCATGCCCGCCGCGCAGAGCAGGGGGCCGACGGTGAGCGGGATACGGGGTCCGATGTGCTCCGCCAGGGCGCCGGAGCGGGCCGAGAACAGGAGCATCAGGACGGTGGTGGGCAGCAGGGCGACACCGGCCGTGAGCGGTGAGTAGCCGGAGACGACCTGGAGCTGGAGGGCGGTGAGGAAGAAGAAGCCGCCGAAGGCCGCGTAGACGCAGAAGGTCACCAGGTTGACCGCCGTGAACTGGCGGGAGGCGAAGATGTCGAGCGGCATCATCGGGTCGGGGCGGCGCCGTTCGACGCGGACGAAGGCGACACCGGCGGCGAGACCCGCGACCGCGGTGAGGGCCACCGGGAGCGAGCCGCCGTGGGCCTCGATGAGGGCGTACGTCACCAGGGCGAGGGAGAGGGCGCCGAGGGTGGCGCCGAGGACGTCGAACCGGCCGTGGGTGCCGCCCTCGGCGGACTCGGGGACGTGCCGTACGGCGATGGGGGCGCACAGGAGGGCCAGCGGGACGTTGAGGAGGAAGACCCAGCGCCAGCCCGGCCCGTCCACCAGCCAGCCGCCGACGAACGGGCCGACGGCGGCGCCGATACCGCCGAAGCCGGACCACAGGCCGACCGCCCTGGCGCGGTCGTCGGGGTGGAAGGTGGCCTGGATGAGGGCGAGCGAGCCGGGGGTGAGGAGGGCGCCGCCGACGCCCTGGAGGGCGCGGGCGACGATGAGGATGCCGGGGGTGGGCGCGAGGCCGCAGAGGAGGGAGGCGGTGGCGAACCAGACGACGCCGAGCACGAAGATCCTGCGGCGGCCGTAGCGGTCGCCGAGGGCGCCGCCGAGCAGGATGAGACCGGCCAGCGTGAGCAGGTACGCGTTGACGGTCCACTGGAGGGCGGAGAGGCTCGCGTCGAGGGCGTGGCCGATGCGGGGGAGGGCGACGTTGACGACGGTGGAGTCCAGCAGGGCCATGCTGGAGCCGAGCACCGTGGTCAGGAGGATCCACTTCCCCTGCGGGGAGGCGAGCCTCACGGCGGGGGGCTGCTGCGGGGTGACCGCCATGCTGGGATCATCCCGCGTCGGGTGCGATTGAGCCAGGTCTGCGGTGCCCCGGGGTTGGCCGGGCGGTCCGGGGCGCGGGTGCCCCGGGGGGTCCGCAGCCCGGCCGGTGCGGGGTGCCGCTGCGCCCGCCCGTGCCGCCCTGGGGGTCGGCACGGCGGCTACGACGGCACCCCGGCTGCCGTACTACTTGATCTTCGTGCCCGTGGACCGGAGGTTCTGGCAGGCCTCCAGGACGCGCTTCGACATCGACGCCTCCGCCAGCTTGCCCCAGGTGCGCGGGTCGTAGGTCTTCTTGGAGCCGACCTCGCCGTCGACCTTCAGGACGCCGTCGTAGTTCTTGAACATGTGGTCGGCGACCGGACGCGTGAACGCGTACTGCGTGTCCGTGTCGATGTTCATCTTCACCACGCCGTTCTCCAGCGCCGTCAGGATCTCCTGCTCGGTGGAGCCGGAACCGCCGTGGAAGACGAAGTCGAACGGCGACTCCTTGCCGAACCGCTCGGCCACGCCCTCGTTCAGCTCCTTCAGCAGCTCGGGGCGGAGCACGACGTTGCCCGGCTTGTACACGCCGTGCACGTTGCCGAACGAGGCGGCCAGCAGGTAGCGGCCCTTCTCGCCCAGGCCCAGGGCCTCGGCGGTGCGGAGCGCGTCGTCGACCGTCGTGTACAGGCTGTCGTTGATCTCGTGGGAGACGCCGTCCTCCTCGCCGCCCGTCGGGGTGATCTCCACCTCAAGGATGATCTTCGCGGCGGCGGTGCGGGTCAGCAGCTCCTGGGCGATCGCCAGGTTGTCGGCCAGGGTCTCGGCGGAACCGTCCCACATGTGGGACTGGAACAGCGGGTTCTGGCCGGCCTTCACGCGCTCCTCGGAGATCGCGAGCAGCGGCCGTACGTACCCGTCGAGCTTGTCCTTCGGGCAGTGGTCCGTGTGCAGCGCGATGTTGACCGGGTACTTCTCGGCCACGATGTGCGCGAACTCGGCGAGGGCCACCGCGCCGGTGACCATGTCCTTGCTGTACTGGCCGCCCAGGAACTCGGCGCCACCCGTCGAGATCTGGACGATGCCGTCGCTCTCCGCCTCCGCGAAGCCGCGCAGGGCCGCGTGCAGGGTCTGGGAGGAGGTCACGTTGATGGCCGGGTAGGCGAACTTGCCTGCCTTCGCCCGGTCGAGCATCTCGTTGTAGACCTCGGGGGTTGCGATGGGCATCTGTCCGCTCCTTGTATGTGCGGGGTGCGTTCTGCGTACTACGGCCCTGACCTAGGGAGTGACGTCATCGTCGGCCCCATCTTTCCAGACGGGACCGGATGCTTCGAACACCCTGTCCAGCCTGTGGATGACCCCGTGTCCTAGTCCAGCCCCAGGTCGTCCTTCGAATACGCGAACAGGTAAGGGACACCGGCCTTTTCGGCGATCGCCTCGGCCGCCCCCGTCGCCCGGTCGACGATCGTCGCCACCGCGACGACCTCGGCGCCGGCCTCCCGCAGGGCGTCGACGGCGGTCAGCACCGAGCCACCGGTGGTGGACGTGTCCTCGACGGCCAGCACGCGGCGGCCCGCGACCTCCGCGCCCTCGATACGGCGCTGCAGGCCGTGGGCCTTGCCCGCCTTGCGGACGACGAAGGCGTCGAGCGTCTTCCCGCGCGCGGCGGAGGCGTGCAGCATCGCGGTGGCCACCGGGTCGGCGCCCAGGGTCAGGCCGCCGACCGCCTCGTAGTCCAGGTCGGCGGTCAGGTCGAGCATGACCTGGCCCACCAGGGGGGCGGCCACGCCGTCGAGGGTGATGCGGCGGAGGTCGATGTAGTAGTCGGCTTCCTTGCCCGACGACAGGGTCACCTTGCCGTGCACCACGGCCTTGTCCTTGATCTGCTGCAGCAGCTCGCCGCGAACGTCGCTCATGGCAGCCAGCTTAGAGCCCCTCTTGTTCGGGACTCTCAGAGCCGGCGCCACGTCCACGTGGTCGTGGCCTCCAGGGGCTCGATGGGGGTGACCAGGCGCGGAAGGGTGTTGAGGCCGTTCGGGGGGCCGGTCTGCGGTTCCACGCACACCGCCTCCCGCTGCTCGTCGTAGACCACGACCCACTCCTCGCGGCTGGTGACCTTCAGCTCGAGCTGCCCGGGCCAGGTGAGGGTGACGTCGACGCCGCCGGGCATGCCGAAGCAGTCGTCCCAGGGGCCGGGCTTGGGGTCGACGCGGTTGCCGGTGGGCAGGTGGTCGTCGCCGCGCTCCTCCTGCCAGGCGGGGTCGAAGTCGACCCGGACGTCCTCGCCGCCGAGGCTGCGGTGGAACCAGGGGTGCCAGCCGATCTGGGCCGGGAAGGAGTCGTCGTACGTCTCCACGGACATGGTGAGCGTGAGGGCGTCCTCGGTGAGCGTGGCGAGCTGGGTGACGCGGCCGGCATGGGGCCAGGGGGCGACCAGGTCATAGGTGAGGACGGCCTCGGTGGGCTCGGCGCGGGCGACGCGCCAGGAGCCGTCGCGGACCGTGCCGTGGATGGCGTGCGGCGGGGCGTTCAGGGGCATCTGCCGGACGGTGCCGCCGTCGCGGAACCTGCCGTCCCGGATGCGCCCGCACCAGGGGGCCATGGGGAAGCAGCCGAACCGTTCGCCCTGCCGCAGCAGTTCGGTCCCGCCGATGCGCAGACTCCTCACGCGTCCGCCGTTCCCCGGCGCCAGCACCACTTCCGCGTCTCCCGCGGCCAACGTGATCTCGTCGTCACTCACGAGCCCGACCCTACTGGGCCGATCAAGGAGGCGGGTGGTGACGTCGGCACGGCCTGCGTCAGCGTCGCCGCCGCAGCAGTCGGCCCGCCATGATCGCCGATGCCACGAGCAGGGCCGCCGCCGGGGCCGCCCAGCGGAGGGTGACGGTGGCCGCCGCGGCTTCCGGGGGCGGGACGGGGGCGTAGCGGCCGCGCGGGGGCGCGTGGTCGACCTCCTCGGCGCTGCGGCCGATCATCGTGCGGCGGGCGTGCGCCGCCTCCGCGGGCGGTTCCTGGTCGAAGGTGTCGGGCGTGAGGCCGGGTTCGCTCTCGCCGGCGAGGGGGTCGAGGGACGACGGGGGGACCTCGGGAACTTCGGGGAGCTCGGGGAGCTCGGGGAGCTCGGGGACCTCGATGTCGCCGGCCGAGGCGGGTTCCTCCTCGGGGCCCGGCTGCTGGGACGGCGGTTCGGCGCTCTCCCGCGGGGCCTCCCCCTGAGGAGCCACCTCTTCGGCGGCCTCCTCGTCAGGGACCTCCCCGTCGGCGGCCGCCGCCTCAGAGGTCTCCCCGGCCGCCTCCCCCAGGTTCTCCGCGAACCGCCCCAGCAGCCGCGTCCCCGCCGTCGCCACCGTCTCCCCCGGCAGATCCGCGATCCGGCCGTCGGCCGTGGCCGTTCCGGTGAACGTGACCGTGGTGCCGTCCTCGGCCGGGGTCAGGCGCAGGGACAGGGAGAGCTTCGCCGTGCCCGTGCCGCGGGCCTCGGCGCCCTGGCCCTCCACGGTGAACGAGCCGTCGTCCCGCCCCTCGACCCGCAGGGTGCCGCGGTAGGTGATCGTGTGGCCGCCGACGCGCACCTTCAGGCGACCGGTGACGGGGTCCGTGCCCTCGTCCTGCTGGAGCCCGGGGATCGCGCCCGCCACCCGGGCCGGGTCGGCCAGCGCCTGGCGCAGCCGCTCGGCGGACACCGCGACGAACACCTCATGCTCCATGTCTGACGAGCCTACCCATCGGCGCGCGAACCTCACCCGTACAGGACGGGATTCGCACGTCCGTGGGGCCGGGAGCCTCAGTCCTGGTACCTCGGGTGCAGCAGCGTCGAGGGGAGCAGCCCCGGCACCCAGGTGCCCGCCGCCGCCCGCGCGTCCGCCCGCAGGGACGCCCGGGTCAGCGTGCGCAGGTGCGGGGCGCCCGGGTCCAGGGTCAGCGCGGGCCGGGTACGGGCGGCGAGCACGAACCCCCAGTCGTGCGGCGCCCGGGCCGCCTCTGCCGTGCGGCCGGGGGCGCGGCCGTCGACGCGGTACGGGACGGTGCCGAGGCCGACCGCCCGCAGCGTCGCCTCCACCGTCCAGAACACGCGCGGCCGGGCGGTCACCGGTCCGGCGTGCACCGCCAGCCGTCCGCCGGCCGCGAGCACGCGCCGGGCCAGGCCGTAGAACTCCTGCGAGTACAGCTTCGTGCTCGTCGTGTCGCAGGGGCCGGGCAGGTCGGCGATCACCACGTCGTACGTCCGCCGGATATACCGCAGCCAGCGGAACGTGTCCTCCGTACGGACATGGACGCGCGGGTCCGCGAAGGCGTGGCGGTTCAGCGCGGACAGGGCGGCGTCGTGGCGGGCGAGCCCGACCAGCGCCGGGTCGGGGTCGATCACGTCGACCCGCCGTACCCCCGGGTGCCGCAGCACCTCGCGCGCCGTGAGGCCGTCGCCGCCGCCGAGGACGAGCACACGCGCGTGCGGGCCGCCGCTCATCGCGGGGTGCACCAGTGCCTCGTGGTAGCGGACTTCGTCACGGCCGTCGACGCGGAGCCGGCCGTCTAGGAACAGGTCGACGGGGCGGCCGGGGGTGCCGCCGGTCAGCACCACCTCCCGGCCGCCGCCGGTGTGCAGCGCGACCCGTACGTGACCGCCGTACACCGCCTGGCGCGCGACCCGCTCGAAGTCGTCGGCGAGGACGGCCGCCGCGGCCAGCACGGCCAGGACGAGGAGGTTGGCGGCGAGCAGCAGGCGGCGCCCGCGCCGGGACAGGTCGCGCCGGAACAGGCCGAGCACCAGGGCGCCGCCCGCGACCGCGTTGACCGCGCCGGTGAGCAGTGCGCTGGTGAGCTGGCCGAGGTGCGGCAGCAGCAGGAAGGGGAAGGCGAGGCCGCCGACGAGCGCGCCCACGTAGTCGGCCGCGAACAGGTCCGCGACCGCGCCGCCCGCGTCCTGGCGGCGGATGCGCTGGATCAGCTCCATCAGCAGCGGCACCTCGGCGCCGGTGAGCAACCCGATCGCCAGGGAGAACGCGACCAGCAGACAGCGCGGGCCGCCGGAGCGGACGCCGCCCCAGTCGCCGGCCCAGGCGAAGGCCGCGTACAGGGCCATGGCGCTCAGGCCGCCGACGAGCGCGAGCGCCGCTTCCAGCGCGCCGAACCCGGCCGCGGCGCGGCAGCGCAGCCGCTTGGCGGCGAGCGAGCCGACGCCCATCGCGAACACCATCACCGACAGCACGACCGAGGCATGGGTGACCGAGTCCCCGATCAAGTAGGAGGCCAGCGCGACGAGTTCGAGTTCGTACACCAGTCCGCAGGCCGCGCAGACGAACACGCCCGCGAGGACCAGGAACCGTCCGGTGCCCGGGCGTACGGGCAGCCGCGCCTGGTTTCGGCCGCCGCCCCAGGACGGAGCGGCGCCGGGTGGTGCGGGCGCGTGCGGTTCGATCACGTCCGGAACGCTACGTCACGCGTGCGCTGCGCCCTGTCACCCACACGTGTGGCGCCGGATTGTTGATGGTGAGCGGCCATGGCCGATCGGGCCCCGATCGTCCTCACCTGCCCGACGGGACCGGCGTCTCCCTGGCGTCGTCGCGGCGTTTCGCCCGCTGCCGCAGCCCGACCCGGGTCCGGGTCGCCACCAACTGGCCGTCCTGCGGGTAGGCGTGCCAGGTGCGCCAGTGGATCTGGCCCTCGTGGTGCTGGGCCAGCATCGCGGTGAACGCGTGCGGGCTGCCGGGGAAGACGCCGGCCAGGCCGTTGGGGTGGTCGGAGACCAGGGCCAGCAACTCCTGGGCACGGCCTGCGAAGGAGCCGGGGGACAGCACCTCGACGCGGGCGGCGAACTCGTACTCCCAGTCGCCGACCCGCTTGGCGACGCCCAGGGGCAGCGGGGTGCTGGAGCCCGCGATGCACGCCACCGTCTCCGAGCAGAGGCCCCGCTCCTCCTCCAGGAGCACCTGGTGGGACGCGCCGAGGAGGCGCAACTGGAGCTGCGCACCGGCGAGTTCGAGGTCGAGGGTGGCGAGTGCGGGCAGCGGCTCGCGGCCCAGCGTCCAGGCCAGGTCGGCCGCGCGCGTGTCGGTGTAGGAGGTGTTCAGGGTCGTGAGCATGGATCGGCTCCGCTAGCACGCAAAGTGAGAAGTGGGGATCCGGGGCACCCCGGTTGTGGCGCCGGGGACGAGGCCGGCTCAGCCAGTCGGGTAATGCGTCCGGTCGGCCCGGTGGGGAGGGACTCCTGCCGGACAGGTGTCCGAAGGGCGTCCGCGGGCTGCGTTGGTGTGTTGAGAGGGAATCATGAACTGTGGTTGTGGCACAGCGTTTTTACCCAAGTTCGTAGGGTTTCCATCCCCGCGAGGGCTCCCCAGCGCAACTGTTCAACTACCCGCGTGCGCCTGGAGTGTTGACGTGGGAGCCGTGCGCCCCCCTGCGACGTACCAATGCGCGCACTTCCCACGTACAGCGCCGTCGACATGCGCCGTCGCGCTCCCTCCGGAGAGGGAACCGCGGTCCTGTGCTGACGCCGGGCTCCTGTGTGCCGAGTGACCGCCGGGACGGAATCCCGGCGGTCACTCGTTTCCCCCTTCCCGGCCCGGATGAGTGCGGAGCTCGACTGCCCCGTGTCAGTTGCCTCCGCCGCATCCGCCCCCGCCGCACGACGAGTGGCCGCCACAGGAGTGGCCCCCGCAGGAGTGACCACCGCTGGAGTGGCCCCCGCCGCACGAGTGGTGACCGCCCGAGTGGTGGCCTCCGGAGTGGTGGCCGCCCGACGAACCGCCGTCGGCTCCACCCACCCACCAGCTACTGTCCCCGCCGCCCCCGTGGCCGCCGCGCCCCCCGCCCGCCCGCGCCCGCGCCCCGGAGCGGCCCCCCGACCGCACCGCCCCCTTCCTCGAGCGACGCTGTGCCGACGCGAGCAGCGAGACCACCACGATGCAGACGATCGCCAGAAAGATGCCGGTGACCATGGCGCCGTCCCCCTTTCCGCTCCCCCGAAGCGACCCCCCGTGGGCGCCTCTTTCTCCGTGAGTGGTGGGGGGATGCCCGCGGTGGTGAGCGGCCAAAGCAGAGTTGAGGAAGTTCTGAGGGTCGACGCATGGAAAAGGCCCCTGACCTGCACAGACGGGCAGATCGGAGGGCGCGCGCGAGCTGGGGAGAGTGGTGGGTGGGGAAGTGGGCGGCTGATCAGTCGCGCTTGGGCCAGATCGGGCCCTGGTCGGTCCAGACGACGCCCTTGTTGCGGCACAGGCAGAAGGGGTGGCCGAACGGGTCGGTGTAGACCTGCCAGCCGTAGCCGTTGGGGCCGACGAAGTCCTGCCTCAGCGTCGCGCCGAGGTCGAGGACGCGGCGCTGTTCGGACTCGATCTCGTCCACTTCGAAGTCGAGGTGGAACTGCTTGGGGTGCTCGCTGTCGGGCCACTGCGGAGCGCGGTAGTCGTCCACCCGGATGAATGCCAGCTCGATCTCGCCGAACTGGATGCCGGCCCAGTCCTCGGAGCTGCCTTCCTTGATCGGACGGCCCGTCACCTCGGAATAGAAAGCCGCCAGCCTCATCGTGTCCGGGCAGTCGATGATGAAATCGGTGAGTCGCAGCATCACGCGATCGTGTCACAAGCTCACACCCGACTTCGAGGAGCACCGGCGCAGGTGCTCATCGGCGAAGCATTGTTGAGGAAGTCCAGAGCTTGGGCGCAGGATGGCGGCCATGACCTCCAGCGCACGCCCCTTCCTCAACCGCCGGCTCGCCGAGTTCGGGACGACGATCTTCGCCGAGATGTCGGCCCTGGCGGTGAGCACCGGGTCCATCAACCTCGGGCAGGGCTTCCCGGACACCGACGGCCCCGAGGAGGTCCGGGAAGCCGCCGTACGGGCGCTGCGCGACGGGCGCGGCAACCAGTACCCGCCCGGGCCCGGCGTCCCCGAGCTGCGCGCCGCCATCGCCGCGCACCAGGAGCGGCGGTACGGGCTCGCGTACGACCCCGACACGGAGGTCCTGGTCACCGCGGGCGCGACGGAGGCGATCGCCGCGGCGCTGCTGGCACTGCTGGAACCGGGCGACGAGGTGGTCGCCCTGGAGCCGTACTACGACTCGTACGCCGCCTGCATCGCGATGGCGGGCGGCCGGCGCGTACCGGTGACGCTGCGGCCTTCCGAGGGCGGCTTCCGGCTGGACCTGGACGAGCTGCGCGACGCCGTCACCGACCGCACCCGCCTGCTGCTGATCAACACCCCGCACAACCCGACCGGGACCGTGCTCACCCGGGAGGAGCTGCGGGCGGTCGCCGAGCTGGCCGTCGAGCGCGACCTGCTGGTCGTCACCGACGAGGTGTACGAACACCTGGTGTTCGACGAGGCGGAGCACGTGCCGCTGGCGACCTTCCCCGGGATGCGCGAGCGGACGGTGACCATCGGGTCGGCCGGGAAGACGTTCTCGTTCACGGGGTGGAAGGTCGGCTGGGTGACGGCGGCGCCGGGGCTGGTCGCGGCGGTGCGGTCGGCCAAGCAGTTCCTGACGTACGTGGCGTCCGGGCCGTTCCAGTACGCCGTCGCGGAGGCGCTCGCGCTGCCGGAGGCCTACTTCGAGGGGCTGCGGGCGGATCTGCGGGCCAAGCGGGACCTGCTCGCGTCGGGGCTCTCGGCGGCGGGCTTCGAGGTGTTCCGGACGGCGGGCACGTACTTCATCACGACCGACGTCCGCCCCCTCGGCGAGAGCGACGGCTTCGCGTTCTGCCGTGCCCTGCCGGAGCGCGCGGGCGTCGTCGCCATCCCGAACGCGGTCTTCTACGACCACCGCGAGGCCGGCGCACCGTTCGTCCGCTTCACGTTCTGCAAGCGCACGGAGGTCCTGGAGGAGGCGGCCCGCCGCCTGAAGACACTGGCGTCCTGACCCGCACCGGCGCCCCGCCGCGGCCCGGCGCGCCGACGGGCGACACCGCCCGCCCCCCGCCTCCCGTGCGCCAGGCGGCGTGTCAGGCGTGGGAATTCGTCGGCACGCGGAGGCGCAAGGTCGCAAATCCGGCATGATCGACGCATGGTTCCGGTGTGACCCACGCCAGCACCATCCCGGCCCCGGCCGCCGAGCGCCCGGGCCACCGTGACCCCGTCCCCACGGCCTGGGGCGGGCGACGGCCGCCCGCCACGGCCCTCGCCGTCCTGGGACTGTTCCTCGCCGTCCGGCTGTCCGGTGTGCTCGTGCTCGCCGTGGCCGCCCGGGCCGCGGGCAAGAGACCGCTGCTCCTGCTCGGGCGCTCCTGGGACTCCGTCTGGTACCTGCGCATCGCCGCCCACGGCTACGGGTTCACCCAGCACAACCGCACCGGCGTCCACAGCGACCTGGCGTTCTTCCCGCTGTACCCGGGGACGGTCCACGCCGTCACCAGGATCGCCCCGCTCGGCGGTGGCGCGGCGGGCCTGCTGGTGTCGTGGACGGCGGCCGCGATCGCCGCATGGGGCATCCACCGGATCGGGCTGCGGCTGTACGGGCCCGCGGTGGCCCTCGTCCTCGTTCTGCTGTGGGGCCTGCTGCCGCACTCCGTCGTGCTGTCGATGGCGTACACGGAACCCGTCATGGCCGCGTTCGCCGCCTGGTCGCTGTACGCGGTCCTGACCCGCCGCTGGGTCTGGGCCGGCGCGCTGGCGGCGCTCGCGGGCCTCGCCCGGCCCAACGGCGTCGCGGTGGCCGCGGCGGTCCTCGCGGCGGCGGCCCTGGAGGTGTGGCGGCTGCGCGGACGCGGAGTTTCCCACAGGCTGTGGACGGGCGCGGCGCTCGCCCCGCTCGGCTGGTGCGGCTACGTCGTGTGGGTGGGCCGCCGCCGGGGCGACCCGCTCGGCGGCTACTTCACGGTGCAGCGGCTGTGGGGTTCGCGTTTCGACTTCGGGCGGGGCGCCCTGGGCTTCACCGAGCACATGCTGCTGCACGGCACCCGGCTGCTGTTCCCGATGGCACTGGTGATCGTCGGCGTGAGCACCGTGCTGTTCGCCCTGCTGGTCGTGGACCGGGCCCCGCTGCCGCTCGTCGTCTACAGCGGCGTGCTGCTGGTGATCGCGCTCGGCGGCTCCGGGTTCTTCGAGTCCAAGCCGCGTTTTCTGCTGCCGGCGTTCCCGCTGCTGATCGTGGTGGCGCGGGCGCTGGTGCGAACGGCGCGAGCCCGGCCGTGGCACGCCGCCGTGGTGGCGGGCGCCCTGGCCGGGCTCTCGTTCGTCTATGGGGCCTATCTGGTGGTGCTGGCCCGATCTCCCCTCTAGTGCGGGCGGACCGCCGCGGCACTGGACGGGTCCGACGGGGGCTACTCCCCGTCGTCCTCGGGCTTCTCCGCCTCGTCGACCTCTTCCGCGAGGCCGAGCTGCTCCACGAGCCACCGGTCGAACTCGATGGCGGCCCGCACCCAGCTCACGGTCGAGGAGACGAAGTGCTCCAGGCTCACGCCCGTGCCGATCAGCATCTGCGCCTCGCCGATGAGGCGGACGGTGCCGTCGTCGTGGGTGTGGCTGTAGACCTTGGGCCACAGCGTGCGCCGGTTCCAGTCGTCGATGGACTCCAGCAGCTGCGGCTTCTCGTCGATCTTGTGGGGCCGGTCGTAGAACGTCCGCACCGAGAAGACCTGCTGATCGCCCTCGCCGCGGAACATGAAGTACGTACGGAACTGCTCCCACGGCGCGACGAGGTCACCCTCTTCGTCGACGAGGTGCTTGAGCTCCATCTGGTCCAGGAGCTGCTTCACGAGGTCCTGATCCGGAACCACGGGGCCCGCCGGCGGCTGCGGCTCTGGCTGGCCCCCGAAATTCGGAATCGAGGACGGGTCGATGCTCACCGTGTTCTTCCCTTCGTACGGATTCCGCCATCCTCCCTCATGCGGGGAGGGGCGTGGCAACCCCCGGCGGGTCGTGTCCGCCCGCGGCTGACAGGATCCGGACGGTCGCGCAGATCCGGTACCCGTGCCGGCGCCCGGGGAACGTCCGTACGCAGGTCTTCCGGCGGAAGGACGGCCCGCCCCGGACGCGGGGCGGGCCGTCGGGAGCGGTGGCCGCGGGTCAGAGGGTCTTGCCCGTCGCCGGCCCCACCAGCAGGCCCTCGCCGAACCGGTCCACCCGGACCGTGTCGCCGTCCTTGATCTCTCCCGCCAGGATCTCCTTGGCGAGACGGTCGCCGATGGCGCTCTGGACCAGGCGGCGCAGCGGGCGGGCGCCGTACGCCGGGTCCAGGCCCTCCTCGGCGAGCCAGGCCAGCGCCTCGGGGGTGACCTCCAGGGTCAGGCGCCGCTCGCGCAGCCGCTTGGCCAGGCGGTCGATCTGGAGCTGCGCGATGCGCTCCAGCTCGGACTTGGTCAGCGCCGAGAAGACCACCAGGTCGTCGAGCCGGTTGAGGAACTCCGGCTTGAAGGAGGACCGGACCACCTCGAGGACCTGCTCCTTCTTCTCCACCTCGCTGGTGAGCGGGTCGACCAGGAACTGGCTGCCCAGGTTCGAGGTCAGCACCAGGATGGTGTTGCGGAAGTCGACCGTGCGTCCCTGACCGTCGGTCAGCCGGCCGTCGTCCAGCACCTGGAGCAGGATGTCGAAGACCTCGGGGTGCGCCTTCTCCACCTCGTCGAGCAGGACGACGCTGTACGGGCGGCGGCGCACCGCCTCCGTGAGCTGACCGCCCTCCTCGTAGCCGACGTACCCCGGCGGTGCGCCGACCAGCCGGGCGACGCTGTGCTTCTCGCCGTACTCCGACATGTCGATGCGGACCATGGCCCGCTCGTCGTCGAAGAGGAAGTCCGCGAGCGCCTTGGCCAGTTCGGTCTTGCCGACGCCCGTGGGGCCGAGGAAGAGGAACGAGCCGGTCGGCCGGTCGGGGTCGGAGATGCCCGCGCGGCTGCGGCGGACGGCGTCGGACACGGCCCGTACGGCCTCGCTCTGGCCGATGAGCCGCTTGCCGAGCTCCTCCTCCATGCGCAGCAGCTTCTGCGTCTCGCCCTCCAGGAGGCGCCCGGCGGGGATGCCGGTCCAGGAGGCGACGACGTCCGCGATGTCGTCGGAGCCGACCTCCTCCTTGACCATGGTGTCCTTGGTGGCCTCCTCCTCGGCCTCGGAGGCGGCCTCCAGCTCCTTCTCCACGGCCGGGATCTCGCCGTACAGCAGCTTGGAGGCGGTGTCGAAGTCACCGTCGCGCTGGGCGCGCTCGGCCTGGCCGCGCAGGTCGTCGAGCTTCTCCTTCAGCTCACCGACGCGGTTGAGGGACTGCTTCTCCTTCTCCCAGCGGGCGGTCAGGCCCCGCAGCTCCTCCTCCTTGTCGGCGAGGTCGCGGCGCAGCTTCTCCAGGCGCTCACGGGAGGCCGCGTCGGTCTCCTTGTCGAGGGCGAGCTCCTCCATGCGGAGCCGGTCCACGGCACGCTGGAGTTCGTCGATCTCGACCGGGGACGAGTCGATCTCCATGCGCAGCCGGGAGGCCGCCTCGTCGACCAGGTCGATGGCCTTGTCGGGCAGGAAGCGGGAGGTGATGTAGCGGTCGGACAGAGCGGCGGCGGCCACCAGGGCGCTGTCCGCGATCTGCACCTTGTGGTGGGCCTCGTAGCGGCCCTTGAGACCGCGCAGGATGGCGATGGTGTCCTCGACGGTCGGCTCGCCCACGAACACCTGCTGGAAGCGGCGCTCCAGCGCGGCGTCCTTCTCGATGCGCTCGCGGTACTCGTCGAGCGTGGTCGCGCCGATCATGCGCAGCTCGCCGCGGGCCAGCATCGGCTTCAGCATGTTGCCGGCGTCCATCGAGGAGTCGCCGCCGGCGCCCGCGCCCACGACGGTGTGCAGCTCGTCGATGAAGGTGATGATCTGGCCGTCGCTCTGCTTGATCTCGGAGAGCACGGCCTTCAGCCGCTCCTCGAACTCACCGCGGTACTTCGCGCCCGCGACCATGGCACCGAGGTCGAGCGCGACCAGCCGCTTGTTCCGCAGCGACTCGGGCACGTCGCCCTTCACGATCCGCTGGGCGAGCCCCTCCACGACGGCGGTCTTGCCGACGCCGGGCTCACCGATGAGGACCGGGTTGTTCTTGGTACGGCGGGACAGCACCTGCACGACGCGGCGGATCTCCTGGTCCCGGCCGATGACCGGGTCCAGCTTGCCGTCGCGCGCGGCGGCGGTGAAGTCGGTGCCGAACTTCTCGAGGGCCTTGTACTGGCCCTCCGGGTCCGGGGTCGTCACCCGGCGTCCTCCCCTGGTCTTCTGGAACGCGTCCAGCAGCTTCTTGGCGTCCGCTCCCTGCCGGGAGAGGACGTCACCGGCGGCGCCGCCCTTCGCGGCGATGCCGATGAGCAGGTGTTCGGTGGACAGGTACTCGTCGCCGAGGTCCTTGGCGCGCTTGTCCGCGTCCGCGATCACGGCCAGCATGTCGCGGTTGGGCTGCGGCGGCGCCACGGTCGAGCCGGTCACGCTGGGCAGCCCGGCGAGCAGGCGCTCGGCACCGGCCCGTACGGAGGCCTGGTCGGCGTCCACGGCGGCGAGCAGGTCGATGATGTTCTCGTTGTCCTGCCCCTCGAGCAGCGCGAGGAGCAGGTGGGCGGGGGTGAGGTCCGGGTGGCCCTCGGACACGGCCCGTTGGGTGGCCGCGTTGATCGCGTCCCGGCTCCTGTTGGTCAGCTCGGCGTCCACGTGTCCGTTCTCCTCCTGCGGGTCAGCCGCGCTCAGCTGTTGCCTTCCACTGTGACTACGTCAACGTACACAAAGTTGAGTCTATTCCACTCAAGGCAGCGCTCGGGAGAGGGAACGGCTAGGTTCCGGTTTCATGGCCACGCACTCCCAAGACCCCGGCGCACCCGATGCCGAGTACCTCAGGTTCTGGCGGGAAAGACACCTGTGCACGCTCACGACCCTGCGCCCGGACGGCAGCCCCCATGTCGTGCCGGTCGGCGTGACGTACGACCCCGAGGCACGGCTGGCCCGGGTGATCGCCAGCAGGACGAGCGCCAAGGTCGGGCACGTGACGGCGGCGGGGCCCCAGGGGGCGCCGGTCGCGGTCTGCCAGGTGGACGGGCGGCGGTGGGCCACGCTGGAGGGGCGGGCGCGGGTCTCGGCCGACCCGGAGCGGGTCGCGGAGGCGGAGCGGCGCTACGCCGAGCGCTACAAGAGGGTGCCGACGCCGAACCCGTCACGCGTGGTGATCGAGATCGCGCTCTCCCGGGCGATGGGACGCGGCTGATCGCCGGGCCGGCCGCAGTGACCGGTTCCGGCCACGGTCGGATCCGGGCGATGTCCCACGATGTCCCCCCAAAACTGCAGCGGGGGGGGGGGGGGGGGGGGGGGGGGGGGGGGGGGGGGGGGGGGGGAGGGGAGGGGGGTGGGGGGGGGGGGGGGGGGGGGGGGGT
>NZ_JBVHTR010000024.1:0-132126 GCF_055565775.1 Streptomyces sp. NPDC028331 | reverse complement strand
CACGATCCACGGCCGCGACTGACGCTTCCCCACGACCACACCAACGAGTGGACAAGCCGACAGTCACGTGATCAACGACTTCTGTTAGGGCCAGTAAGCGCAACAAGTGTACGAAGGCCATCCGGGTGGCACCTGAAAGGATCACCACCGATGTCGACGCGCAGTGCTGCGCGGCGAAACCCGGCGACGGCACCGGGCAGCACTGCGCTCCCCGTCAGCCGTCCCACGTGCGGGCACTGAAACGGGCGACCGGGCCACGGAAAAGCGGCCCCTGCAACTCAACGCAGCTGCGCGCCGAGAAAGGCCAGCGGTCCCCGCTCGCCGCACTGCAGCCCGCGCCGGCCTGACCGGCGAAGGCGTACGAGGCGGGCCCGGCCTTCCGATCCAGCGGAGGTCCGGGCCCGCGCCGTCCGCCATCCGACCGATCCGGGTTATCCACAGGCCGGAACGCGTCCGGCGGCTTCTCCGTACGCTGCTGCCCGAGTCGATCCCACGGAAGTGCGCGGAATGCGGTACGGCGTGGTGGTGGAGGAACTCGCGGTGGAGGTCATGGCGCAGTTGCCGGACGACCGGGCCCGCCAGGAGGTGATGGCGCTCGTGGAGGTCGCGCGGATGGATCCGCGGGCCTGGCCCGATGTGCGCGACCCGGGCCCCGTGGAGGAGATTCGGGAGGCGTTCCGGCGGCGGTGCTGGATTCAGTGCATGCCGCACGCCGGAGCGATCGAGGTCCGTGACATCGGAGGGGCGGGCTGATCACGTGCCCTTCCGATCGGCCGCCGCAGCTCCCGCGCAGCTCGCGGCGCTGGGGCTTGGGGTGGGCGTGAGGGCAGGTGGTTCGGTGAGTCGGCGAGTTTGTTCAGTGTCGGAGAGCCCGGGCGTGACGGTGCCCGGGCTCTGGCTTTCACTCGCACGCCCGCGGTGGTCTGCGCCAGCCTGTATCAGCAGGTTGAACCAGATTCCTGCCGTTTCATCCCAGTCATGTGATCGTTGAAGAGGGCGAGGCCCTGCCTTCCTCCAGGTGGGGGCTGCACCCGCGCTCTGGTACAGCCCCCACTGCACTGTTCGGGCGTATCCACAACCCCCGTGCCTGACTGATCAGCGCAGGTCTCGTTGGTTTCCGCAGGAGGCACGACATGGGGCACTGGGTGTACGAGTTCCTTGGCTGTCCGGATACGGGGAACTATGAGCAGATCGCCGACGAGGAGGAGCCGGGCGAAGTCATCTTCCGCGAACGCCCCGGCGGCCTCGGCATCGTCGACGGGTTCATGCGCGACAGCGTCGATGAACTGATGATGGTGGCCCGCTTCCACTGGGTGGCCAGCGGCGACCCGTCGACGGTGGCACCGATAGTGCTCGAAGCGGCCGGCGAACAACCTCCGCCAGCGGCGAATGAGGCAGGCAGCCAGTGAGTGAGGACGGCGGGCCGGAAGCCGGCAGCGAAGCAGAGGCCGAGCCGGAGATCTGCGATCTGTGCGGAGCGGTGGTCGGTGACAGCACCGAGTGGTACGCGCTGGTGCGGGACTCCTCCGCCGTCCACGCGGTGGAGTCAAAATACGACGGCAAGCGCATGCTGGTCGCATGCTCACGCGAGCACCTCACAGAACTTGTCGAGCAGTACAAACGCCGCCCGTCCGTGGGCGCCAAACTATGGGCCGGGGAAGATCGCCCGCGTGCTGCGACGGCATCCCGAGGAAGTCAGCGAGGAATACCTGGCCCGCGAAAGCGGCCTGACCCACGAGCAGATCCAGCGCGGAGTGATGTGACAGAACACCGAAGCCCAACGCTGGCTCGAACTACACGCCCGGGAAGAAGACGACGACCAGTAGGGCGACTTGCCGGACGGACCCTTGGGGCAGACGGAGGACCCAGGGATTAGGTGAGGGCCATGACAGCCCGGGACCTTCCGCCGTCAGCCGTCGTGTGGCCGACACATGATCTCAACGGTCGCCGCCTGCAACGGTCACGCTCGCCCCACGCGCTAGCCGAGCGAGGCCAACAGGCCGGAGATCGGGAAAGCTTCGTAGCAACCCGCGCCGGGCCGGTGCATGCCGTTGGAAGACGGGGGCAGACATTGGGGCAGCACTTCCCCTGGAAGTCTCCGCACGGCCGCGCCTCTTTTCCGTGGAGCGGAACCGCGTGCTCGCCGCTCCGGCCGGCCCTGCGGAAGCACCGCCTCAGCCAGGCCGTCACCTGTCGGTAAGCCACGTAAAGAGGGCCCGCCACCACGGGGGGAGTGACGGACCCGGCGGAAGCAACTGTGCCATGCCCCCAGCAGTTCGCGCGGCATCTTCATGAAGTGGCCCCGGGGCAGCACCGGCTATCCAGCGTCGCTGCCCATCGGGATCTGCTGATCCCTGTGCGCCTCCAGGCGTGCTCACACGTGGCCGCGTACGTGAAGCTCGCGGAAGACGCGGCGAGCGTGGGTGAGGATGCCGCCGACGGCTTTGCCGACGACCAGGGCGACGGTGAGACGGGCGACACCGTCGCGTCCTCAGGCGAGTCGACGGCGATGGGAATTCCCTCGCAGGCTGAGCCCTCCGGTGAGGTCACCAGGCGCAGCCAGGCGGGCTCTCCGGCGGCGATGCGGGCCGGGACACCCAGGTGCGCCCGGCCCAACCCCAGAACTCCCCGTCCGGCTCAACTCATACATCCAGGGCCTGCGCGGCGCGGGCGTGGTGGGCGCGCATACGGCGCTCGGTGTCCGGGTCAGAGGGAGGCGAGTACACCAGTGATCTCCCGCAACTTGGCGGCGGTGTCTGCTCGCTCTTGCGTCCCAGCCGCCGCCACACCGCCGCGTCCACGCCACGTCACCACAGCCACGCATGGGAGTGCCACAGCCGGGACAGGACGCGCGCGTCGCGGCGCGTGGCCGCGCTGCCGATGCGGTTGCGCCGGGGGGCGGGGCCAGCGGGACTGCCCGGTGTAGAAGCGCCGGTGCCCAGCCTGCTGGAGCCGCTGGCGTTGCAGGAGCAGCCGCTTCTTCTTCTCCGCCTTGGTCAGCGGCTTCCGGGGCCTCTTAGACCCTCACCAGCGGAGCGGAGGCCAACCTGCTGAAACTGGCCGAACTGCGCGGCAGCCTGACCGCCGAACAGGCCGCACGCTGGGCCGAGGTGAAGGCCGCCCACGTCCGGACGTAAACCCTCGGCGACCCCGCCGGGGACCTCCTCACCCGCGCTGTGGCCGCGCTCGGCCTCCTCGCCGACAAGATGGCCACCGTGGAGGCCGCCATCACCCGCGCCACCGTCCCGCACAACGCGCGCGAGAACCCCCATGCATGGCACGCGGAGCGGACTGAGCCGCAGTAGTGGTTCTCCGTTATGAAAGGCCTCGCCACCACCTGCCGGCACGATCGTCCGGCGACGAGCCTGCCCGCACTCCTGCGGGCAGGTCAGCGCAGCGGCCCCGGGCGTCGACGTCGCCCCTTCGGGCGCAGGCACCCGGAACATCGCCCGCCGTAGCCGACCGGGCAAAAGAGCCCGCCCGGCCATGACCAGCCCGACACCCAGCATGGCACCTCCCCCGGCCACGCAGCCGGAAGACAGCCGGCGGATCTTCTGCTGCTCAGCCCAGGCCCCGACGCTCGCAGCAGCAAGGAACCCCAGCAGGCACCCGACGCTCAGCAGGGCATACCACCAACGCGAACGCACCGCCTCATCTCTCCCTGTGCCGCGAACGGGACGTCTTGGCAGCGGCCACCGCTTGCCCACGGCGCGCTGGCCGCCGGTGACGCAGCCAGTAGCTGATCTCCCCGATACCGAGAAGGAACGCGGAGGAGGCAGCGCACGCCATGAGAGAGGCAGCCTGGCCGACGACCTGCCCGAGGGACCACAGAGCCAGGGCTAGCAGCAGCCACCAGGCCGTGAACGACCAGACATGCCGCAGCACACGCGTGCAGCGGGTCATCGGGCAACGGCCCCGGTCCGTCGACTGGAGATGATCACTATTGCGCATCCCGCGAGCGTCAGTACCCCACCCAGGCCAGTGGTAGCCAGCATGATCGAAGGCGAGGCGCCGACCAGGAGCGGAACGGCGTTGAGCGGCGCGGTGGCATAAAAGGCGAGGAACGCCAGACCACGGGGGCGCATCGGGGCAAGGCGACGACACAGCCGCCGCGGTACCCGAACAGTGAGCAAGGCGATGCCCACGGGCAGCAAGTGACAGAGAAGGAGGCGAGGCCGATCCACTGCCAGATCATCGGTATCAGGGCTCCCGTCGGGGCTGGTGATGGCGGTCAACTGTGTTCGGTCGCGACGCGGCGAGGTTGACGAGGCAGGCGGTAAGGGAGGCCGGGCAGCCGAAGTGGTTGCCGGTCACGGGCGGGACCTGGGGTGGTGTACCAGGTGGGCGGTGAGAGCTCCTACGAGCAGAGCCCAGGCCACCGCGGCCGTCCCGGCATGAGGCCGGCCGGGCCCGATGACGGCCCCGCCTGCGACTGCTCCGCTGGCCAGTGCTGAGCCGTCGGTGACGAAGGCCCATTCCTGGCGAGCGGTGCCGGAGCGGCGTAACTCGCCGATGGCCGTCCTGATGATCAGCTCGGCGGCGATGACGGCAGGGGCCAGGACCGAGACGTCGGCGGTCACCCGCCAGATCCCTGATCGCGGCCGTCGAGTGCGGCGGGCACCGCCATGCCGCACAGCGCCGCGATCACCGGCAACGCGGCCCGGGCGGGGCTTCGCAGCTCCCCCACCACAAGCTCGCGCTTCAGCTCGATACCGGCGATTAGGAAGAACAGTGTCAGCAGCCCGTCAGCGGTCCAATGCCCGACCGACATATCCAGCCCGAGCGCGGGAATACCGAAGTGGAAGTCGCGTATCTCCTCGTAGGCGTCCTTCACGGGACTGTTGGCCCACACCAGCGCCACCACGGCAGCCACCAGCAGGACCAGACCGCCTACCGTCTCGGTGCGCAGAGCCCGGGCGACCGCCTGCCGTTCCGGCAGGGGCAGCACGCCAAGAAACAAGGACCGGGAACGGGGGTCGGCAGACACGGCAGGGAGACCTCCGGGCAATATCGACGAACGGGCATACAGCCCCTCAAAACGCCGACCAGACTTCCCGGCACACCCCACACTGTTCTTGGCCATTTCTTTACAGTCTATGTGCTGCAGCGGACTTTGCCCAGAGCAGCGGGTAACCGAGCCGCCGCGCGTCAGGGTCGCGTTCCCCAGCCGCGTGCCGCTGCCCACCGCCCGTCAGGTCCTGGTGGCCATCACTCGACGCGGCCACCGCGGCCGACTTTGACGCACCCTTGACGATTCGCTGACGGCTTCCTGACGTAGCCTTGTCAGCGGAGTGCCGGGAAGCCTGGTCGGCGAAGTCTCTTCCGTTCCCGTTCCAAGGAAAGGTCTTCGCGTGGCTCCCACCAGGCAGGCTGCCGTCTACTCGGCGGCTGCATCCGCTCTGCGCGGCCGTACTCCGCGCCGGTCCGTCCTCTTCTTCGCCTTCGCCTTCGCGGTGATCGCCGACCCGGTGTCCTCCGTCGCCTACGCGATCGAGGCGGCGCTGCGCGCCCTGCACGGGGACCTGGCGCTGCTGCTGCCCACCATGAGCCTGGTCATCGGGCTCGTCGTCGTGGTCACCGCCAACTACTGGCAGCTCGTACGGCGCTTCCCCAGGGGCGGGGGTGCGGCCGCGGCGGCGGCGCGGGCGTTCGGGCCACGCTGGACGTTCCTGCCGATCGGCGCGTTGGTCGTGGACTTCGTGCTCACCATCGGCATCTCGATCGCGGCCGCGGCCAGCGCGGTGATCGCCCTGTTCCCGGCCCTCGCGCCGATCCGTATCCCACTGGCGCTGATCCTGCTGCTGGTGGTGGCCGGGCTGACCTGGTTCGGGCACGGCGGAAGGCTGCTGTTCGCCGTGATGACGGTGGCATTCGTGGCCGTCTCCGTGACCGTGCTGGTGCTCGGCTTCGCGGCACCGCACACCACCGGCCACGCAGCCGCCACCCACGACCCGGGTCACTCGGCCGTCCTGGCCGTCGTGCTCGCCTTCCCCGTGGCCATGGCACTGGCCACCGGCGTCGAGGCGCCGTCGACCGCGATCGCCCAGCTCGGCCAGCTCGACGACACCCACCGCCGCCGCTTCGGCCGCGGCACCCTCGCTCTGCTCGTGGTGATCGTCGGCGGGCTCACCCTCGCCCTGACCGCGCTCGCCGTACGCCTGCACATCGGCATCCCCGGCACGGACTCCACCCAGATCGCCGACATCGCGCACGCCGCGGCCGGCCCCGGCTGGCTCTACGGAGCGTTCCAGCTGACCAGCTCCCTGCTGCTGCTCGCCGCCGCCAGTTCCTCCTTCCAGGCCGGACCGGGCCTGCTGAAGGCGCTGTCCGGCACGGCCGAGCGGCCGGGCGTGCTGCCGCCGGTGCTCGGCCGGACCAATCGCTACCACACCCCGTACTGGTCGGTCGTGGTGTACCTGGCGGCCGCCGCCCTGATCATCATCGCGGCGGCGGGCCAGGAGCAGGAGCTGGTGCTGTTCTACGCGGTCGCGGTCTTCGTCAGCTTCCTGGTCGGCCTGGTCTCCATGGCCCGCTTCGCCCGACAGGAACGCGAGCCGGCACTGGCCTGGGTCAACGGTCTTGCCGCGGCGGCCGTGGCGTTCACCCTCGTGGTGAACCTGCTGCGCGGCTGGCCGGTGCTGTCGATGGTGGCCACACTGCTGATCGCAGGCGGCCTGTACGTGCGGTGGAACCGCGCCGGCCGGCCCACCGGCATCGAGGACGTCGAGGCGCGCGCCGAAGCCGACTGACACCACTGGGGGCTCGATCAGCCACACGCTCTGCCAGAGCCCCGCAGCGGCAAGACACGTCGTACTGCCGAATCTCGGCACTGCGACGACTCGGGCGTCGATGCGACGATGGTCTTGCGGAAACGGGGTGACTCCGGTGCCGGGCAACGGACGTCCGGCGCCAAAATCCTCATTTCCCAGGCCTGGACGAATGAGTGGAGCGATGCGGGAGATCTCCGACGTTGTGGCGGGCTTCCCCACAGTCACGTTCACCGCGGTGCTCATCCTGATGGCCGGCTTCTGGGTGCGCGTCCTGCTGGACAGGTCCGAGCACGGCGTCTCCCGCCGGACTGCGGATGCCGATGCATTGGGGAGGGACGGAGTCCGGGTGGCCGCGCGCACTTCCGGTCGATACATCTCGGAGTGAGCGCCTCCCCGGGTGCGGCGCCGCCTCCCCACTGTCACATGCGTGGCGACGACGGCGAGCGTGGGTGCTCCGCTTCGCCGCTCCCCACGCGACCGGCCACTTGGCCGCCACCCACGACCCCGGTCGCCCGGCGATACTCGCCATGGTGCTGGCCTTCCCGGTCGCCATGGCACTGGCCACTGGTGTCGAGGCGCCGTCCACCGCGATCGCCCAGCTCGGCCAGCTCGACGACAACCACCGTCGCCGCTTCGGGCGCGACACCCTGGCCCTGCTGGTGGTGATCGTCGGTGGACTCACGCTCGCGCGCTGCAGGCCACCGAAGTGCTGGAACGGCATCAACGACACCTGCAGCGCCTCAACCCCATCCGTGGGCTGGAGCATTAGAGGGACGCAGTCGTCGAACGGAACGCCCTGCACAACGGGGCCTACGGGGCGGCGGTGCGTTCGTCGTTGGTGGTGTAGGGCCGCAGGTAGGCCCATTCGTCGAGCAGGGTGCGGTTGAAGCGTTCGACTTTGCCGTTGGTCTGCGGCCGGTAGATGCGGGTCAGCTTGCCGATCGCGCCGAGGTCGGCCAGGGCCTGCCGCCAGGCGAAGCTCTTGCGATATGGCCATGCGTTGTCGGTCAGGACCCGCTCGATGCGGGCGATGCCGCAGGTGGTGAAGAAGGCCGCGGCCCGGCGGAGGCGCCGCCGTCGGGTGTACGGCCGAGCTTCTTGACGTCGACGTGGACCAGTTCGCCGGGCCGGTCGCGTTCGTAGCGGCGGATGGGCTGGCCGGTGGGCCGGTCCAGGAAGGCCAGACGGTTCAGGCCGTGCCGGGTGAGGATGCGGTGCACGGTGGACGCGGGCAGACCCAGGATCGGTCCGATACGTGCCGGGCCCAGCTTGCGGTCCTGCCGCAGCCTGCAGACATGTGCCTCGGTGGCGGCTGCCGTCCGGTGCGGCGTCCTGCGGGGGCGGCTGGAACGGTCGACGAGGCCGCTCTCGCCCTCGGAGCGCCAGCGCCGGATCCACTTGTGGGCTGTGGGACGGGAGATGCCCACCTCTGCAGCAACGTGGGCGACGGGACGGCCGGAGCGGACACGTTCGACGAGCAGCCGCCTGCCGTGAACGGTCAGCCGGGCATTACGGTGGGACACGAAGGCCTCCGTGCGGTGAAGATTCGACACCTCCACCACACACGGAGGCCTTCGCCACGATCAGGACCAGCCCGCGTTAACAACGCTCGTGATCAATACACCTAGAAGCGTGTCGATAGGTCGGGGATGGACTGGGCTGCGGATCGAAGACGCCCGGGGGGCGGCGCCAGCGGCCGCAGCGCGGGGCCGCGGCCTGCTGGTGGCGGTCCCCCCTCTTCACTCGTTCGGGCGTACCTGGCCGTGCGCCCGCGCATCGTCTCGTTGCTCCGGCCAGGGCCGGATTCCCCGGAGGATGCGTCACTTCCGTCGGATGGCTCGGAAAGCGAGTGGGTGGCGAAGGCAGTCAGCATGGCCCTGGAGGCGGCGGGTCCGGCGCATCTGCTGCACGGGGCGCCCCGGATCATCGGCCGGCTCATCATCCGGTTCCACGACACGTGGAGGACACTATGCGAATGAACCGCCCGTGCGGCACAGCCGCCGCGACCATGGCGCTCACCGTGGCCGGATTCACCGCTCCGGCCACGGCGGCAGCCCCGGTCACCAGACCCGACGCCGCCTTCCTCAAGATGATTCACCAGGGCAACCTCGCGGAGATCGCCACCGCCAAGGACGCCCAGAAGCACACCACCAGCGCCTGTGTGAAACAGGTAGCGGACATGTTCGTGCGCGATCACACCAAGTTCGATGCGCAGGTCGTGGCGCTGGCTCGCAGCAAGGGCATCGTCCTGCCCTCCACAACGCCGGCCGCCCAGCAGAAGCAGCTCACCACGCTGAAGTCCCTGCACGGAAAACGGGACTACGACCGGGTGTGGTTGCAGGGCCAGGACACGAGCCACCGGCAGGCCCTCGCACTGATCGACAAGGAAGTGTCCTCCGGCAAGGACACCAAGATCCGCGCGGCCGCCCAGGCCGCCCGGCCCACAGTGGCAAAGCACCTTGATGCGGTCAGCGGCGGGACCTGCCACACCGGCAAGGCGCGGACAGGCACCTGAACCTGACCGCTGGCACCGGAGGCGGCAGTCGGAGAGCGGCGGCAGCAACGCATGCCGCCGCTCTGCGGCTGAGCACCACGGCGCGTGCGGCAAGTGCGGGGCGAGCTCGCACCACCGAGCACCAAGACCACGCCGACACGTTGAACGGAGACGCCGAGGTGGTCGGGGTAGGCGGTGACGACGGCATCGAAGAAGTCGACGTGCCCAGGCACAGGGCGGCCCTCTCCCGGCGGACGTGCCCGGATCGACGGCCGGGCAGGGGGCGGTTGGGGCGTCTGGAGCAGGACGAGCGCTCGCGCGGGGATCCAGGCAGAGCACGGCACGCTGTTCGGCGAGCAGGCGGGAGCTGCCGCTGGAGCGGACGTCGCCCTCGGCGGGTGCGGCGGGCAGAGACCGGTTCAGGGCGACGGCGGACTCGGCCACGTGTGTCGCCTCGGTGCAGTCCACGGCCTTGATGACGATGTCCGCACGGGCGAGCTCGGCCACAAGGCGGGAGCTCGCCTTGAGCGTCGCGCTGCCGGCCTCGGTGCCAGCCGGTGGAGGCTGAACACTGCGCCGCTGGTGGCGGGGATGGAGCTGAGCAGCTGGGCGTGGGTGTGCGGGTGGCGCGGTCCAGGCCGCGCGGCAGGACGGCGAGCTTCGCCCGCCCGGTCTGGGCGGCGGGCCGGTGGGCGGTGGAGTCGACGCCGTACGCGAGCGTCCCCGTGACCGTCAGCTGTCATCGCGCACCCGATCCAGGACGCCGCCGAGCAGACCGCACCCCCGGGATCCGGCCTCAGACGTCCGGCCCGGGCGCGTCGCCGATGGAGACGCGCAGGTCATGCATGCCTTGCAGGATGTCGATGAGGGCCTCTTCCGCCCCGCTCAGAGCGCTTCGGGTTCCCTCCGTATCGCCGCGCTCGGCGTGCAGCTGGGCGCCCAGCGCGTACACCGCTGTCATGACGGCGGCGAAGGCGGCCTCCCGGCCCGGTGGCAGTTCTTCCGCCTCGGGTTCGGAGACCTGCACCGCGGTGCGCTGCAGCCGGTTCGTCAGGACGTTGACCGCCAAGCCGAAGTCCGCTCCCACCTGTTCCCCCCAGCCGAGCAGCGTCTCAAGGACGTCCTCGATCTCCCCTTCCTCGGTCAGACGGGTTGCGGCGGTGATCTCGAGCTCAGTTTTCGCCAGCAGCCTGCCCAGCAACTGCAGACGGTCCTCTTCCTGCGGCCCCCTGGGTCGCTTCTCCGGATCTGCCGGCGGCTCAGCCGCCAGAGCGGCCAGCGCCGCGTAGATCTGCTCAGCACTTACGGGGTGCTCGCTACTGATGCTCACGCCTTCAGCTTCACCCAGCGAAGGGGTACCCGCTCGCCCAGCACGTTCGAGTCCCAGGCGATTTCCACCACCCAGACCAGCGCGTCGGCGCCGCCGCGTCGGACGACGGCGGTGCGGCGGCGGTGCGGTCGAAGCCATGCAGCACGTGCAGCGACGGTGAACCACGCGCGGTTCCTTCCTCATAAGCATGCATACCGGCGGGCAGGGCGAACGACATGGCCCAACGCCGCACCATCGCGTCCCAGCGGTTGGTCACCGTCAACCGGAACGCGGTCCAGTGGATGCCGGGCATCGTCGGTGCACACCCCCGCATCGGTCAGTGGTCGGCTCCCGGCCGCGCTGTGGTCCGGGCTCCTGCGGGCGGTGCGTCCGCTGGTCGTCCTGGCGCACCGGGTGCACTGGGTCGGCATCGTCCCAGTCGGCGTAGCGGTCTGCTCGAGCGCGGGAGTCGGCGGCCGCCTTGGTAAACGCGTCCTGGAGGTGGCGCAGCCGCTCGGCCGTCAGATCGAGGGCTTCCACGTCCGTGCGGGACTTTGCCAAGGCCCGCAGCGCCGTCAGATCGATCGTCTCCCGGTGCCCGGCTTCCGGCTCCTGGTCGTCGTGCTGCGGCTCGGCGGCCGGGGGCGCGAGCATCTGCTAGGGCATCGCCGCCTGGTGCGCGACGACGTCCTACGCCCGGCCTCGCGCGGCGGTGACGGTGGTGCGCAGCTTCTCGGGGACCACCGCGCCGGCGAGGACGGCCCGCTCGTAGGGCAACGGGACCCGAGGTATCTCCCACTCCCCGGCTCAGGTCCGAGGGGCGGGGCGCGGCCGGTGTGCCCAGGGCGGCGGGGGCTTCCGGTCCGGAGCGGTGGTCGGTGGGCCGCGGTCGGGTGTGAGGTCGGCCAGCGACCAGCGGGCGGTGTAAAGGCGGTAGGCCGGCAGCTCCCGGTAGGCCTCGGCACTGCCCGCGATGAGCACATCGAACAGCCACTCAGCACCGTCGGCGTCGTCCATGTCCTCGTCCGGCACGTGTACTTCGCCGCACCTCCACTGGCTGTCCAGTTCGCCGAGGAGGTCTACGAGGTCACGCTTGACCTGGCCGCGGTGCAAGCGGTTTTTTTGATCTCACGCCGCTGAGTCAGGAGATCGTCTCGGCGTTGAACCCGGAAGTGACACTCGGTGATCTGGCCAAGGACATAGCCCAGATCGGCTACCCGACGACCCGATGAGCGCCGCTGCTGTCTGGCGGCCTCCCGGACTCGGCAAGGGGCGGACAGACCGGGAAGCGGTGCTGAGCGCACTGCTGGCTGTCCACCCCAGTGGTGGCGTTCACGTTCGCGTGGACCCGGCGGGCGGTCGAGTCGCGGGACGGGCGCTCAGCGCCTCGTCTCGTACCTGGTCAGGATCACGCCGCAGGGAAGCGTCCGCGTCTCCACCACGTTCAGGTTCACCCAGCTGTCCAGCGCGGTGAAGAACGACGTGCCGCCGCCCACCAGGACCGGCGCGGTGGCCAGCACGTACTCGTCGATCAGCCCAGCCCGCATGGCCGCCCCGGCGAGCGTCGCGCCGCCGATGTCCATCGGGCCGCCGTCCTCGGCCTTGAGCCGGGTGATCTCGGCGACCGCGTCGCCGGTGACCAGGCGGGTGTTCCAGTCGACCTTGTCGATCGTCGAGGAGAACACCACCTTCGACATGTCCCGCCAGCGGCGCGCGAACTCGACCTGCGCCGGGGTGGCGTTGGGCTGCTGGTCGCCGGTCGGCCAGTAGGAGCTCATCGTCTGCCACAGCTTGCGCCCGTACAGCGTCAAGTCGGTCGCCTGCAACTGGTCGGACCAAAACTGGAACAGCTCGTCGCTCGGCACGCTCCAGCCGATGTCGTTGCCGGGCGCGGCGATGTAGCCGTCCAGGGTCAGGTTCATGCCGTAGATCAGTTTCCGCATGGCTCCAGCCCTCCGTGAGTCGGTCTCACGCGTACAGACCGGCGCGACACAAAAAACTCATCGGTGCGCGATATGAGCTCGCCTGTGGTCCTCGTGCTCGGTGGCTCAGCCGCAGACTCATGGTTCCGCCGAGGAAATAGCATCGATCTGAGATTGATCTTGGGTGACATCGCGGTGAGACAACACAGAACCAGCAGGTCACAGAAGATCGACATGTCATCGGCGGTGAGACCCTACACCTCGGGCTTCGTGGTGTGTCTGTTCGGCGAGCTTCCGGGTGTGTGCGGGGGGCGTTCGCCGCCGAGGCGGCCGACACGGATGCGTTCCATGACGGGGCTGAACTGCGGGGGGCATCGCCCCACTGGCCTGGAGTGATCAGCAGGGCGAGGGGACGGAGCCCGCCTTCCCCAGCCAGATGGATCTTGGAGGTGAGGCCGCCCCGGGAGCGTCCGAGCCCCTCGTCGGGACGGTGTTGCCGGGGCGCGCGCCTTTTCCCGATCTGCGGGGGCCTCTTGCGTGCTCCGGCCGCGTGCTGGTGGGCTCGGCAGGTGGTGGAGTCCACCGACACCATCGACCAGTCGATGCTGCCCTGGGCATCCGCGTCGGCCAGGACGGCCGCGAAGAGCCTGTCCCACGTGCCGTCCGCTGACCAACGTCTGTGCCGCTCATACACGGTCTTCCACTTCCCGAACCGCGCAGGCAGATCCCGCCACGGCATCCCGGTCCGGTTCCGGTACAGGATCCCGTTGATGATCCTGCGGTGACTGGCCCAACGACCGCCGCGCTGCCCAGCCTTGGGCAGATGCGGCTTCAGCCGGGCCCACTCCTCGTTCGTGAGATCTCCCCGCCCCATGGCCATGCCAACGGACCGAAGCGCGAGAAGTCACATGATCCGCCGGACAGGCCCTGGTGAGCTGAGTCAGAGATTCTTCGTCAGATCGGCGGCCTTCAGCCGGGTACCGTGTGGCCGCCAGGTCTGGCCCGGCCTGCTGGAGTCCGGCCTCCGGCACGCCTGGCAGCTCGCGAGAACTACCCGAAAATCTCCGACTCAGGTCACTAGGCGGCCGGCCGACCGAGACTGGACAGCCCCCATAGCTCGGCGATCAAGCCGTGCTGAACTCGGAAGAACTCCATCATGATGGGTGCAGGCGCCGCGCCAGCGGGCACGGAGTTCGAAAGCCCGTGCAACACGGAACGGACGGCGACCTGGTCGTGGTCCACGAGCATGCCCTCGACGACGACCTGGATGTGAGGGTGGGCTGCGAACATCTTGGACCAGGCATCTGCGACAGCCCCGATACCGGTCGATCTCAGCGGGTGGCTCACGAAGTCCGGTGCGAGGACCGTCTCCAGAGCAGCCAGGTCCCGACCGTTGAATGCCTCGTACATGCGCAGGACGACAGCCCTTACTTCATGCACATCGTCTGTCATCGGCCAACTTCCAGTCGTAGTCGAACCAAATCCGGTGCGTTCCATCAGCGTCGATGGCCATTCCTCCGGCACCGGAGATCCCGGCCAGCTCTCCCGTGCCGCTCGCGGGGACGATGGTGAAGAACTCCGCCGTGCGGTCGTTGCCGGACGTCGTCGCCGAGTGCACGAAGTTGAAGGCGCCGGCCCGGCCGAACAGCGAGCCTTCGAACGACTCCGTGGCCACATAGGTGCCCACCCCGGTCGCCTGGTCGAACGCAGCGGTGAACAGGGTCGCCGAGCGGCCGGCAACCTCGCCCTCGAAGTGCTTCTCCATCGTTGCGACACCCACCGGAAGCCCGGTGGGCACAGCCGGGTCCGGTTTCAGCTCGGTTGGGACGAACGCTTTGACAGTGAACGTTCCTGTAGCTCTCATGGACATGACCGTATCGGAGCGGTCTGACACCGCTCTCCCTCTGGACGGCGAAACCTGAACCGCCTGGCCCCGGCACGGACGGCCGGGACCTACCGTCTCACTTCCGCCGCCCACCGAACCCGCAGGTGATCACGACCCGATACGCGCCCTAGAGCGGTCGGCACTCGCCTGGCTCATAGTGGTCCGCCGCCCTCCCCGGCGGTGTGCCCGGGGAGGGCGGTGGAGGTCGCAGAGCGTGCGTCACAAAGGTGACGACGGTGCCGGGCTGAGCCTTGGTACCGGGGAAGCCGCCGGCGTAGGTGCCGGTGGCCGCCCAGCGCACGGAGGCGTGGTGTCCGGCGACCATCGGAGAGCGCCTGCGCGGAGCGGCGTCGATGCCGGACTGGTCGCTGTGCGCCATCGACTCCGTCAGCCTCAGGGCTTCAAAAAGGCAACCACTGACCGGACCGAGCTTCCCGTCGCGTTCGTGCGGAAGCACAGCGGGCCGGGGCGTCCTGCCACCGCCGCTGCGCAGCACCGCCAGAGCCCGTCCCTCCTTGCCCCCGGCCGGCGCGGCCAGAGGGAACACCCCGTGCTTGGCGGTGATCAGCACGTCGGAGCGCTCGGCCATGCCCGGCAGCAGCGCCTCCGCCTTCGTGTGCTCGACGGGGTGACCCGGCGGTCATCAAGCGGACGGTACCAGGGAGAAGACCACCCGCTTCCCGGTGGTGGTGTCCTCCCGCTCGTTGAGCCCCCACAGGCGCCCGGACGAGGGGGCGTAGGAGAGGTTCTGGGTCAGCGGCGGGGCATGGGTGAGGACGTGCGGCGCGCCGCCCGGCAGCGCCCGGTGGATGCAGTACGGCACGTTGGAGTCGGTGGTGCCCGCGGTCTCGGGGCACTCTCCGCTGAAGTAGTAATAGGTGCCGTCCGTGGCGGCTCCCTGCACCTTCCAGATCGGCACGGTGTAGGCACCGGTCGCCGTGACGGTCCCGGTGTAGTCGTTCGCGGTGTCAGTGTCCGGGAGCGCCGTGCTCGCGTTCAGCGGCCAGCGGATCAGCGGCCCACCCCCCTGGGTGGCGAACTGCGAGGTGACCAGGGCGTCCGGTGAGGATGTGCGGTCCAGGCTGAGCGAGGTCAGGCACGGCCGCGTGGCGTCGCAGGGGTCACCCGTGTTGCCGGTGAAGTAGATGCCGGCCATGGGCAGCGCCCAGTTGTGGTAGCGGGCCGAGGACTTGCCGTTGCCCAGGATGCCGACCTGGTCGGTGGAGGTGTCGCTCATCTTCCACAGGTGCCGCAGGTCGTAGACCTGTATCTGGTGCCCGGTGGCGACGAAGAGCTTGTTGCCGTACCAGGTGACACCGTCCGCATGGCCGCTCAGCACGTCCATCCCGGACCGGTCGCCGGCCCCGCCCACCGGGCGGAAGGTGTAGCCGCTGCCGGTGGAGTACGGGTCGACCAGCAGCACGTGCTGGTAGGTGACCGAGGTGCCGGTCGACTCCGCGATGGTGATCCGCGCATAGTCGTTGTCGGTGAAGTGCCAGGAGGCGATGTAGAGGTAGTGCCCGTTCCAGGTGCCGCTCGGCTGGGCGTCGTGCGAACCGGTCAGTCCCTGGGGCGTCCAGACGGCCGAGGTGTCGTCGTCCTGGTCCCAGCAGAAGCCGTCGTACTTCAGTGAGCCGTCGAGGTTGGTGTTGTGGCACAGTCCCGCCCGACCGGCGTGACCGCCGTCCGCGAGCACCTGGTCGGGCGAGGTGCGCAGGGAGACGCTCCCCGACGCCTCGATCTGCTGGATCGCGGCGCCGCGGTTCGTGAAGTCCCCCGCCCGCATCTTGAACCCGCTGGGGTCGATCGGGGCCAGGACGGAGGCGGCCGCGGCCGGATGAGCCACGGAGAGGGTGACCGCCGAGAGCAGCAGGGCCAGAAACGCGCCAACCGCCCCGATCCACCGGGGGTTTGCCCCGTACATGATTCTGTTCATGGGCGCTGACGCTACATCAGGGACTACTGTGCCCCGCGGGACTGGGGGCCCGGCTGCTGCAGCAACTGCGTGGCGCGATACGAAGCCGACACCTCGCACAGATCCTCAGGATCCAGGGTCTCGTGTGTCCAAGATCAGGGGTCAAGGCCCGTGAACAGACGGCCCTCTCACCCAACCCCGAAGAGACCCTCGCCGACGAGTGAGAGGACCTGGTCGACCCTGGCGTGGCCGTTGACGTCGGACACCGATGGACGGGAGCGCGGCCAGGATGGCGGAGAGGGCGTCAGGCCTTGGGCCGGCCGTGCTCCTCGGCCATCTCGTCGAGGACCACGTCGATGGGAGTCGGGGCGAGGTTCAAGAGCGACGCTGTGAGCGACGCTTCGAGGATGTTGGGACGGTCGTACAGGTACAGCATTTCCGGGAACTCCGCCATGACCGAGTCGGTCCGTCCGATCTCCTCCAGCTCGGCCCTGGTCATGTGTGCCAGCTCGGGGCCGGGTACGGCGGCTGCCAGTGCCAGGCGGGCGGCCAGCTCGCGGACCGGGGCTTGAGAGGTGGACGGCACGTGCCAGCCTCGACCCCAGGACTTCTCGTCCCGGGCGGCGGCGATCAGTGTCCGGGCCGCATCACCGGTATAGGTCCAGCTGTGTGGGGCGTCGAGATCTCCCGGGTAGGAGACGGGCGAGCCGGCCAGCACCTGTGCCCCCACCATGAGCGTGAACGGCGAGTAGGCGCCCACACCGAGGTAGTCGCTGGCCCGGACCTCGGTCACCCGCACCCGACCCGCCTCGTAGGCGGCGAGTGCGTCGTGCCACATCTGAGCCCGGACACGGCCCTTGACACTGGTGGGCGCCATGGGAAGGTCCTCGGTGACGGGTCCGTCCACGGGTCCGTAGCCGTAGGTGTTTCCGAGCATGACGTAGTCCGCTCCACTGCTTTCCGCCGCGGCTAGCAACGAGGCGGCCAGCGGCGGGAATTCGGTCGGCCAACGGTCGTAAGCGGGCATGGCGCAGTTGAAGAGCGCCGCTGCCCCGCGGGTCGCCTCGGTCAGCCGCGCGGTATCGGTGGCGTCGACGGCCACCCGCTCGATCCGATTGTGCGCCGGCCCGCCGCCACGGCGGGTAAGGAGCCGGACCTGCTCACCGGCGTCCGCCAACAGCCGTGCGGCGGCCGATCCCGTGGCTCCGGCTCCGACGATGACGTACAAGGACACGCGTGCACTCCCTGGTCGAAGAGCTGGGACCGTCCGCCCCAACGGCTCTACCCTCCGCCCCGGGTGATCCCTAAGGTAGTGGCCCGAATGCCAAACATCCGGAGGTTCGGGCCATGCGGGCCATTCATCGGGTTGCCGTCGTCGCCGTTCCCCCCGCCACCACCTTCGACCTCTCCATCCCGGAGCTCGTCCTCGGCGAGATGACCGTCAACGGCCGCCCCGGCTACCAGGTACGCATCTGCACCGCCCGCCCCGGACCCATCGCCACCAGCAGCAGCCTGGAGGTCGCCGTCCCCCACGGGCTGGAGGCCGTCGACGACGCCGACACCGTCATCGTGACCGGCACCGGTGCCCGCGACGACATCGAACCAAGCGTCCTGGCCGCACTGCGCCGCGCCTCAGCCGCGGGCAAGCGCGTCGCCTCGATCTGCACCGGCGCGTTCGTCCTCGCCCGGGCGGGACTGCTCGACGGCCGCAGCGCCACCACCTACTGGGCCAAGTCCGAGGAGTTCTCCGCCCGCTATCCCGAAGTCCTGCTGCGGCCTGACGTGCTGTACGTCGAGGACGGCAACGTCCTGACCTCTGCCGGGCTGTCCGCCGGCATCGACCTGTGCCTGCACCTGGTCCGTTCCGACTACGGCGCCGCGACGGCCAACGCCGTCGCCAGGCTGGTGGTGGCGGCACCGGTGCGACCCGGTGGGCAGGCACAGTTCATCGCGACGCCGCTGCCGCCCGAGACGGGCACCTCGCTGGCCGCGACCCGGGCATGGGCGCTCGATCGACTGCATGAACCGCTCACCCGTGTCGCCCTCGCTGCTCACGCGGCGACCAGCGTCCGCACGCTGACTCGCAGGTTCCACGACGAAACAGGCCTGAGCCCGCTGCAGTGGCTCCTCCACCAGCGCGTGATCCGGGCACAGGAGCTCCTGGAGACAACGGACCTGCCGATGGACCAGGTGGCCCGGCTCAGCGGCCTCGCCACCACGGACTCCCTGCGCCAGCACCTGTCGAGAAGGACCGGGCTCACTCCCAGCGCGTACCGCGCCGCGTTCACCCAGCACCCAGGATCAATAGGCCGAGGCACCACCACGGCTTGAGTGTCGGCAAACGATCGTCTGCCGACACTCAGGTTGGCAATCACGAACCCGCAGGTGAGCAGTGTCGGCAACTCGCGTCGGGAATCAACGTCGGAGAATGGTCCTTCGGGTAGTTTCCGACAATGCTCATCGGCTGCTGCCGCACCTCGACGGCCGACCAGAACCCCGATCATCGGATTGACGCCCTACTCCGCCACGGCGTCGACCGCGACAACATCCACGTCGATGTCGCCAGCGGCGCGAAGGCGTCCCGACCCAAGCTCGATCTCGTCAACTGCCGGTCGTCACGCGGAAAAGGACTCAGCGCTTCCCGTTAGTTCTGCGCGCTGGGCGGACGGTCCTGGTCCGGTGCCCGTTCATCAGCAGAACGCCTAGCGCGGCCGCCACGGCTTGGCATCCGGCTGCCGCAAGGATGAGGCCTCCGGGTCCGGCAGCCTGCCAGGCACCCGCGAGGGCGGCCCCGCCTGCGGCACATGTGCTCTTGATGCTTGCTCCCAGGGTGAACACCTGCGTGCGGGCACCGTCGGGCGCGTAGCGGTCGCGGCCGGACAGCAGCGCGGCGAAGAGCGGGCCGGTGCAGCACCCAGCCAGGAGAAAGCAGCCGGCTGCCGCGGTGGCGCTCTCCATCCAGGGCACAGCGGCCAGCGGCATTCCGCTCGCCAACAGCATGGTGACGACGGTCCGTTCGGGGCGCCGGATGCCCCACGGCCGCCAGGCGTACGCCAGGGAGCCGATCAGCGAGCCGAGCGCCATGGCGGTCATCAGGCCGCCCGCGGCCCAGGGCGCCCGGTAGCGGGCGGCGAGCAGCACGCAGATTACGGGCAGGCCGCCGATCCCGAGCTGGCCCACTGCGCTGGCCCACGTGAGCGAGCGTAGCGGCGGGTCGCGGACCAGCAGCACGGCGGCGGTGACCAGATCGGCGGGGCGCGGTGCGGGGTCCTGTCCGGGGCGGGGCCGCAGTGGCAGGGCGGAGACGAGAAGACCGCCTGCCGCGGCCCCGGCGCCCAGTGCCATGAGGGCGGGGGCGGGGCCGGTCTCCGCCGCGAGGACGGAGGCGAGGGCCGGTCCGGCGATCCCCGCCAGGTTATAGGAGACAGCGTCCAGGCTGAAGGCACGGCCCAGTGCCGCGGGCGGTAACAGGTCGCTCAGCAGGCTGGTCAGACCGCCGGTCAGCAGGGGCGTGCAGCAACCCGCCGCGCCCGCCACGGCCAGGACGACCGGAGCGGGTGCCCGTCCGGTCAGCCCCGCGACAGCGGTCAACACCGTCCCGTAGAACACCAGGCAGCCGCCGTGGAGCAGCCGACGGCGCCGGACCCGGTCTGCGAGGGCACCGGCGAGCGGGGCGGCGACCACGCCGGGCACCAGCAGAACCGCGACGAGGGCGCCCCCGAAGCCGGCGCTTCCAGTGCGGTCCACAGCGAGTACCACCAAGCCGACCCGTGCCCCTTCCGAGGCGAGGCGGACGAGCAGTGCCACCTGCATGTAACGGAAGAGCACCCACCTGTGCGTGGCCGAGCGCATTCCCGGTTCCACGGGCGTCCGCGTACGCATGGCGTGCCTCCAGACCGGGATTCCGCGGTTCGGCCGCCCCACACGGCCCTCCCTCCGTCATACCCTGAAGGTGTGACGTCATGTGCATCCCATGCCGGTGCTGCCCATACTCGGAGTGTGAGCTTCACCTACGTCAGTGATCACCTGGCCCTCGACTTCGCCGCGACCGTGGCCTGGCGCGACACCCGGCCCAAGGAACTTCTGGCCCAACCCGGGGACTTCGCCCGGTGGGCCGCCGGAGCAGGGGTGGTCGACCGGTTGGACGCGGTGAGCCAGACAGACCTGGACAGGGCCCGCACTTTGCGCGAGGCGATCTACCGGCTGGCACTCGCCGCAGTTCAGGGACACGCGGCCGACCCGCAGGACGTCGCCGAGATTCGACAGGCCGCCGCACACCCACCGGTCAGCCCCGCGCTGCAGGCCCTGGGCCGGGTGGAACGGCGCGGCGGGGTCCCCGAGGTGCTGGCCACGATCGCAGCGACCGCAAGCGATCTGCTCGGCGGCCCCGACCGCCTGCTCGTCCGGCGCTGCGCGGGCCGGCCGTGCACCCGTCTCTTCCTCGACCGCTCCCGGGCAGGCACCCGGCGCTGGTGCTCGAAACAGAGCTGTGGCAGCAGGATCAACGCCGCCGCCTACCGCCGCCGGACCCGCCGGGGCGAGCAGGCCTGACCCGCGCAGCGCTCGCCATCACCAGCGAGGACGCCCGTGTACAGCGGCCCTCCGTACCCGCACCGCCGTTGCGAGCAACCGGCGTACGCCCTCCTACGCGACGTTGAACAACTGCGAAGGCGCCGAATTCCGCCGGGGCACCCGGCTCCGACTCCTCTGTTCATCGGTCCCGGCGCCTGCCGGGGCGAGGTCGCCGCAGCACTGTCTCCCTGAGGACCGGCCATCGGCTCGGGCGACTCCGGGGATGCCGCCGTCGGCGGCCTGGCGACGGCCGAGGGCATCGGACTGATGGGCCGGGTACGCGGACTGACCATCGACCGCGTCACGGCGGTCGAGATGGTCGCCGCCGACGGCAACGCCCCAGAACGTTGGCACTCAGCCTCCGCGCGAGGACGATATGCAGCGAGGCCGGACGGGGGCACCGGAGGCGCGTCCTGGCCACGGCGCCGGGAAGTCATCAATGCAGGGCACGAGGGTAAGTGGTAGTGACCCCAACCGTTCGCAACGAAAGTGGAGCCCTGCCATGGCCGAGACACACGACGTCGTCGAGCTCATCCTTCAGGACCACCGGCGCATGGAGGACCTGTTCCGCCTGATGCGCAGCGTCGAAGCCGACCGGTCCGCCGCGCTGCAGGAGTTCGCGGACCTGCTGATCGCCCACGCGCTGGCCGAGGAGGCCAAGGTCTATCCCGCCTTGAAAAGGTACAAGCGCATCGACGACGAAGAGGTCGAGCACGGCGAGCACGAGCACGAGGAAGGCAACAAGGCCCTCCTCGACCTTCTGGAGGTGGAGGAGGTGGGCTCGGAGGAGTGGGACTCCAAGCTGGAGGAACTGGTGGAGGCCGTCACCCACCACGCCGACGAGGAGGAGCGCACCATCCTCAACGGCGCGCGCGAGAACGTGGCGATGGAGCGGCGTGCGGAACTGGGCGCGGCGTTCCTGGAGGAGCGCGAGCGTCAGCTGAAGGCCGGCTGCGGCTCGGTCGACAACGTGCGCCGCATCGTCAACTCCTGACCGTGCGCATTGCGGGCGTCCCACGCCGGTCAGGGCCCCGGCCGCGGGTCCTGCACCGTCCGGCCCCAGGGCGCTGCGCCCCAGGTGAGCAGCAGGTGCACATGGGTCGCGGCGTCACGGGCAATCGGTGATCAGTCACGACGCCTGGAGATGCGAGAGGAGATTTTCGTGCACAAGAGGAAGTGGATCACCGGTGGCGCGCGTGATGAGCTGGCCGAGGTCCTGGCCAGGGAGTACGGGGAAGGGCGGTCGATCCGGGCCATAGCCGAGGCCCACGGCCGGTCGTACGGCTTCGTGCATCGTGTGCTCACCGAAGCGGGCGTACCGCTGCGGTCCCGGGGAGGCGACGTGCGCCCCGGCACCACCCGCCCAGTGGGGTAGCAGCCCCCGGGCCTCCAGGGCAGCCGGCTCCGGGGCGGTGTCGTCTGCCGGGCGGGGCGGAAACTGTGCATGCGGTGATCTTGTGGGGGCACACGACGTACCCAAGGTGTCTTCTGCCGTCGAGTGCGGCGCCGTCTGGCGAGTGCCCCCCTTTCTGCGGGTGCTCGGGTCCGGCGTGACGGCCCGCCTTTTGAGAGAGGTTGTCCACGTGTTGCTCCCTGCTGAGAAGGAACTGCGCGCGCTGCTGGCCCGCTTCGCCGAGGCTCGGTTCCGTCACGACCTGCAGCCCACCGGCCGTTCGAGCCGGGAGTTGGAAGACACCTCGTACACCCTCTGTGTGATGACCGGCACCCGGTCGGTGAACGACGCCCTCGCTGCCGCCGACGCCCTCCTCGAACAGCTCCGGGCGGGCGGCTGTGAGACCGCCGAGGTGAGCCAGACCCTGGCTGCCTGAGCTGCCGTCCGGCTGTGGTCGGCGTCTGCGCGGCCTTGGTTGATGTACGTGTGCAGGAGGTTGAGGCAGTCCGTGAAGCCGAGAGCTTTGATCTCTTCGAAGAGGTGCTTGACGGGGACGGCGGGGTCTTCGGCCCCGCGTTCACGCGGGTGCTCGCGGTAGGGGTCGACGAGGGCGGCACGGTAACGCGTGCGTCCGGCCGGTGGGCAGGGCCGTGTGGCGAGACAGGCCCCCGGCGGATATTGCCGACAAACGTGATCCCGCGCGGCCCGCCAACCCCTTGACCACGACCTTGCCTTTCCTGGTCGGACGGGCCGTGCGTCGCTGGCGGCGGTGGGGCACCCCGGGCATCTGCTCACGGAAGGTCTGCTGGCAGCCGGGCGTGGGACACACCGGGCGCCGCACTCGCACGCGGACCGCCACCCGCCGTCCGTCGACCGGACGCCCGCGTACCGTGCCGATCTCTGGCAATATCAATCCGGTTCACGGCGACGACGGCGAGAAGACACGGGCGGTGCCCAGGGCCGTCCAAGGAGTCGATGTTGTACAGCAGGCTCAGGGATCACGGGACCGCCGCGGTCGGAGACGATCCGTTGCGGACGGTGCCCCAGTGGATGCGTGTCTCGTTGTGGATGTGCCAGATGTCGTCCTCTGAGAGAAGGACCGATACCACCCCGGGGAAGGCCTCCTCGAAGTAGATGTAGGGCTTCCGGTTGTCGATACGGGGCGAGTGGTAGTCGAGCCGGTCCTGCATGCCGTGCCGGGCGGTGACCGGCGTCGCGGGATGGTAGGTGAGGATGTTGGGGCTGGCGAGATCGATCAAACCGTCGTCGATCAGCCGCCCCACCTCGTGGATGGTCTCGTCGATACTGGCGCGCGTCTCTCCGTCGAGGCCGAAGAGCACCGAGGTGCCCAGTTGCAGCCCCTGTTCCTTCACCAGCCAGGCCGCTTCCCTGACCTTCGCCTTCCAGGGGCGCGTCTCGTCCCGGCGGAGGTTCTTGTGGATGTGGTCCATGACCTGCGTCGACATGCTCTCGATGCCCATGTAGACATAGGTGCACCCGGCGGCCTTCATCTTCCGCAGGATCTCGGCGGACTGCTCGGGCGAGTGCAGGGCCACGAGCGTGTCCACGGTGAGCTGGGCGCCCCACTGGAGCCGGCGCAGCCGTTCGAGGTCGTCGGGATCGCCGAGGCGCGCCCGGAAGCGGGCAGGGATCCGCTCGCCGTCCGCCGCCCGCAGTTCGGCCAGTGCGTCGCAGAACTCCGCGATGTCCCGGTAACGTCCGCTCCAGAACACCGAGTCGTCGAAGAAGAGCGACTCGGCGCCGTAGTGGACGTACTCGCAGACCCGCTCGGCCGCCGTGCCGACCGGGTCGTGTTTGAAGCGCTTCAGGGTGCCCGCCACCTGCACCGACTCCGAGCAGAAGTTGCAGCGGTACGGGCAGGCGTTGGACACCATGAAGTGGGCGGTGCGCAGGACCACGCCGGTGCCGGGTGCGGTGAAGATCGGGAAGTGCGAGCGGATCGCGAACGCCTCGTAGGGCGAGGGAAGTTCGGCGAGGTCGAGGGTGCGACCGCGCAGCGGTACGGCGTCGAAGCCGTCGTCCGCGGCGAGGACGGCCAGGGCCTGGCCCGGGCCGGGACCCTCCTCGGCGAGCAGTCCCTGGAGGAGTCCGAGGACGCGATCGCGGTCCACCCACTGCCGGTCGAGGTCGACGGCGAGGGCCACGGCTCGCATCAGCAGGTCCACCGCGTGATGGGCCTCGCCGGTCACGACGGCGTCGATGACCCGGGGTGCCCTGCCCTCCTGGATGACGGACAGGGGGCTGCTGGGCTTCAGGAGAAGCCTCAGGCCGTCCGGCGTACAGGTGATGGTCTCGTCCGCGTGCCGGCCGCCGAGGATGACGAAGGCCTCCGGGAGCTCGCTCTTGACGAGGGAGGCGATCTCCAGCGCGTAGCGGTGTGCGGGGGAGACCGCACTGATCAGAACCACCCGGGGGCGCACGTCGCGCAGCAGCCGGATCCAGCGCACTCTGGCCGCGTCGTCCCAGACCCGCGGGTCGAACACCGTCTGGTCGGTGTTGGGGTCGCTGCCGTACGGCCGGTAGCCGTCCGCCCCGGCGGCAAGCCGGTACTCCTTGGACGGTAACCGGGTCCACTCGGGGGCGAAGTCGGTGTAGTGCGTGGCCTCTGTGAGTGGGCCCGCGTCATCGACGGCGCGGTGCACGGCCACGGAGAGCGCCGTGTAGAGGCACATCGGATCACCGGGGTAGGTGATCTCCCCCTCGGCCTGGGTCATGACGGGTGCCAGGACCGACAGCACCGGGAAGTAGCGGCGTGCCGTGCGTCCCTGTGCCAGGTCGTCGAGCAGTCTCTCCCGGCGTATGCGGCGCAGTTGCCGGAAGGAAGCGAGGTCCGCCGCGTCTCCCGGCCGATGTACGCGTACATTTCCGCCGGTGAATTGCACGCTTTCGACAGTGTGAATGGTCATCAGCCCTCCGGATCGCTAGACGGAACTGATTGAGTTGGCCGTCTGATCCCGGTTGTGCGGGTCCGACACGGAGCGCCTGATAAATCGGTTCGACTGGCATGGTTTGTCGACCGTATGTGTAATCAAGAAAGCCCCCGTGATCTTTGTCGTCACCTTACTAGGCGGCGCCCGGTGCGAGTCAACAGGACAAAGAAGACAGTCACTTCGACAGACGCCGGACAGCGGTGTCCATACGGTCCAGTGTTTCGTCCAGCACCTTGAGGGAGGTGCCGAAATTGAGGCGCACGAATCCGTTTCCCGCCGCGCCGAAGGACGGTCCGGAGAACAGCAGGACCTTGGCCTCGTCGCGGAAGAAGGCCATGGGATCGTCGGCCACGTCCAGGCGGCGGCAGTCCAGCCAGGCGAGGAATCCGGCCTCGGGAACCCGGTAGGACAGTCCCGCGGGGAGCCGCTCGGCCACCCGATGGCGGTTGCGGTCGAGCAGTCCCATGACCTCCTCCAGCCAGGAATCGCCCGATGTCCAGGCGGCCTTGAGCGCCTCCACGGCGAGCACGCCCACCTGACCGAAGAGGAGGCCCCGCCGGGCGTCGACGGCCTCGCGCACGGCCTTGGGGCCCACATGGGCGACCGCGCAGCGGATCCCGGCCAGGTTGAACGCCTTGCTGCCCGAGGTCAGGGTGACGGTGCGGGCCGCCACCTCGGGGCCCAGTGAGGCGAACGGGACGTGCCGGTGCGGGGCGTGGGTCAGATCCGCGTGCACCTCGTCCGAGACGACCAGCAGGTCGTGGCGGAGCGCCAGCTCTGCGAGCGCCTCGAGCTCGTCACGCCTGAACACCCTGCCCGTGGGGTTGTGCGGATTCACCAGGAACAGGGCGCGGCAGCGCCCGGGTCCCGCACCCGCCACGGCGCGTTCCATCCGGTCCGGATCGAACCTCCAGCCCGTGCCGTCGTCCTCGATCGGCACTGTCAGCGGCCGGCGGCCGATCCGCTCGATGACCTCGACGAACGGGGGGCAGGCCGGGGTGTGCACCAGCACCGCCTCGCCGGGGGCGGTGGCCAGCTGGAGGATGGCCAGCATCGCCTGGTTGACGTCGGTGAACAGCCGCACGTGGGTGGGGTCCGGGAGGTGTCCGTAACGGCGCCGGGTGCGCTCGGCGAACACCTCGCCGAGCGGACCGCCCTCCGACTCGTCGAACCACGTCGGATAGCCGAGGTCCCCTGCGGCCCGGCGCGCCACCGCCTCACGGATCGCGGGTGCCGTGGGAAAGTCCATGTCCGCGACCCAGGAAGCCAGCACGTCCGCTCCGGCGTGCGCCCATTTCTCCCCGTCCCGGCTTGACAACTCGCCAATGTCGAGAGAATCCAGTGCCGACTGCGCGGCCAAGGCGGAGGAGTTCATGGTGCGACCTCCCGGCCGGTCGGGAAAATCCCGCTACGGAGCCGATACCCCGAAAGGCATTGCATCAGGTTGCGCTCCCAGTTCTCGAAGAAATACTGTGACGCTCGTCACCTTGTGACGGCCGAAGGTGATCGATAATCTGGCCAACCAGTCGTTGTGGCAATGTATTTGTCAATATGTCAGTCAGGGAACGGTTGCCTGCCGAATACGTGCATGCGCCGCCCGGAACTCCGAGACGGAAGGCGGGGAATTGACTTCCTATGCCGTTCAGCTCCCAGGCGACCGGACGAGCGGTGGTTCCCAGCCGCGCTGCGCAGGAACGGCGCGCCGGAATGTCCCCGCGATCCACGACGCCGCCCTCGGGACGCTGGCGAAGACCTGTGGCACCACCCGGGAACGGGTGGCCGTCGCCGCGTTCGCCGCCCTGCTGTACCGGTACACCGGCCGGAACCACGTCGAACTCGGGCTGAGCCGGGACCGCTCCGACGACACCGCCGTCCGTCTGACGGTCACCGGGGAGGCCACCTTCCGCGCGCTGGTGAAGGACGCCGGAGCGGCACAGGAGCACCCGGCGGGGAGCCGCGTCCCCACGGTCGTCGGCATCGGAGCGACGGTGCCGGCCGGCCTCCCGTACGAGGCACGGCTCGTACTGCCCGCCGTCGGCGAAGGTCCGCTGCCGGTCGAACTGCGCTACGACCAGTCGGTCTGCGACGCCGCCACGGCCGAGCGACTGCTCGCCCATTTCCACGCCCTGCTGGCCGAGGGGCTCGCCCGCCCGGACCTGCCCCTGGCGGAGCTGGAGTTCCTCGGTGAGAGCGAACTGCACCGGATCCTCGTCGAGTGGAACGCCACCGCGGCGGAACTGCCGCACCAGCGGTCGTGTCTGCACGAGGCGTTCGAGGCTCAGGCCGCGCGCGCCCCGGACGCCGTCGTCGTGGCCCAGGGCGACGAGCTGCTGACATTCCGCCAGGTCAACACGGCCGCCAACCGGCTGGCCCACCGGCTGCGGAGACTCGACGTCGGCCCGGACCGGCGTGTGGGCCTGTACCTCGACCAGTCGCCCGATCTCCTGGTCGCCATCCTCGGCGTGCTCAAGGCGGGCGGCGCCTACGTACCGCTCGACCCCGGCTACCCGAGCGCGCGCGTGGCCGCCATGATCACAGGCGTCTCCTGCGTGGCCGTGATCAGCCGAAGCGACCTCGCCGACGGGCTCCCGCAGGCCGAGGGGCCCGGAGCCCATCTGATCGTCCTCGACCGTGCGGCCGACGAGCTGGCCGCCGAGCCCGACCACGATCCGCATCCTCTGGCCGGTCCGGACAACCTCTGCTACGTCATGCACACGTCCGGCTCCACCGGCACGCCCAAGCCCATCGCCCTGTGCCATCGCGGTGTGATGAACAACATCGCGGACCTCAACACCCGCTTCGACGTGGGACCGGGCGACAGGGTCCTGGGCCTGTCGTCGCCGAGCTTCGACATGTCGGTGTACGAATTCCTCGGCGTGCCCGTCGGCGGAGGCACCCTGGTGCTGCCCTCGCCCGGCCGCACCAGGGACCCCGGGCACTGGGCCGAGCTGTCGGCCCGGCACCGGGTCACCCTCTGGAACACCGCGCCGGCGCTGCTGGAACTGGTCCTGGAACACCTCGACCATGCCGAGCGGTCTGCACCCGACGAGCAGTGCGCCGACCCGCAGCCGGCCGGCCGGGCGCTGCCCCTGCGCGACCTGCGGCTGGTGATGCTCGCCGGTGACTGGATCCCACTGCGGATGCCGGACCGGATCCGGTCCCGCGCACCCGAGTGCCGTTTCATCTCCCTCGGCGGCGCGACGGAGGCGTCCATCTACTCGACCCTCTTCGAGGTCGAGGCCACCGACCCGGCCTGGACGAGCATCCCGTACGGGCGCCCGATGGCCAACCAGCGGGTGTACATCCTCGACGACGCCCTGCGGCCCGTACCGCCCGGTGTCACGGGCGAGTTGTACCTGGCCGGCACCGGGCTCGCCCGCGGGTACCTGGGTCAGCCCGAGCGGACCGCGGAACGCTTCCTGTCGTGGTCGTACGGACCTGTGAGCGAGCGCCTCTACCGCACCGGAGACCTGGCCCGGTTCGACGCCGACGGACTGATCGAGCTGATCGGCCGGGTCGACCTGCAGGTGAAGATCCATGGCCTGCGCGTCGAACTCACCGAGGTCGAGGCGGCGTTGCGCGACCATCCGGCGGTCAAGGAGGCCGTGGTGACGGCACAGACCGATGCCGCCGGCGCCCCGGTCCTGGTCGGCTACGCCGTGCCGCACGAGAGCGTCGGCTTCCGGGCCGACGACGTACGGGAGCACCTGGCGTCCCGGCTCCCGCCGCACATGGTCCCCGGTGCCCTGCTCACGCTGCCGGCGCTGCCCCTCAGCCCCAACGGCAAAATCGACCGCAAGGCCCTTCCCGCCGCGTTCGCGCCCGGACCGGCCCGACCGGACCCCGCGGTGCCCGCCGAGGACCGGCCGCAGGGCCCCTGGGAGGCACGGCTCGGCACGGTCTGGCAGGAGGTCCTGGGCGTCGCGTCGGTGCGCCGGGACGACGACTTCTTCATGCTCGGCGGCGACTCGATGAAGGCCATGCGCACCATGGCGCTGATACCGGGCTTCACCCTGGCGGACCTGTACCGGCATCCGACCCTGCGGGAGCTCGCCGGGCATCTGGAGAACACCGCGGGCGACCCGGACGCCGAGCCGCCCGGCGACGTGGCCTGACCGGCCGGCCACACCGGCGGGCGGCACCGTGGCGTGCCGCCCGCCCCGGCCCGTCACGAACCCGCCGAACATCGCACCGGGAGCCGGCTGACGCCCGTCAGAAAGCTGGAGGCCATCCGCTCGACCGGCCCGGCCGGCTCCAGTTCACCGACCTGACGGCGCAACTCCTCCAGCATGACGCGCAGTTCCACCCGGGCCAGCGGTCCCCCCAGACAGAAGTGCGGGCCGTGACCCAGGGTCAGGTGCCTGTTAGGGGTGCGGGAGATGTCGAAGCGGTAGGGATCCTCGAAGATCTCCGCGTCTCGGTTCGCCGAGATGTTCCACAGCGTGACGATGCTGCCGGCGGTGATCCGCCGGTCCCTCAACTCGATGTCAGCCGTGGCGGTACGGCCGATGTGCGTCACCGGAGTCGTCCAGCGCAGCACCTCCTCCACCGCGGGATCGAGCAGCCCCTCGTCCTGGCGCATCCGCTCCCACTGCTCCGGGTGGTCCATCAGTGCCAGCGCCGCGCCCGCGGACGACAGCCGTGTCGTCTCGTCGCCGCCGATGATGATGTTGTAGCAGTTCAGCAGCACCTCGGCGTCGCTGAGCCGGGCACCGTCGGCCTCCTCGGTGGCCAGCAGGCTCACGATGTCCTCCCCGGGCGCCTTGCGGCGGCCGGGAAGCAGTCCGGCGTAGTAGAGCAGGATCTCCTGCTGGGCCTGCGCGGCCTCTTCCCGGGACTCCTGCGAACCGTCCGCGCCCAGCGCTGCCATGGTCATCTCCAGCATCGCGGCGCGGTCCGAGGGCGGCACGGCGAGCAGCTCGCAGATCGCGACGAGCGGGATCTGCGCCGCGACATCGGCGACGAAGTCGCCCCCGCCCGCCGCCACTAGGGCCGCCACCAGGCTGCGGGTAGCGGCCCTCACGCCGTCCACGACCGGGGCCATGGCCCGGGCCGAGAACGCGCCGCTCAGCATGCGGCGCACGGCGGTGTGCCGGGGCGGATCGGTGACGACCAGCATCTGGCCGCCCGCGGAGTCCCCGCCGGTGAGCAGGGTGCCGAGCATGTTGCCCTGCTCCGAACTGAGCCGCGCGGTGTCCCGGTAGACCGCGGCGATGTCACGGTAGCGCGTGACCGCCCAGAACCCCGGGCCGCCGTTGCCGGTCTCGCACCGGACGACCGGGTGATTCTCCCGCAGTTCGCGCCAGGTGTCGCAGGTGTCCGGGTCCGGATGCACGGCCGGGTCGATCATGTTGAAGGGAATCGTGGGCCCGCCGACGGTGCCGGTGAGGTCAGCGGTCATGCGACGCCCCGATGAGGTCGTCCGCCCAGGATCGTTCGATCAGCTCCAGGCAGTCCGCCCGGGCGGCCGGACCGTACGCGACCGACCAACCTGCCGGAACGTCCGCCGCCGCGGGCCACAGCGAGTACTCGTGCCGGTCGTTGACCAGAGCGAGGAAGCGGCCCACGGTGTCGGCCGGGGCGTCGAAGGGACTTCTCACAGGTGTCTCCTGACAGGTAGGGCAGGGTGCCGACGGGATCGCTCACGCGGTGTGGTCCGGGCCGTCCAGGCGCCGGGCGAGCACGGCGGCGATGTCGGCCAGGGGGCCGGGGGCGAGCATGTCACCGTGCCGGCAGGCGATCGGATGACTCTCGATCCGTCCGCTCGTGTACGGCGCCCAGTCGCCCGGCCCCTCGGGATCCGGCGCCTTGTCCCCCATCGCCTCGAAGAACAGCACGTCCACGTCGACGGGCCGGGAGTCGTGCCGCCGCTGTGCGTTGATGTTGTTGGTGAACACCTCGGCCACCGAGGCCAGCTGATCGCTCGACAGCGTGCCGAGCGGGCTGCCGTGCTCCGTCAGGACGCGCAGGGCCGCCGCCGGGTCGAGCGGCGGTGCGCCGTCCGGGTGCCGGATCCCGAGCGAGTGCAGCACCTCCGCGAGGGCCTCGGGCTGGTCGTAGTCGACCGGGCGGGCGTCCGGGCGCCGGGGATAGGAGTCGAGCAGCGCCAGCAGCGCGACCTCCTCGCCCTCGGTGCGCAGCAGCCGGGCCGCCTCGTGGGCGAGGATGCCGCCCATGGACCAGCCCAACAGGTGGTAGGGACCGTGGGGTTGGACGGAGCGCAGCTGTGCCACATGGTCCCTGGCCATCGCGGCCAGGTCCGGGATCAGGGCGGCGGGGTCGTCCAGGCCGCGGGACTGGAGGCCGTAGACCGGGCGCTCGGCGTCCAGGTGGCGCAGCAGCCCCGAGTACACCCAGCCGAGCCCGACGCCGGGGTGGAAGCAGAACAGCGGCTCCCGGCCGCCATGCGGCCGCAGTGGGATCAGCACGTCCAGCGCACCGTCCGGGTCGACCTGCGGCGCCGGACCGTCGAGGAGGGCGGCCAGACCGGCGACGGTCGGGATGCGGAACAGCGTGTCGATGCCGAACCGGGCCCCGAAACGGGAGCGCAGCAGCCCCAGCAACCGGAAGGCGAGGAGCGAGTGACCGCCGAGGTCGAAGAAGCTGTCGTGCGCACCGGGCCGGCCGGCCGGCCCCTCCGTGCCCAGGACCTCGCCGAAGAGGGCGGCCAGCTCCTTCTCCAGGGCGGTGCCCGGCGGCCGCTCCTCGCGGCCCGCCGCGCTGCCGGCATCCGGCGCGGGCAGCGCCCGCCGGTCCAGCTTGCCGTTGGGCGTGCGGGGCAGGGCCGCCAGGGTGACGACCATCGGCACCATGTGCCGGGGCAGTGTGCCCTCGACGTGGCGGCGCAGCGCCAGGCCGTCGGTCGCGGCTCCGGGTTCGAGGACGACATAGCCGACCAGCCTCCGGTCACCGGGCCGGTCCTCGCGGACCGTGACGGCCGCCTGGGCGACGTGGGGGTGGCGGACGAGGGCCGCCTCCACCTCGCCCAGCTCGATCCGGAAGCCGTTGATCTTGACCTGGTCGTCCAGCCGTCCGAGGAACTCCAGGTTGCCGTCCGGCAGCCAGCGCACAAGGTCCCCCGTGCGGTACATCCGGGCTCCCGGCTCGCCGTACGGGTCGGCGACGAAGCGCTCCGCGGTCAGCGAAGGCCGGCCGAGATAACCGGTGGCGAGGCCCGGGCCGCCCAGATGGAGCTCGCCCGGCACGCCCACGGGGACCGGGCACAGTCCCTGGTCGAGAACGTAGGCGCGCGTGTTCCAGGACGGGCGGCCCACCGGGGGTGCCTGGTCGAAGGGGCCGTCGCCGAGCCAGCCGGTGGCGTAGACGGGAGCCTCGCTGGGGCCGTAGATGTTGACGACGCGTGCGCCGGGGAACGCCGCCGCGATGTCGTTCGCCACCGCGGCGCCCAACTGTTCGCCGGCCAGCACCACCGTTCCCGCGGTGACCGCCGGGTCCAGGCGCCGGATCAGGTCGGCGAAGACCGAGGGCACCCCACTGACCAGGGCCGGCGCGGTGACCGGGCCGGCCGCCAGGGTCTCCTCCTCCGCCAGGGCGAGCAGATCCCGGTGGATCCGGACGGTGCCGCCCGTGGCGAGCGGGCCGAAGACCTCGAAGACGGAGACGTCGAAGCTGACCGAGGTCGTGGCCTGCACCTGGGTGAGCCCCTCCGTGCCGAGGAAGCCGGCCAGCCAGGCCAGCAGGTCGGCCATGTTGGCGTGGGAGACGACCACGCCCTTGGGCCGCCCGGTGGACCCGGACGTGTAGATGATGTACGCCGGGTCCGCCGGGCTCAGCGGACGCGGACGCTCGGCGTCGGTGACATCGCCGTCGGGCCGGCAGGCCCGGTCGACCGCGGGGTCGTCCAGGACGAGCCGCGGGACGTCGGCCGCGGGCAGGGCAGGGTCCGTCCCGGCGGTGGTCACCAGGAGCGTCGGCCGGGCGTCCGTCAACAGCAGGGCGATCCGTTCCCGCGGGTACTGCGGGTCGACGGGCAGATAGGCGGCGCCGGTCTTCAGCACCGCCACCAGGGCCACGAGCAGCTCGGCGGAGCGGGGCAGGGCGAGCGCGACGATGCGGCCGGGGCCGGCGCCGCGGGCGAGCAGTTCCCGGGCCAGCCGGTTGGCCCGGGAGTTCAGCTCGGCGTAGCCGAGTGTGACGCGGCCGTCGACGACGGCCGGTGCGTGCGGCCGCTCCCGCGCCCGGGTCTCGAACAGCGCCGGGAAGAGGCGGTTGCCGTCCCGGGGGACGGGATCGCCGTGCCACCGGTCGAGTCGGCGCAGCTCCGCCTCGGAGAGCAGCACGGTGTGTTCGTACCGGTTCCCGGGGGCGGTGGCCAGTGCGGTGAGCGTCCGCCGGTAGTAGCCGCCGATCTCGGCCACCTGCTCGTCGGTGAACCGGTCGGCGTCGTAGCGCAGATGCAGTCGTACCGCGGCCGAGGTGAGGTCCTGGGAGAACTCGGCGCCGAACGGGATGCTGGTGTTGGTGACGCGCCGCTCGTCGAGCACCTCGAGTTCGGCCGCCCGGTCCAGGACCGAGCGGTAGACGTGGAAGCGGGTGAAGTTGAAGAAGCTCTCGAACAGCTCCCGGCCGCCGACGGCCCGCTTGATCTCCGGCATGGGGAAGCGCCGGTGCGGCTGTACGGCGATGTCGGTGCGGTTGACGGCGGTCACCAGGTCGTCCCAGGTGCCTCCGGTCAGCCGGGTCCGGAAAGGCAGGGTGTTGAGGAACATGCCCAGTACCCGGTCGCCGTCGCGGTCCTCGGTACGGCCGTTGTAGACGACGCCGGTGACGACGTCCGGGCTTCCGGTGAGCAGGGACACCACGCGCAGGTGGGCGGCGAGCAGAAGGGTGCGCACGGGCACCCCGAGCCGTTCGGCGCACTCGGTCAGTGCCGACGCCTCGTCCTGCGGCAACTCCACGGGGACGATGCGCATGTCGGGCCGCCCCGTCGCGGGCCGCAGCCGGGGCAGCGCCGTGAACTCGCAGTCGGCCAAGTGCTCCGCCCAGAAGGCGCGATGCTCCTCGTCGGCCACGGCGGCGCGTTCCTCGGCGACGAACGCGCCGAACCGGGCTGCGGGGGGTTCGGGGAACACGATCGTGGATGTCCCGGAGCCGTCCACGCACCGCAGATAGCGGTCGAACAGCTCGGTGATCAGCGAGCGCTCGCTCCAGCCGTCGAGGATCGCGTGGTGCTCCGTGACCCACAGCTGGAAGGTGTGGTCGGTCAGCCGCTGCGCGTGGAACCGGATCAGCGGGGCCTGTTCCCAGGAGAACGGGGTCTGCTTCTCGGCCGTGAACCGCTCGTCCAGGGCGGTTCGTCGACCGGCCTCGTCCAGATGGCGCAGGTCCTCGAAGGAGACCGGGGCCGTGACGCGGCGGTGCACCAGCTGGAGCGGTTCACCGAAACCCTCCAGGTGGAAGGAGACCCGCAGGATCTGGTGGTCGGCCACCATCGAGTCCACGGCGGTGCGCCAGGCGTCCTCGGACCAGGCGGCCCGGATGTGGTACCCGCAGACGTTGTGGTACATCCGCTCGGCCGCGTCCAGCCCGCTGTGGTAGAGCATGCCGGCCTGCAACTGGGAGAGCGGGAAGGCGTCCTCGACGTCGGCGGGCAGCGCAGCCCGGTCATCGGCGGTCAGCAGCGACAGCGGCCGGTACCGGGTGCCCCCGCTGCCGGGCGCGACGAGGGAGGTGTGCGGGGCCAGCTCCCGGATGGTCTGGTACTTCAGGAGGTCCTGGAGCCGGAAGTCCAGCCCTTGTTCCCGGGCCCGGCTGAGCAGGGCGATGGTGCGGATCGAGTCGCCGCCCAGCAGGAAGTAGTTCTCGTCGGTGCCCACCCGCTCATGGCCGAGCACCTCGCTCCAGACCCGGACGAGGATTTCTTCCGCCCGGTTGGCCGAGGCGGTGACCGGCGCGTCGGCCGCGCGGGACGGAGCGGGCAGCCGGCGCCTGTCGACCTTGCCGTTGACGGTGAGCGGGAAGCGGTCGAGCACCACGAAGGCTGCCGGAACCATGTGGGGAGGCAGCGCGTCGAGGAGGTGGTCCCGCAGCTCTGCCGCGCCCAGGCCGGCCCGCTCGGAGACGACGTGGGCCACGAGCCGCGGGCCGCCGTCCCGGCCGTCGTCGACGGCCGACACCAGGGCCTCCCGTACGTCCGGATGCCCGACGAGTGCCGCCTCCACCTCCCCCGGCTCGATCCGGAAGCCCCGGATCTTCATCTGGTCGTCGGCCCGGCCGCAGTACTCCAGCTCTCCGCCGGGCAGCCGCCGTACCAGGTCGCCGGTGCGGTAGGCCCGGCCGCCGGGCAGCGTGACGAAGCGGGCCGCGGTCAGCTCCGGGCGCCCGAGGTAGCCATGGGCGAGCCCGGCACCACGCACGTACAGCTCGCCGGTGACCCCGTCGGGTACGGGGCGGCCCCGGTGGTCGAGGACGTCCAGCGCGAGGTCCGGGATGGCGACGCCGATGACGCTGCCGGTTCCCTCCTCGGCATCCTGCGGCAAGATCGGCCGGTAGGTGACATGGACGGTCGTCTCGGTGATGCCGTACATGTTCACCAGGCGCGGTCCGTCGGGGTGCCGTGCGAACCACGGGCGCAGCGTTCGCGGCTCCAGCGCCTCGCCGCCGAACACCACGTACCTGAGGGCCGGTACGGCGACGTCCGCGCGGTCCTCCTCGCGCATCAGCACGGCGAACGCCGACGGGGTCTGGTTGAGGACGGTGACACCTTCGGCGGCCAGGAGCCGCAGAAGCGCACCGGGGTCCCGGCTGATCTCGTACGGGACGACGACGATCCGGCCGCCGTGGGCCAGCGCACCCCACAGCTCCCACACCGAGAAGTCGAAGGCGTAGGAGTGGAACAGGGTCCAGACGTCGTCGGGGCCGAACCCGAACCAGTGCCCGGTCGAGGTGAACAGCCGGGCGACGTTGCGGTGCGGGATGAGAGTGCCCTTGGGTTCTCCCGTGGAACCCGAGGTGTGGATGACGTACGCCAGGTCGTCCGGGCGGACCCGGTGGGCCGGTGCCTCGGCCGGGTGCGCGGCGATGACGGCCGCGTCGTCCCGGAGCGAGACCACGGTGCCGGTGAAGCCGTCCAGCCAGGCGCCCGGCCGCCCGTCGACCAGTACATGGGTCAGCGCGGTGTCCCTCACGATGAAGGACAGCCGGGCGTCCGGGTACGCCGGGTCCAGCGGGACGTAGGCACCACCGGCCTTCTGGATGCCCAGGATCGCCACGACCAGGTCCGGGGACCGTTCGGCGCTCAGGCCGACCAGGACCTCGGGGCCCACGCCGAGCTGCCGCAGGTGCCGGGCGAGCCGGTTGGAGCGCCGGTCGAGCTCGGCGTAGGTGAGCTGTTCCCGGCCGTGGCGGACCGCGACGGCGTCGGGCCGGTCGGCGGCATGACGGGCGAACCGGTCGAGGACGGTCTCCTCGCTCGCCTCCGGCGCCGCGTGGGCCGTTTGCCCGGTGGCCGGCACCGCGAGCGTGTGCACCGGGGCGCCCGGGCTCCGTACGACCTCGGTGAGGAGCCCGGCGTAGTGCCGGGCGAACTGCTCGGTCAGCCAGTCGGGCCAGGCGGCGTCGAAGCGGGCCTCCCCGTCCGGCGTGACGGTCAGCCGCAGCGCATGGGGGTGCGGCGCGGGAGTGTCCTGGCGGGTGACGACGATCCCGTCCGGCAGCTCCCACGCGCCGGTGTGCCCCGCGCGTAACTCGAAGGCGACGGGGAGCGGCGGCTGTTCGTCCGGCCAGTCGGCCCCGGCGCCGCGAGGGGCAAGGTGCCGGAGTCGTCCGAGTACGGTGCGGAAGTCCGGGTCCCCGGTCAGGTCCGCGTGGACGGTCAAGGCAGTGGTGAACGGGCCGACGGCGGAGGCGAACGCGGTCCCGCGCTCGTCGCGGGCCGTGGCGAGAAGGACGTCGTCGGTGTCCGCGTACCGGGCGACCAGCAGGGCCAGCAGGGCGGTCAGCCCGTCGTCGAGGCCGGCGCCGGCCGCCGCGCACAGGTCGCGCAGACCCGTGACGGCTTCCGCCGGAAGGCGCAACCGATGGGTGGCGGCCCGGTCGGGAAGGACGCTCGGAAGCCGCGGCGCTGTGAGGTCCTCGGCGTCCGCGGCCGCGGTGAGGGGGCCGTCCGCGGCGGCCGCGGCGTACTCGGTGAACTGCGGTGCGGGTGAGGCGGCCCGGTGTGTCGCCTGCGGTGCGTCCTGGGCCTGCCAGGCGGCCAGGAGGTCGTCGAGGAGAAGATCCAGGGAGCGTTCGTCGGCGACCATGCGGTGCAGGGTCAGCGTCAGCCGGAGACCGGTGCGGCCGGCGGGTTCCACGGCGGCCCGCAGCAGTGGTCCCCGCTCCGGGTCGAAGGCGGCGTCCGGCTGCGCCCACAACGACGGCGGTTCGCTGTGCACCGACTGCACCAGGGTGGTGCCCTCGAAGGTGAAGCGGGTGCGCAGCGCGTCGTGGCGCCGGACGCACTCGGCCACGGCGGACCACAGCCGCGTGGTGTCGGTGGTGCCCTCGAGGGTGACGGTCAACCGCAGCTCGTGGACTGTGTGATCCGGTGTCAGCTCATGGGCGACGTAGAGCTGCTGCTGGTGCGGTGTGGCCGCGACGGCGGTCTGCGGCAGGGCGGCCATCGGTGCCTGCGCATGGCCCGCCTGATGGGTGCTCACTGATCATCGACCCTTCGTCGTCACGGGTGTCGCTGCTGGGATCGTTCGGTCCGTCGGCGCCATTCGCCCAGTGCCCTGGCCCGGGAGGCGCCCCGAGCGGGCGTCCGGGCCGGGCGGGCGTCCGGGGCGTCCGCGCCGCCCGGTGGGGCGTCGAGCCGCCGCGCCAGGCCGCGGACGGTGGTGTGACGGAAGAGTTCGGCGGCGGTCAGCTCCGGATACCGGTCTGCCAGCAGCACGAGCACCCGCAGCAGTCCGGCGGAGGTGCCGCCGAGATCGAAGAAGGTGGTGTCCAGGTCGGCGACCGGAGCACCGAGGACGCGTTCCCAGGCCCGGCGAACCGCGTCGAGGGCCCGCCCGGCGGGCTCCGCGTCCGGCGGACCGGGCCGCGACGACATCGCCTGCGCCGCCCAGCCGCCCGCGGTGGACCGGTCCACCTTGCCGTTGGGCAGCTGGGGCAGTTCCCCGACGAACAGCCACACGGCGGGCACCATCGCCGGCGCCAGAGAGGCGGCCGCGTACCGCCGTATCTCCTCCGCCTGCTCCGGTGGCACCGGCACGGGCGCGCCGGGGTCCGGGGCGCCGCTCGCGGGAACGAGACACGCGGTGACCGTGGCGCCGTCCGAGGCGACGGTGACGAGGGCGTCGCGGACCGCCGGGTGGGCGCGCAGCACGCTCTCGATCTCAGCGAGTTCGATCCGTTGGCCGAGGATCTTCACCTGGCCGTCGGCACGACCGAGGAACCGCAGGCCGTGCTCGGGGTCGAGAACCGCGAGATCGCCGGTGTCGTACCCGGCGCGGCCCTCGTACCGACGGAACCGGTCGGCGGTGAGGTCGGGCCGCCGCCAGTAGCCGGAGCCGACGCCCGCTCCGAGGACCAGCAGCCGGCCTGGCACACCGGGCGGCAGCGGCCGATCGTGGGGATCGACCACCAGGCACTCCTCGCCCTGCAGGGGACGGCCGATGTGCACGGGTACGTGCGGCCTTACCCGCCAGACGGTCGACCACACCGTGGTCTCGGTCGGGCCGTAGCAGTTGAGCACCTCGCCGGGCACCAGTGCGTCCAGCCGGTCGGCCAGGTCGCGCGGAAGCTGTTCACCGCCTACCAGCAGGGTGCCCAGCCGGCCCAGCAGGCGGCGCCCGTTCGGGTCGTCGGCCAGGATCCGCGCCACCGTGGGGGTGCACTGGTAGAGGGCACCCGTGGGTACGTCCTGCCCTGCGACCTCGCGGTGCCCGGTCAGCAGGACGGCACGGCCGGCGGTGAGCGGCCAGTACAGCTCCAGTGCGCTGATGTCGAAGGAGACGCTGGTGGCCGCGACGGTGACCGCGGGCGGGCCGGACAACTCCCGGTCGAAGGCGGCGAAGAGCGCGGACAGGTTCTCGTGGCGGACGATCACGCCCTTGGGCCTGCCGGTCGACCCTGACGTGTAGATGACGTAGGCGGGGTCCTCGGGGCGGATCCGCGGCCATCGCTCGGGTACCGGGGCTGCCGCGTCCGGTGCGAGGACCACCGTCCCCGCGGCCCCGGGGTCGGTGCCGGGTACCGGTGCGCCGACGATCGCGGACGGCTGGGCGTCCTCGATCATCAGCCGGAGCCGGCCGGCGGGGTAGTCGGGGTCGAGCGGCACATAGGCGGCACCCGCCCGCCAGACCGCGAGCAGAGCCACCAGCAGATCGGGGGTGCGCGCCAGCCGCACGGCCACCCGGTCACCGGGCCGTACCCCCGCCTCGATCAGGGCGGCGGCCAGTTTCCCGACCCGGTGGTCCAGTTCGGCGTAGCCGACCTGCGCGCCGCCGTACACCAACGCGGTCGCCTCGGGGGTGCGCCGGGCGTGCTCGGCGACGTGGTCGGGTACGGCCCGGCGGGTCTTCGGGTGCGGTTCCGCGCCGGCCTTCGTAACGGCTGCGGGGTCGCTCTCCCCCACGCCGGTGCCGGCTCCCGGGTGGCCACCGTCGGCGTCTGTGCCGGCCCCCGGGCCGCCCTCGCCGGTCAGCCGCAGCCGGGTGAGCGGGACGGCCGGTTCGGTGGTGAGAGCGCTGAGGGCGCGTAACAGGTGCTCGGCGAACGATTCGGCGGCGCTCGTGGGTAGTTGGGAGCGGTCGTACTCGACACTCAGACCGGCGCCGCCGTCGGCGGCCCGGTGCAGGGTCACTGCGAGCGGGTACTCGCCCGCCGCCACGGAAGGCGGAGTGAGCTGCCAGACCAGGCCGCTTGCGGTGACCTGGGCGGGCGCGGACGCCTGGGTGCAGATGATGCCGGTCAGGGGTTTGCGTCCCGGACTGCGCTCGGCCCGGCTCACCCGCAGGATGTCCTCCACAGGCAGTTCGGCGTGGTCCAGCGCGTCGAAGAGGGCGTCGGCGGCGAGGTCGCACACGGACGCGGTGTCGGCCCCGGTCAGCCGGAGGCGGACCGGCAGGGTGTTCTGGAGACAGCCGATGACGTCCTGGTCGGCCTTGTTGCGGGTGGTGGCGACGGTGGCGAGCACGACGTCGTCGCTGCCGCTGTACCACCCGGCCACCACCCCTACGGCGGCGAGGAGTTGGGCGAACACGGTCGCCCCCGTCGCCCGGGCGCGCCGGTGCAGCGCCGCGGTCAGCGCCGCCGGAATGGGCAGGATCACCGTGGCATGGCCGGGCGGTTCGGCGGACGCGATCCGGGGCAGCGCGGTGTGTGCGGGGCAGTCGTCGAGTTCCCGGGACCAGAAGGCCTCCAGTGCCGCCACGCGGTGGGCGGCCGGTGCCGGTCTGCGGTCGTCGGCCCTCCGCGGCGGTGTGCCGGCGTAGGCGTCGGCGAGCAGCCGCAGCAGGACGGCGGCCGACTCCTCGTCGAACACCGCGTGATGGATCCCCACCAGGCAGTGTGCGCCGTCCCCGGTGACGACGACACGGATCCGGCACAGCGGCCCCTGCCCGTGGACGAAAGGGGCACCGGTCTCGGCGATGCGCGCCGTCAGCACCGTGTCGTCCGCGGACCGTTCGGTCGCGATGTCGACCTGCGCGGTGGTGTGCAGGCGCCGCAACAGGCCGTCGGCGGTGGGGTGCAGGGATGTCCGCAGCGCCGGCTGTGAGGCGACGACCGACCGGACCGCCGCCGTCAAACGGTCGGGGTCGACCGGTCCGTCGACGCGGATGTGGTGGAGAAGGGTCGCCCGGCCGCCCTGTTGGTCGAGCAGGAAGAATCGCGTCTGTTCGGCACTGGCCGGACCGATCTCATTCTCTAAACCCACGTCGTCAGACATTCAGAGAGCCCCCGCCTCAAATCCGCGTGAGGAATTAACAGAGCCACCCTAGGAAGATCCGTTTTCCGGTGTCAAGGAAGAAGATCGATTGACCGTTCCCGGGGCGCACCGGCGGATTTCCGCGTGTAATGGGACATTGACAGTGTGACGTGCGTCACGTTGATCACCGATGGGTGGCACTGTAGCGTGACCCGGGTATTCAATCTGCAGGTCCTTGAGATCATGGGCAGTTGAGGCGGCGACCCGGCGACGGGCGCCCGGCCGGCCCGGGGAAATTCCGTCACCGCGCAGGCGTGGCGAAGAATTCGGACCAATGGAATTCGGGGGACTTTTTAGTGGAATCGAATTTACATCCACCCGGTGCCTCCGCCGGTGAGGCCGCGGTCCTGGCGGAGAATCTTTGGAGCGAGATTCTGGGCCCTGACGCCGATACCGGCACCGGATTCCTGGAGAACGGTGGCGATTCATTCCGCGCGGTCCTGCTGACCACCCGTCTGTACGAACTGACGGGGCGTGAGATCGAGTACCTCGACGTGCTCGAGGCGGACGGGGCCGGGGCGATCGCCCGTCTGCTCACCACCGACACCCCGGGGAGCTGACCCATGGGCTGGCAACTGGCACCCAACCAGATCGACCTCTACACCGCCGACCACGCCACCGACGACCCCGCCACGTATCTCGTGAACGCGGTCTACCGGATCACCGGTCCCGTCGACCCCGACCGCCTGGCCCGGAGACTGGAGCAACTCTCCGCCGACCACCCCGTGCTCGCCTCAAGGGTGGTCCGGGACGGAGCCTCCTGGTTACTGGAGGACGTGCCCGACCGCCCGCAACTGCGGTGCGTCACACTCGACACCGACCCGGACGGCACGGCGGCCCGGCGACGGGTGCACGACGAACTGCGGGTCCCGCTGGACCTGACCGAGGGCCCGCTGCTGCGGGTCGTCCTGCTCCGCTACCGGCCGGACACCGCCGACCTCCTGCTCGTAGCGCACCACTTGGTCGTCGACGGGCACTCCCTGGCACTGATCGCCCGCCGGCTGCTGACCGACGAGCCCCGCACGTCCGGTCCCGCCTTCGCCGACTGGGCCGCGACCGCCCGCGATCGGCAGAGCGCCCGCACCGCCGACGCGGCCGCGATCCGTGCCGAACTCGCCGCCGCAGACAGCGCGCCCTCCCTCGACTGGGCCGCGCCGGACGGCCCGCCGCCCCAGAACGAGCCGACCGGCGGAGTCGCCGAGGCCCTCATCCCCGCCGCGCTGCACGAGGGCATCCGGCGGCTGAGCGCCGGCCTCGGCATCACAACCCACTCGGTGGTGCTGGCCGCCGCGGGGTTCGTCATCGGCCGCAACTCCGGCTGCTCCCGGCCGGTCGTCGGTACCACCGTCTCCCGCCGCCCGGCCGCCCATGCCACCACGGTCGGGTACTTCAACACCACCACACCGGTGCCCATCGGCCTCGACGACGCGACCACCGTGTCGGACTTCCTGCGCGCCGTGCACCGGCGCGGAATGCGGGCGTACCGCGAGGCAGACGTGCCCCTGTCCGCCGTCTGGCCCTCCTCCGCCGGCACCACACCACAGGTGGTGCTGGCCGCCATCGACGCCCTGCCGCACCTGTCCGACGGTGAGCTGACCGCGGTACCGCAGCAGGACCAGGGGCTCGGCACGGCCCACTTCCCGCTCACGGTCGGCCTCTACCAGCAGCCCGACCGGCAGGGCGGGATCCGGATGCTGCTGCGGCACCAGCGCGCCCTGGTCGACGACTCGGCCGCCGCCCTGTTCTTCCGGCAACTGCTCCACGTGCTCGGCGAGTTCACGCAGAGGCCGGAGCGGCTGCTCGGTGCCGTGGACACTCTGCCCGACCCGGAGGTGCTCGCAGGGCTCGACACCGGGCGCGGCGCGCAGCTCGACGTACCCGCCCGTACTCTGACCGAGCTGTTCGAACAGCAGGCCGCCACCGTCGCCGACAACATCGCCGTCGTCTGCGGCGCGGACCGACTCACCTACCGCGAACTCGATGCGCGCTCCAGGGCGCTGGCCGTCGCGCTCGGCGAGGCCGGAGTACGGCCCGGCGACCGGGTCGGCGTCTGCCTGGACCGCGGCACCGGCCAGGTCACGGCCGTCCTCGCCGTGCTGCGCGCCGGAGCGGCCTACGTGCCCCTCGACCCGGACTATCCGCCGCAGCGTCTCGCCTTCGTCGTCGAGGACACCGGCCTGCGCACCGTCGTCACCCAGGAAGGACTGCTGTCCGGGACGCAGGGGCTGCGCGTGGTCCCGGTGGACGCCGAGCCCGAGAATCCGAACCGGCCGCTGCCCTCAGTGACCCCCGACACCACGGCCTACGTGATCCACACCTCGGGGTCCACCGGCCGGCCCAAGGGCGTCCTGGTCAGCCACCGCAACGTGGTCGCGCTGCTCGCCGCCACGCAGCAGGAGTACGCACCCGGACCGGACGACGTCTGGTCGTACTTCCATTCCCTTGCCTTCGACTTCTCCGTCTGGGAGATCTGGGGCTGCCTGCTGAGCGGCGGCCGGCTCGTCGTCGTCCCCTACGACGTCTCACGTGATGCCGAGACGTTCCACGCCCTGCTGTGCGCCGAGGGCGTGACCGTCCTCAACCAGACGCCGTCCGCGTTCGCCCAACTCGTGAACACCCGCGCCTTCCAGGACGGCGGCCTCGCGGTACGGCTGCTCATCTTCGGCGGCGAGGCCCTGGACCGCGGCATCCTGCTGCCCTGGATGGACCGCTATCCCGAGGACGTCTGCCGCGCCGTCAACATGTACGGGATCACGGAGACCACCGTCTTCTGCACCTGGCACACCGTCGACCGCGCCGAGGCACGGCGCGGCAGCCGCTCCATCGGACGGCCCGTCCCCGGCTGGGACATCCACGTCCTGGACGGTCGCGGACGCCCGGTCCCCCCGGGTGTGCCCGGGGAGATCTACGTCGGCGGTGCCGGCGTCGCCCAGGGGTACCTGGACCGGCCGGAGCTGAACGCCGAGCGGTTCCTGGACGGCCTGCCGGTCCTGCCCGGCCGGCGCCTCTACCGCAGCGGCGACCTGGGCCGCTTCCTGCCCGACGGCCGGCTGGAGTACCTGGGCCGACTCGACGAACAGGTCAAGATCCGCGGACACCGCATCGAGCTCGGCGAGATCCGGCACTCCCTCCTGGAGGATCCGCGCGTGCGGGCCGCCGCCTGTGTGGTGCGCACCCCCGGCGGACCAGAGACCGCGCGCGTGGACGCGTATGTCGTCACCGACCATCCGGACGCGCTCGACGACATCCGCCACCGTCTTGCCGAGCGGCTCCCCGGCCATGCGCTGCCCGCCACCCTCACGCCGGTGCCCGAACTGCCCCTGACCCCGAACGGCAAGCTGGACACCGCCCGGCTGCCCGACCCCGCGCCGGCCGTGCCCACCGCCGACCGGGACGCGCGGCCGGCGGAAGCCGACGGCCCCTGGGCGGCCATGGCCGCGACCTGGCAGGAGGTCCTCGGTGTGCCCGTCGGCGCGGACGACAACTTCTTCGACCTCGGCGGCACATCGGTGCAGGCGGTCCTGCTCATCAGCGCCCTGCGCGAGGCGAACTTCCCCGACGTCCGTCTGCGGGACGTCTTCCGCAACTCCACCCCCAGGCGGCTGGCCGCCGCGCTCGACCAGCGCCCGGCGCAGTCATGACCCGACGAGTCCGGTCCGGGGGAACGGACCGTCCTCGACCGGTCATTCGTTCCCGGCCTGGTCGCACGCACCTGAAGGAGCACCGGCATGACTGAGTCGGACCGTCCGGACAACGCCGTGGCCGTCGTCGGACTGGCGCTGCGGGTCCCCGGGGCGTCGGACCCCGGCACCTTCTGGGCGAACATCGTCGCGGGCCGGGTCTGCCTGCCCGCCGCCCGGGAGGACGGCGCGGCCCCGGCCGACGGGCCGCTGATCGCGGGCCAGATCGACCGCTACGAGCGGTTCGACGCCGAACTGTTCGGCATGACACACGCCCAGGCGGCGACCACCGACCCCCAGCACCGCGTGCTCACCGAACTGACGTGGGAGGCCCTGGAGGACGCCGGGCTCGACACCCAGCGGGATGACGGCCGGGTCGGTGTCTTCGTCGGCTGCGGACCCGACGACTACCTGCACCACCACGTGCTGCGCAACGACCGCGTGGTGCGCACCCAGGGCACCGAGCAGATCCTGTTCGGCAACTCCCGCGACTACCTCGCCACGGCGCTGTCGTACCGGCTCGGCCTGACCGGCCCCAGCATGACGGTGCAGACGGCGTGCTCCACCTCTCTGGTCGCCGTCCACCAGGCGGTGCGCAGTCTGCTGACCTACGAGTGCGACATCGCCGTCGCGGGTGGCGTGACCGTCTTTCCCGTGGAGCGGCCCGAGTACCGGTGGTCCGAGGGCGGCATCTACGCACCGGACGGCCGCTGTCGCGCCTTCACCCGGGGCAGCGGCGGAACCGTTCCCTCCGGTGGGGCCGGCGTGGTGGTGCTGCGGCGATCCGCCGATCTGCCGGAGCCGGGCCGGGCCGCGCGGGCGCACATCGTGGGCAGCGCCGTCAACAACGACGGCGCCGACCGGATGGCCATGTCCGCGCCGAGCCCGCGTGGGCAGGCCGAGGTGATCCGCGAGGCCCTGGAGGTCGCCGGACTCGCCGCCGAGGACATCGGCTACGTAGAGGCGCACGGCACCGGCACCGTCCTGGGCGACCAGGTCGAACTGGCCGCGCTGGCCGAGGTGTACGGCGTCGCGACGCCGGGCTGTGCGATCGGCGCGGTCAAGCCGAACATCGGCCACACGGACACCGCCGCCGGAGTGGTGGGGCTGATCAAGACGGTCCTGGCCCTCCAGCACGACACCGTGCCGCCGGTCCCCGCCCAGCCGGGCGACGGCCCGGACGCCGAGTTGGGCGCGGCCAGGTTCTTCATCCCCCGCCAGGCCCGGCCGTGGAGCGGGACGGTGCCGCGTCACGCCGCCGTCAGCTCCTTCGGGCTGGGCGGCACCAACGCGCACGTGATCCTCGCCCCCGGTGCCGCCGGACCCGCCGCCGACGGCCCCCGGGCGGCCGGCGGCCCGGAAGCCCGCGACGAGCCGCGTGTGGCCGTGTTGACGGCCGCCACACCCCAAGCCCTGCGCGACCGCGCCCGGGACCTCGCCACCTGGCTGGACGGCCCCGGAGCGGACACCGGCCTCGGCGACGTTCTCGGTACCCTCTGGCACGGGCGGCGCCACCTGGCGCACCGGGCCGCGATCGCCCTGCCCCCGGAGCCCGAGCAGGCGCACGCGGCACTGCGAAAGGGCCTGCAGGAGGTGGCCGAGGGCGCGGACGTGCCACCCGCCCGGTCCGAGCCCACCGTGGCCGTCCTGCTCCCCGGGCAGGGCGTGCGGCTGTCGGCGTCGGACGCACCGGCCGACCGGGATCCGGCGTTCGCGGCCGACCTGACCCGGTTGCAGGACGCCGTGCTGCGCGCGGGCGGACCCGACCTGCGGGACTTCAGGACCTGGGACGGCGACGACCCGCGGCTGCTGGACACCGCGGTCGTACAGCCGCTGCTGTTCACCCTCGGCCTGGCCCACCTGTGGTGGCTGGAGCGCCGGGGCATACGACCCGACACCCTCCTCGGACACAGCATCGGCGAGCTGACCGCCGCCGCGTACGCCGGGGTGTTCGACGTCGAGGACGCCGCGGCGGCCGTGGTCCGGCGCGGGGCACTGATGGGCGAGGCCCCGCCCGGAGCGATGCTCGCCGTGCCGCTCGACGAGGCGGCCGCACGCGGGATCGTCGCCGGGCTCCCCGCCGACCTGTGCGGTGTCAACGGCCCCGACGCCGTGGTCCTCGGAGGCGACCACGCCACTGTCGCCGAAATCGAACGGCGATGCGCCGAGCGCGGGCTCGCCACCACCCGGCTCGCCACCTCCCGTGCCTTCCACACCCGCTCGATGGAACAGGCCGCCGCCCGTTTCGAGGATTTCCTGCGCCCGCTGCGGCTGTCCGCACCGCGCACCAGGGTGATCTCCAACGTCTCCGGTGCGGAGCTGACGCCCGAACAAGCCATCGACCCCGGCTACTGGGCGGCCCAGCTCCGCGGAACGGTACGGCTGGCCGACGGAGTCCGCACGCTGCTCGCCGGGCCCTGCGACGTGGTCGTCGGTGTGGGCGGCAGCCGGTCGCTGACCAACCCGGTGCGCCGCGCGGCCCGCGCCCTGGGCACGGCACGGCCGCCCCGGATCGTCGAAATGCTCGGCGGCTCCGGCCAGGACGTGACGCTCGCCCGCCACACCGCCCTGGCCCGGATGTGGGCGGCCGGCTGCGCCGTCGACCTCGCGCCGCCCCGCCCGGACCGGCCCGCGCCGCTGCCGCGCTACCCGTTCGCGGACACCCGGCACTGGATCGATGCGCCCGACACGCCGTCCGACGACGTGGGCGTGGGCGACATCCCGCACGGCGTCCAGGAGACCGACCCTCCCGCCACCGACGACGGGCCGGCCGCTCCCGCCGCGCAGCCGGCCCCCGAGGCGAGCGAGATCGCCACCGCGATCACCGAGATCTGGCAGGACGCCTTCGGTGGTGCGCCCCTCGCCCCCGAGGACAACTTCTTCACCCTCGGCGGCACCTCGCTTCAGGCCGCTCAGCTCATCAGCGTCATCAACGACACGCTGCTCCTCGCCCTGGTGCTCGGGGACCTGTACGAGCACTCCGACCTGGCCGCGTTCATCCGCCGGGCCGAGGAACTGGCCGGCGAACGCGACGACGAGGAACTCCTACGGCTGCTGAACGAGATCGAGGAAGTGCCGTGACCGACCTGTCCCGCCGCCTGGCCGCCCTCACCCCCGAACAGCGCAGGCTCCTCGGGCGCAGGCTCCAGCACCGCACGGCCCGCGAACCCGCCGAGGCCGCGGCCGCCGGCGCTCCCGGGCGGCAGAGCCTCTACTTCTTCGCGAGCGCAGACGCCGTCTCCGCACCGGAGTACTACCGCTTCGTCCTCGACGCGGCACGCCAGGCCGACACCGCCGGACTGCACGCCGTCTGGCTGCCGGAGCGCCACTTCGTGGACTTCGGCGGGCACTCGCCCAACCCGGCCGTCCTCGCCGCGGCCGTCGCCGTGCAGACCGAACAGGTGCAGATCCGGGCCGGCAGCGTCGCCGCCCCCCTGCACCACCCCGCGCGCATCGCCGAGGACTGGTCCGTCGTCGACAACCTCAGCGGCGGCCGGGCCGGTATCTCCTTCGCCAGCGGCTGGCATCCCGACGACTTCGTCCTCGCCCGGACCGACTACGCGCAGCGGCGCGAGACCACCCTGGGGATCATCGACCAGGTACGGGCCCACTGGCGGGGCGAGAAAGTGAGCCACCCCACGACCGCGGGCGGCACCGCCGCCGTCCGCACCGGCCCCGCGCCCGTACGACGTGACATGCCCGTCTGGCTCACCTCGGCGGGCAATTCAGCCACCTTCGCATCGGCCGCCCGCGCCGGGCTCGGCGTGATGACCGCGCTGCTCGGCCAGACGATGCCGCAACTGCGGGAGAACATCGCCCACTACCGGGAGGAGTGGCACCGCGCCGGCCACCCGGGGGACGGCGACGTGGTGGTCATGGTGCACGCCTATGTCAGCGAACGCACCGACCTGGAGGACTTTTTGCGCCCCGCGATGCACGGCTACCTGAGGGCGTACCGGAGCCAGACCACCGCGCCCGGCGAGGACGAGACGCTGCTGCTGGAGAGCGCCTACCTCAACTACCTGGCCGGTCCCTCCCTGCTGGGACCGGCCGCCAAGGCGGCCGCCGTCCTCGGACAGCTACGGGAGGCGGGCGCCGACGAGGTCGGCTACCTGGTCGACTTCGGCCTGCCCACCGCCGAGGTGCTGGCCGCCCTGCCCGCCCTGTTCTCCTGTGTCCCCGCGGAGCGTGACCGATGACCGCAGCCGCCGACAAAGCCGCCCTCACGGCCCGGCTCGCGGGCCTCACCCCGCAGCAACGGGCCGCTCTGGCGGCACGGTTGTCCCGCAAGCGCCAGGGGCCGCCGCCACTCGTGCCGCGGACCGGGCCGCGCGACACCGCGCCCCTGGGCATGGACCAGGAACGCCTGTGGATCCTCGACCAGCTCTACCCCGGCACCGTCACCTACACCCTCGGCTTCGGACTGCGCTTCATCGGGGAGTTCCACCGCGATGTGTTCGACGAGGCCGTGTCCACCGTGGTGCGCCGGCACGAACTGCTGCGCAGCACCGTCGAGGTGGACGGCGCGCAGCCACGGCTGCGCCTGCACCCGGACCGCGGCGCGGACCTCACCTTCGTCGACCTGTCGGGAGGTCCGGCCGAGGAGAAGGAGCTGCGCCGCAGGGAGTTCGTACGGCAACAGGTGCGGCGCCCGTTCGACCTGTCCCGGGACCCGGTGCTGCGCATCGGCGTGGCCGACCTCGGCGGCGGCGACCACCAGGTCGTGCAGACCATGCCGCACTCCTTCACCGACCAGTGGTCGTACGTGCGGCTCAACCGCGAACTGCTGGAGGCCTACCAGGCCGGGCTGGAGGGCCGGGAGCCCCAACTGCCGGACCTGCCCGTGCAGTTCGGCGACTACGCGCAGTGGCAGCGCGCGTACTTCGAGACCGAGTACGGCGAACGCCACCGCGCGTTCTGGCGCGACTACCTCGCGGACGTACCGGACGTGCCCCTGCTGCCGTACGACCACCCGGTCGAGACCGAGGACCGGCTCGGCCGCCAGCACAACTTCGTGCTGGACAAGGGCACCGCTGCCGCGTTCATCAGCCGCGCCAAGGCCGCCCGCAGCACTGTCGCCAACGCCATGGCGGCCGCGTACGCGGCCCTGCTGTACGAGGAGAGCGGCGTACGCGACATCCTGGTCGGAGTGCCCAGCGTGACCCGCGGCCAGGCCGCGGTGCAGGATCTGGTCGGCTTCCTGCTCACCAACGTGCCGCTGCGGATCCGGCTGCCCGAGAACCCCACCCCGAACGACTTCCTGGCCGCGGCCCAGGCGGCGGGCGCGGCCGTTGCGGCCCACCACGAGACGCCGTTCGGCGAGATCGTCCGGGCCGCCGCTCCCGAGCGGACCGCACACGGCTATCCGCTGCTGCGCACCATGCTGGTCCACCTGGACCTCGCCGAGACGGTCTCCTACGAGGTGCCCGGCGCCACCGTCTACGCCAACGCCGTGCCCGAGGGCATCTCCTCGATGGACGTGACCGTCGCCTGGTGGCACCTCGGCGACCTGGTCTACGGCCGGTTCGAGTACCGCACCGCCCTGTTCGAGCCGGAGACGATCGACCGGCTCGCCCGGCGGCTGCTGCAACTGGTCGAGCTCTTCGCCACCTCCCCGGACACCCCGCTCGTGAGCCCCGCCGCCCGGGCCCGTGACACGGTCGCCGCCGCCTGGCGCGAGGCGCTCGACCGGGACACCGCCGGACCGGACGACGCCTTCGCCGCGAGCGGAGGCACCCCGCTGCTGTCCGCGCGGCTGGCCCGACTGCTGCGCGGGGCGGGCTTCGACGCCGGACCCCGGGACATCGCGCCCGGCACTACGCCCGCCGAACTGACCGCACGGCTCCTGGCGGGCGGGAACCCGCTGCGGCCGGGCACCCTGCCGGACACCGCGGTACCCGGTGTGGTCGGGGTCTCGGAGGATTACCTGGAGCGCCTCTTCGCCGACGCGAGCGGCGCCCCGGTCCGCGACGCCCTGCCTCCCCCCCGTCAGGAGGACACCCCATGACCACTGCCGAGGAACCCGGGCGAGCGGTGCCACGCCGTCGGCCGCTGTTCGTACTGCTGCTGGCGCACTACCTGTCGTCGTTCGGCAACGCCATCACGGTGATCACGGTCCCGCTGTACGTCCTCCACGCCACCGGCAGCTCCGTCTCCACCGGACTGGCCGGCTTCGCCAACACCCTTCCGCTGATCTTCGCGGGAGCCGTGGGCGGGGTCTGGATCGACCGCGTCGGTGGCAAACGGATGAGCGTGCTGTGCGACGTCGTCGCGGGCGTCTCCATCGGAGCGGTCCCGCTGCTCGGCAACACCGTGGGGCTGCCGCTGCCCGTCCTGATGGGACTGCTCTTCGGCCGCAGCCTGGGCTCCACGCCGACCGGCGCCGCACGGCAGAGCCTGATCAAGCCGCTCGCGGAGCAGGGCGGGGTCCGGCTGGCGAGCGCGAACTCCTGGATGCAGGGCGCTCCCAGGCTCGGCCTGCTGGTCGGCGCACCACTGGCCGGCCTGCTGATCGCCGTGTCCGGGCCGGTGACCGGCATGTACGTCGACTCCGCCTCCTTCCTGCTCTCAGCCCTGCTCGTCGCGGTCGGCGTGCCCCACGGTTCCGGTCACGCCACCGCCGCGCAGCGCCGGGAGGGCTTCCTGCGGCAGCTCGCCGAGGGCGCCAAACTGGTCCGCGGGATACCCGTGGTCGGCGCCATGACGGCGTTCGTCTTCGTCACCAACTTCCTCGACGACGCCTTCAACCCGGTCATCCTGCCGGTCTACTCGGACCAGGTGCTCCACAACGGCCAGTACCTGGGCTGGCTGGTGGCCGCCTCCGGCTGCGGCGCCGTCGTCGGCACGTTCGGCTACGATCCCCTCAGCGCCCGCTGGCTCACCAGCCGCCGCTGGACCCTGCTCGGCTGCTTCCTGGTCATCGGTGCCCTGCGGCTGACCCTCGCGGGCATGCCGGGCGTGGTGCTGAGCATCGTGATCTCCTTCCTGCTCGGCCTCGCGGCCGGACCGCTCAACCCGGCGCTGTCCACGGTGATGCTGGAGAAGGTCCCGGCAGCCGTCTTCGGCCGGGTCTTCGCCCTCACCTCCGCCGTCGGGATGAGTGCCGCGCCGATCGGCATCCTCGTGGCCGGCTGGTCGATCCACGGCATCGGGCTGCGCGGAACCCTCCTGTGCTTCGGCGCCACGTACATCGTCCTGGTGCTCGTCTCGCTGCGCAGCCGCGCGCTGCGCGACATGGACGCCCCGCCGGCGCCGGCCGGAGAGTCCTCGGACACCGACAAGGAGATGGTTCGTGAGTGACGACGCACCGGTCCGGGTGCAGCGGGCCTCCGCGCTGGAACGGCAGTTCTGGGTCGGCGAGCAGATCGCGCCGTCGACCCGGGCCAACCGGGCCCTCGCCCGGATCCGCGCCGACGGCCCGGTCGAAGACGGTGCGCTCGGGGCGGCGCTGAGCGCGGTCGCCGCCCGCCACGAGGCGCTGCGCACCGCCTTCGTCATCGAGCGGGGGGAGTTGGTGCGCAAGGTGCTCCCTCCCCGGGACGTCCCGCCCCCGCTGTACCTCCCCGCGGGAACCGGCAGCCACGAGGCGACCGCCGCCCTGCTGGCGGACGACTCCCTGGACCTTGGCGCGGGACGGCTCTTCCGGGCCGCCGTGGCACCGGACGACACGGGGGCCACGGTCTACCTGGCGGTGCATCACATCGCCTTCGACGGGATGTCCCAGGAGATCTTCGCCGCCGACCTGTCCCGCGCCTACGCCCTGGCCGTCACGGGCGAGGACCCCGTGCTGCCCGTCCGCGAACGGGCGGAGCCCGCCGCCCTGACTCCCGCCCGGCACGCCGAACTCGCCACTCACTGGCGGACGATGCTCGACGGAGCGGCCGATCTGCCGCTCCCGGGTTCCGCCGTCGGCCCCGGCCCCAGCCAGCGGCAGCTTGCACAGGCCGAACTGGCCGAGGACAGCCGCGAGTTACCGGCCAGCAGCTGGCGGGCGGTGCGTACCCGCGCCCGGCACAGCGGCTGCTCGCCGTACGCGGTGCTGCTGGCGGCCTTCGGCCGGGCACTGGCCGAACTCACCGGCGGCGCCGGCTTCTGCGTCGGAACGCCGGTGGCCGCGCGTACGCCCGGCCAGAGCGACGAGATCGGCTATCTGACGAACACACTGCCCGTGCGCATGCCCGAACTGTCCGGGCCCAAAGTCGTCGAACGGGTCTGGGGGTCCCTGCGCGAGAGCGTCATCGGTTCCGCGCTGCCCTGCGACGAGATCATCCGTGCCGCCCGGACGGCGCCCGGCCGGCGGATGCCCGTCTACCAGGCACTGTTCGCCTTCGAGAACTGGGAGCGGGCGGAACACGCCGCGGGCCCGGTGCGCATCCGCGCCCTCCCCGTGCCACCCGTCGGTGGGCACGCGGAGATCCAGCTCCAGGTGACCGAGCTGCCCGCAGGCACCCTGCACTGCGTCGCCCAGGCCCCGCTCAGCAGCCCCTGGCAGGGCCGGTCGGCCGCCCTGCTGCGCGCCTTCGACGACCAGCTCGGCCTGCTGTGCGCCGACGCCGCCACCCGATCCCTCGGCCAGGAGAACACCGTATGACCACCTCAGTGATGTGCCTGCCCTACGCGGGCGCGGGCGCGGGCGTCTACCGCCCCTGGCAGCTGCAGGAGTCCGCCGCACTGCGCGCCGTACCCATCCAGGTCCCAGGCCGGGAGCGGGAGTTCGGCAAGCCGTTCTACCGTGACTTCTCCGAGGCCGCCGCCGGAACCGCGCGGCGCATCCGGGAAGCCGCGGCGGACGGACAGCCGTTCATCGTCTTCGGGCACAGCTTCGGCGCGCTGCTCGCCTACGAGGCCGTCCGGCACCTGGTCGACACCGGCGGCCCGCTGCCCCGGCACCTGGTGGTCAGCGGCTCCGTCAGCCCCTCCCACCGGCAGGCCGAACGGCTCGACGGTGACGACGAGGAGGTCGTCGCGCGGGCCAGGGCCATCGCGTGCCGGGACATACCGGAGTACGCCGACCCCCGGCTGCGGGAGATCCTGCTGCCGGTCATGAGGGCGGACGTGAACCTGCTGGCCGATTACGTGCCGCCCGCCCGCGATCCGCTGCCCGTCCCGATCACGGCGATCCGCGGCGACCAGGACCACCTGGTGCCCGAGCAGGGGTGGCTGGACTGGAAGGCCTTCACCTCCGCCGGCTTCGACGCCGTCGAGTTCGCCGGGGGCCACATGTACGTGACGGACTGGTGGCCGGAGCTGTGGAAGACGCTGGAGCAACTGGTGTGAGCTCCCGAGAGCGAGGCGTGCCTCCCCGGGAGCGACCTGTGCGCACGCCCGGTGCCCGAGGCGTGCCGACTGCCCGCGGCTGAGCGGACGCCCCGTGCTCGAGGTGCGAGTTCGCCCCGAGTCCTGCTGCCACTGCCCTCCGCGCCTCGCCGCACCGCCCGGAAACCGCGAAGAACAGGACGTGCCCGATGGAACCCGCCACCCTCGTCGACCTTTTCGCCGCCAGCGCCGAACGCCACCCCGAGCGCATCGCGCTGGAAGTGCGGGACACCGCGCTCACCTACCGGCAACTGGACACCGCGGCAGCCCGGATGGCCGCCGTCATGGCCCGGCAGCTACCGGACCGCCCGGCCAGGATCGGACTGCTCGCGGCCCGCAGCCTCACCACCTACACCGGCTATCTGGCCGCGCTCCGCCTCGGCGCGGCCGTCGTCCCGCTCAACCCGTCCTTCCCGGCGGGCCGGCTCCGCGCCATCGCGGACATGACGGATCTGGACCTGATCGTGGTCGACGAGCACGCCACGGCACGGGCCGGGGAACTGGCCGCTGCCAAGAGCGCGGACGGGACGGACGGCCGGAAGCTGCCTCCCCTGGTCACCTTCACCGACGTCGAGGCGGCCGGCGCAGCAGCGGACGGCGAGGACGACGTGCAGCCGGCTCCCGCCGTGCGGGTGTCGCCGGAGGACGTCGCGTACATCCTCTACACCTCCGGTTCCACGGGCCGGCCCCGGGGTGTGCCGATCCGGCATGCGCGCGTGGTGCCGACGCTGCGCTGGCTGGTCGAGTACAACGCCTTCACACCCGAGTCCCGGGTCTCGCAGAACGTGGAGATCTCCTTCGACGTCGCGGTCTTCGAACTCTTCGCCACCTGGGCGGGCGGCGGCGCCCTGGTGGTGCCCCGGCCCAACGACGTCGTGCGGCCGGCGCCGTACGTGAACGCCAAGCGGGTCACGCACTGGTTCTGCGTTCCGTCGGTGGGCGGCATCGCCGCCCGCACCGGAGCGCTGGCACCGAATTCGATGCCGTCGATGAAGGTCGTCCTGTTCGGTGGCGAGCGGCTGCTCGCCGAACAGGCCGAGCAGTGGGCCGCGGCGGCGCCCGGGGCACGGCTGTGGAACCTGTACGGGCCGACCGAGGTCGCGATCGTCTGCTCGGGGCAGGAACTCGGCGGGAAGGGGTCGCTGCTCGCGCCGGGCGCCAACGGGACCCTGCCGATCGGCGAGGTGCCGCCGCACCTGGACCATGTGATCCTCGACGACAGGGGTGAGCCCGCCGAGACGGGTGAGCTGTGCGTCCGGGGCGTGCAGCGCTTCGACGGCTACCTCGACCCGGCCGACGACGTGGGCCGTTTCGTGGAGTGGAGCCCGGGGCGGGCGGCGGTGGTCCACGACGGCACGGCGCCGCTGACCCGGGACCTGTGGTACCGCACCGGCGACCGGGTGCGCCGGGAGAACGGCGCCCTGGTCCACCTGGGCCGCCTCGACCACCAGGTCAAACTGCGCGGCCACCGCATCGAGCTGGGCGAGGTCGACGCGGCCCTGGCCGGGCACCCCGCCGTGCGCGACGCGGTCGCGGTGGTCCAGGAGCACGAGAGCGATGCCGAGTTGGTCGCCTATTACACGGGCGAGGCGATCTCGCAGAGCGACCTCACCGCGTTCCTGCGCGCCCGGCTGCCCGTCTACATGATTCCTAGGCGGTTCACGCATCTGCAGAAGCTGCCGCTCAACGCCAACGGCAAGGTGGACCGCACCGCCTTCGCGGCCGGACCGCACTCCGCGGCGCAGGCCGGCTGAGACCCGGATTCCAGGGAGACATGACATGACCGCAACCCCGTCGCCCCTCCCCGTCCCACCCCGGCTGACCACGCCCGCAGGACCGCGCGGAGCGGATCAGCCGTGGTGGAACGCCCAGCTCGGCTCCGCCATGCCCTTTTCCCGCTACGAGCGGTCCGGCGCCCGGCTTCCGCTTCCGCTGACGGACCGCACCTGGCCGTCGAAGTCCTTGGTCAGGGCCCCGCTGTGGGCGTCGGTCGACCTCCGGGACGGCAACCAGGCGCTGCGCGACCCGATGGACATCAGGCGGAAAAGAGCGATGTTCGACCTGCTCGTCCGCATGGGCTTCAAGGACATCGAGGTCGGATACCCCTCGGCCAGCGCAGCGGACTTCTCGTTCGTCCGCACGCTGATCGAGGAGGACCTCATCCCGGACGACGTGACGATATCCGTCTTCACCCCGGCCCGGCCCGAACTGATTGACCGAACCTTCGAGGCCATCGACGGGGCGGACCGGGCGGTGGTGCATCTGTGCCACGCCACCGCCTGCCTGTGGCGCGAGGTCGTCTTCGCGATGACCACACGCGAGGTCGAGGAGATGGCGGTCCGGGCAGCAGGGCACGTCGCCCGGCGCGCGGACGCCACCAAGGGAACGCGGCTGCGTTTCCAGTACTCACCGGAGACGTTCAACGTGACCGAGCCGGAGTTCGTCCTGCGACTGTCGAACACCGTCGCCGCGCTGTGGGACGCGAGTCCGGACCGCCCGGTCACCCTCAATCTGCCGACCACGGTGGAGACCGACTCCCCCAACGTGTTCGCCGACCAGGTCGAGTGGATGCACCGCAACCTGGACAACCGGCGGTCGGTCATCCTCTCCGTCCATCCGCACAACGACCGCGGCACCGCGGTCGCCTCCGCGGAGCTGGCCGTCATGGCGGGCGCCGAGCGGATCGAGGGCACGCTCTTCGGCAACGGGGAACGCACCGGCAACGTCTGTCTCGCGACGCTGGCGCTGAACCTCTTCAGCCAGGGAGTCGATCCCCAGCTGGACTTCTCGGACATCGACGGGATCCGCCGCACGGTTGAGTTCGCCAACCAGCTGCCGGTGCCGCCCCGTCACCCTTACGTCGGCGACCTCGTCCACACGGCCTTTTCCGGCACGCACCAGGACGCCATAGCCAAGGGCCTGGCCGCGATCGGGCGCCGTGCCGCCGAAGCGGGTACGCCTGCCACCGCGGTGCACTGGGACGTCCCTTACCTGCCCATCGATCCGCAGGACGTGGGCCGGACGTACGAGTCCGTCGTGCGGGTCAACAGCCAGTCCGGCAAGGGCGGGGTGGCACATGTGCTCAACACCGCGTACGGGCTGCAGCTGCCGCGCACGATGCGGGCGGAGTTCGGCCGCCGTGTGCAGCGTGCCGCGGACCACGACGGCGGCGAGCTCACCTCGCGCGAGCTGCACGCCCTGTTCACCGAGGAGTACCTGGAGTTCGACCGGCCGCGGCTCCTGCTCAAGGAGTTCCGAACGACGCCCGGCGCCGTCGGCGTCACCCTCGCCGCCCTGGTCGTCCTCGGGAACGGCGAGGAGCGGCGCCTGACCGCCGACGGAGCCGACGCGGCCACCGCCTTCGCCGCCGCCCTGGCGGGCATCGGCATCACCGTGCAACGGCCGGAACTGACCTGCCACCCGCTGCCCGACACCGTCGGTACCCGCTTCGCCGCCTACGCTCGGGTCACCGTCGACGGCACGGTCCACCACGGCGCCGGCATCACCGACGACGCGGAACTGGCCCGGTTGACGGCGGTGGCCTCCGCGGTCAACCGGGCCCACGGATGACTCCTCCTCCGGCCTGCCATGGACGTGCAGGCCGGCATGTACGGCAACAACTCATGAGGGAACTCGAGGTCGGCGGGGCCGGCTTCGAACACTCGAACCTGAGGGCCTCCTGGTGGCGTCCGGCCGCATCGCCCCGTCGCCGCGAGGCCGGGGCATGCCCGGCCTCGCGGCCGTCGGCGCCGAGGCCCACGGCGGAGCGGATGGGAGGGATCCCACGCACGAGAGGCATCAGCCCGAGGCCGTAGTCGGTCGGCGTGGCGGGGAGACCTCCGGGGATCTTCTTGCCGGCCCGCTTCGGGATGGTGGTCTCCGGACGGTTCGGGGCGTCCGAGATGTGCTGCGCGGTCTCCTTGACATCGGCGTTGCCGAGGTCGGCCACGCGGGTCGGGCGTTCGGGCTGCTCGCGGACTCGGTCAAGAACAGCGGGAGATGATGCGTCGTCAGGCACGGTGTTCCACTCGGAATCACGGGCCTCGAGAACTCCATGATCTTCGAACTCGTGCGAGGGCCGGCCCCGGCTCCGGCGACACGCGGCGCGCATCTGCGCGAAGCTGCCTGGCCTCTCTCGACGAACAGGGCTGTGGGAAGGTCGGACGACGCCTGGAGCCGCACCTACCCGAGTGCCGGAGGGTGCTCGGCTGGACGGCGTCCCCAGGCCGAGATCAGGGGCGCGAGCGTCAGGTCGAGTGTGCCCGCGTGGATGGCGGCCAGGTGCGCGTCGATCTCGGCGTCGTCGGCCAGGCCGGCCGCAAGCAGCTCGCCGCGCACGTGCCGGATGGTCGCCGCCTCCAGCCGGTCGCAGGCCGGCCCGCCGACCGGGAAACAGCCCGCCGCGGCGACATCTACCAAGCCGGCCTCACGCAATGCCCGCGGCAGCGTCCGGCCGTAGCGCAGGTCCGCGCCGCGGCGCGCCAGCAGTTCCCGGACCGCGTCGCGCAGCCGGTTGGCCCGCCGCTGCGCAGGACCGCTGTCGTCCAGGCATGCCAGTGGCTGCAGAGCGGTATCGGCGTCCTCGACCAGCAGCCAGCCACCGGGCCGTAGCGCTGCCGCCATCGTGGCCAACGCGCGAGCCCGGTCGGGTACATCGACCAGCACGAGCCGGGCGTGCACCAGATCGAACGTTCCCGGCTCCGGGGGCGGATCAGCGGCGACGTCGTGCCGGCGCACCTCGTACCCTTCTCCTGCCTTCAGCCATGACGGGTCGACGTCCGTGGCCAGTACGTGCCCGGTCGGACCGACGGCCGCCGCGAGCGCCTCCGGGATACCGGGGCCACCGGCCCCCACTTCCCAGCAGCGCGAGCCGGCCCTGACCCCCAGTCGATCGAAGTGCCCGCGCGTCACACCGTCGAACAACTCGGCCAGCCAAACGAATCGCTCGCCCGCCTCGGCGCGCGCGTTGTCCAGCAGGTACCCGCGGGCGGGAGCGGACTCTCCACCCAGCACGGTAGTCCCGCCCATCGGATCCGGTCGGTCACCGACGTGCGGCGGACGGGGCGAGGAGGTCATGACTACATGGTCGACCTTCCCAGGCCACCAGCGCCACGGCGACGGGAGAGGGATGTCTCACACAGCCGGAGTTCAGCGCCGTGGCGGTCGAGTTCCATACACCGAGTGGGTGCGCTCTGCCCGTTTTCGTGTGACTACGGGTGAGGACGTTCATGGCCGAAGGGTTCGGGCCGGCACGACGCGAGAGACCGGTGGGGAGCAGGTCGCACGGCCCGTGCCGCCGCGTGCCGCGCGACGCATGAAGTCGACGACCCGGTCGTTCACCGTCGGCGTCGCGCGGGCATTTCCGTGGCGTCGGCCGGCAGGTAGCAGCCGAGCAGGAGAACTGGACGGGAGGGTCAGGGCGGATTCGGAGCTGCGGCCGGGCTGGGCAGGCGAGCCGCAGCGGGACGGCTCTCCGGGCTCTCCGGGGTGTCTCATTCGAGCGCCCGACAGAGGGCTTCCACTTCCTCGACTGTCTGTGTCGGGTACGGGCGGGTTCTCGTTCGGCGATCGGGGCACCCCGGGGCGGGGCCGGAAACGGGCCTCAGGAACTCGGCCCGTTCACGGGTGTCGAGAATGGGCCGCCGGCTCGGTCCTGGGTATACCGGTGGCCTCAAAGGGCCGCGCAACACAGAGGGAGAACCGCCATGACGCTTCAGCGGATGGACAACGTCGGCATCGTTGTCGAAAACCTGGACGCCGCCGTCGCCTTCTTCACCGAACTGGGCATGGAGGTCGAGGGCACGGCGCAGATCGAGGGCCTCTTCGCGGATCAGGCCGTCGGACTCGACGGAGTCCGCAGGACATCGCGATGATGCGGACCCCGGACGGCCACGGCAAGTTCGAGCTCGCGCAGTACCACACCCCCGCGGCGATCGGCGACGGATCGCACAACCCGCCGCCGAACACGCTGGGCCTGCACCGGGTCATGTTCGCCGTCGACGACATCGACAACACCATCACCCGCCTGCACTGCCATGGCGCCGAACTGATCGGCGAGGTAGCGCAGTCCAAGGACATCTACCGCCTCTGCTACCTCCGCGGCCCCTCATGCATCATCCTCGCCCTGGCCGAACAGATCAGCTAACGGCCCTTCGTGGCCGACCTGTGGGCCATCAGAACAATCCGCCGGATGCATGAACCACCCCACGGAGGCTGCGAAACGGCCCCGGGTGACTGCCGTACCGCCCGCACCCGCGCTCCGGCTCGCTATGACGACGTTCGGCCCCTTCGCCCGTTGAGCCACATGTTCCGTTGGACCGCAGAGTGTGTGTTGCGTTCACGGAAATTCACGAGGACAGCCCGGAGCGAGCTTCTCGGTTCACCGGCGCGTCTCCTCGGCGAAAGACTTCGCCGCCTTCCGCAGTATCTCGCCCCGGCTGTACCTGGCGCAGGGCCTCGTGCGGCCTGGAGGATTCGCCCGCCGTGGCCGGTGACGCGCTGCAACGCTTCATTCGTGGTCGCGCAGGAAGGTGGGGATCTCGTCGCGGGTCGGATGGTCCGGCAGGGGTGCCGGCTTGTCCTGAAGGAACGCAGTGATGACGGCGGCGGCTCGGTCGTTGTTGTCGTCCAGGCCGTTCCACATGTGGTGTCCGACTCCGGGCATGTACTGCGTGCGCTGGATGGCGGGGTCGTCGGCGAGGACGGTGGTCTCCCATTGACGGACCTGGGAGGAGCACTCGGCGATCATCAGCATCGCGGGGGTCCGGGACTGCCTCAGCAGCGGTGCAATAGAGGGCGAGTCCTTGACCGTCTGCTCGACGCGAAGGCTGGCGGCGGGGCTGAAGGAGAAGTTCTGTGCGGTGTTCTCGGCGGGGATGCGGTGCGCGTCGCGCGCGCAGTACGCGGATGCGGTGTCGCTGCCGAGGTCTGCGGCGGTGAAGGCGTTGTCGCCTTCGGCCTGTCCGATCAGTCCGGTGTCGGGGGTGAGGAGTCCCAGTCGCATGAGTCCGAACGCCACGGCGTACCGGGGGACGTGCGTCGATCGCGGTCCGGTCATGGCCGGCGCGAGGCCCCGTGCGGATTTCCGGCCCCCGTGCCCGGTGATGTGCGCGGTGGGGCCGTCCATGGGGCCCGGCTCGGCGATGATCGCTCGGTGCAGGCGTGCGGCGACGTTCGGGTCGGCCAGGGCTCGGGTGAGCACGGTCCCGCCCGAGGAGAAGCCGAGGATGTCGACCTTGCCCTTGTTCAGGTGGTCGACGAAGGCGGCGAGGTCGCGGACCGACCTGGAGATCGTGTACTGGCCCATGGGGAGGAGGTCGCTTCGTCCGCCACCGGCCTGCTCGTAGGCGTAGACGTCGTAGCCCTGGCGTGCCAGGAGTTGCAGAAACCGGTGGTCGAGCACCGAGATGCCGCGGACCGGTCCGCCGTTGAGGTACACCAACGGGACGGGATACCGGGGGCCGGGGTTCGCCGGCGGGTAGTGGTATACGGCGACCCGGCTGCCTGTGGTCAGGCTCCAGTGCTGCGTGGTCACGAACGGCAGGGCGGGCGGGTACCGCCGGGCCGTCGGCACGGTCGGGATGCAGACCGCCGCCGTCATCGCTGCCGCGACGACCACCGGCAGGAACGGCACGAGCCGCGCCGGCCAGGTGCGTCGCCGTCCCCGCCACGTGGCGAGGACAGTCCCGGCTCCAAAGGTCGTCGACCATGCGGCGAGCCCCGAGCCTGCCCCGTTCGTAAGGGCGATCAGCGCGAGAAAGACGACGACCAGCGTCACGACGACGGCCACGGCCAGGAGTAAGCGTCCGGTGTAGCGGACGAGACGTATGGCGGACGTGGACAAGGCGGGCCTCCAGCGGTTTTAAAACACTGTTTCAAAACGACGTTATCAGAGAGGGTAGGCTGCGGGTCGTGGGTAGGCCGAGAACAAACGACGAGGTCGTCAAAGAGCGGCTTGTGGTGTGCGCGACCGAGATGCTCGCCACCCGTCCGCGAGAGTCGGTCACGGTCCGCGCCGTGGCCGCTGCCGCCGAGACGTCTACGACGGCGGTGTACTCCTTGTTCGGCGGCAAGGACGGGCTGATCGGTGCGGTGCGCGACAGAGCCGTCGCCGGCCTGTTCCGGGAACTGTCGGCGGTGCAGGCCTCCGCGGACCCTCTCGCCGACCTCTACGCGCTCGCCGTCGCCTACCGTCGCTGGGGGCGCGAACACAGCCACCTGTACACGGTGCTGTTCGGTGGCGTGCAGTCCTTCGACCCGTCGGGGGAGGTCGGTGCCGGTGACCCGATCCGTCCGCTCCTCGCGGCGATCGACCGCGCCTTGACGGCGTCCGTCCTCGCTGGCAGCGCAACGTCGATCGCCCTGTCGATCTGGGGAACTCTGCATGGGCTCGTGACTCTCGAACTGGCCGGAGCGCTCGACACCGCGACAGCCGAGGCCGCATTCCGATCGGCGATTCACGCCACGCTGCGCGGCTGGACGACCCCGGCGGTGTTCCGCAGCCTTCGCCAAGCAGAACTCGCTCCTTGACAGGATCAGGGCCGGTATCCCGGCTTGCTGGTACCTGCTGGGGTGCGGGTGCGTGGTCTCATCGCTTCTCTCCCGAGATGATTGGCATGCCCAGGGAGACTGGAGTGCGGTTGCGGTTCCTGGTGAGGCGGTCGAGGGAGGCGAGTTCGTTGCGGGCGGCTTCGAGGCTGATGTGGAGTCCTTGGATTGCGAGAAGGCCGTTGACGCGGGCCTCCTCGATGCGGTCACCGAGGTTGCGGATGATCTCTTCCAGACGTCGCCGCTGCTGCGGGTCGACGCGGAGCATCGGACACCGGACGCAGGCATGTTCGTGTGCGCATGGGGTGCCGTATGGGCGCCCGCAGGTGCCCACTCGACTTTGGGATTCTGCCGTAGCCGCGCGGTGTTCGCCCTCCGTCCGTGTCGCAGGGCCGTCGATGTCCCGAGTCCGACGAGCCGGTGACGGAGGGGGTGGCGCAGCCTCAGGTTGTTCGCGGTGCGGGCGGCCAGGGCGAGCGAGTTCGGCGAACTGCGCACCCCGTTCGCGCAGGAAGGCAATGGCCTGCGCGCAGCCCATCGGGGGGTAGTACTCGATCTCGGTGCCGTCGTCCTCAAAGCCCCGGTCGAGGGACTCCCGGCCGATGCTGACCATCAGCGCGACGACGGCGGCCCGCTCGGGCGTGGCGCTGTCGGCGGCCATCTCGAACAGGAAGGGGAGGCCGGCTGCCGTGGGCGGGTACACGCTGCCCTGGTGGCGGACCGCGCCGTAGAAACGGTCGAGGGCCTTGTGGCGTTCCTCCGCGTCCGGGGAGCGCAGCGCCCACAGCAGCGCCGGTACCTCCTCAGCCGAGCCGTAGGCGTGTTCCATCGACGCCCAGTCGATGTCATGAAGTCCGTCGAACATGATCAGAACCATGACAGGCGGCACTGACAACAAGGCGTCCGGGGACGAGCGTACGACACTCGTCGGCACGGGCCAGGACCAACGGAGCGTGCGTCACAGTGCCCGGAGCTGGGTGAGCAGTTGGAGGGTGTCGGAGTTGAGCCAGTACTCCACGAACTTGCCGTCCTGTATCCGCAGTGTGTCGGTGCCGGTGAAGGTGACGACGGTGCCGGGTGCGGCTTTCGTCCCGGGGAAGCCGCCGGCGTAGGTGCCGGTGGCCGTCCAGCGCACCGAGGCGCGGTCCCGGGCGATCAGAGGATCGGTCTGCAGGGAGAAGCGCAGGTCGGGGAAGGCTGCGCGGGTCTGGGCGATCCAGGTGACCAGGCCGTCCGTGCCGCGGATGCTGCTGCCGTCACCGCCGTCGAGGAGGGCGGCGTGGACGGTGAAGTCCGGGGAGATGAAGGTCTGCGCCTGGGTGTAGTCGCCGTTCCACAGGCGCAGCCACGCGTCGAGCATCGCCTTCGGGTTCTTGACGGCCGCCCGGTGGCCCGGGGAGGTGACCGAATGAGCTGCCGGGGCGGAGGACGAGGTGGATGCTGCGGCCGTTGTCGCGCTGACGGCCAGGGCGGCCACGGCGGCGGGGACAAGCAGGCGGATCCGGGGGCGGGCGGTGGTGGTCATGAAGGTTCCTCGCATATCTGTGTGGTGGAGAGCGGTGGTGCCGGCGGGCTGTGGTGTCAGTCGGTGCCGGTCGGGCTGTGGTGTCAGTCGGTGCAGGTGGTGCCGGGCGCGGGCAGGGCGCGGGTGGTCAGGTAGCGGTTGGTGGCGTCGCGCACGCACTGGGAGAGCAGGAACATGCTGTAGTCGTCGCCTTCGCGGCTGAGGACGACGCTGCCGGGCGGTTGGGCCGCCATGGCGAAGCCCGCGCTGTGCGGGGCGAGCGCCTGGTGGGTGGACTGCACGACGAGCGCGGGAGGCGCGCCGTGGATGGGAGACCCGGCCGCGACGGGGTGGGCGGGGATCGGCCAGCCGAGGCAGCCGGTGAGGGCGGTCCAGGAGCGCACGGCGCCGCCGAGGTGCGGGGAGATCCGGGCCAGGTCGTTGCGCAGGCGGGTTAGCTGGTCGAACGTGGTCACCGGGCGTGCGGTGTCCAGGCAGGCGGAGACCTGCACCTGCACGGGGTCGAGGGTGTCGTCGGGTTCGTAGGTGAAGTCGCTCGCGTCGCCTGCCTGGGCTTTGACAACGGCCTGGGCGAGGGCGGGCCAGGTGACGCCGGAGAGGGTCAGGTAGTCCTGGGTGGCGGTGCGGATGTCTTCGCCGGTCAGGGTCCGGCTGCCGTCGGCGGTGGGGATCGGGGTGCGGTCGGCGCGGGCGACGAGGGCGTCGTACTCGGCCGCTGTGTCCTTGCCGTGCAGGGCGCAGTCGGTCGATGCCGAGCACCAGGCGGTGAAGCGGTTGAACGCCTCTTCCGCCGTGGCTGCTTCCCGGCGGATCCGCTCGGCGGGTGTGGTGGTGTCGTCCAGCGCCGTGTCCAGGACCATGGTGCGCAGCCGGCCGCGGTAGAGGTGGGCGTAGGTGCGTCCGAGCAGGGTGCTGTAGTGGATGCCGTACCAGTTCAGCTGCTTCTCGCCGAGCCCGGTGCGTACGGCTTCGAAGTCCCGTGCGGTGCTGGTCAGGTCGGTGTGGGCGACCAGGGGGCCGTTCTCGCGCGGACAGTTGGCGGCGAAGGCGCGGTTGTGGGCCACGAGTGCGTCGAACTCCGCCTTGTTGTGCGGGAAGTGGGTGACGCCGACCGGTTCGAGGGGCGTGGTGCAGCGGATCGGGGTGCTGTGGCCCACTCCGCGCGGGTCGACGGCGACCAGGTCGAAGTTGCGGCTCATGGCGCCGGCGAACGAGGGGAAGCCGATGCGCATCGCCAGTCGCAGCTGTTCGATCGATGATCCGCCGGCTCCGTCGTTGAGCAGCAGCGTGCCCTGGCGTTGGGCCTGGTCTTCGGCGGGGCCGGTTTCTGCGTGCCGCGTCAGGCGTGCAGGACGATCTTTCCGGCGACGGTGCCGGACTCGGCCAGCCGCATCGCCTCGGCGGCCTGGGTCAGGGGCAGTTCGGCGGCGATCTGGGCGGTGATCTCGCCGCGCTTCAGCGCAGCGAACACCTCGGTGAGGTCGGCGTGCAGCCGGGCCCGGAACCGGCCGCGGCTCAGGGCCCGGCCGGCCCAGACGTTGAAGAAGTACGCGTTACGGCCATTGGGCAGTGCGTTCCACAGCCAGACCCGGCCGAGCAGCTTGAGGACAGGCCACTGCTTGGAACCCTCGTCGTCGCGGGTGGCGGCGCTGCCGTAGGAGACGAGCGTGCCGCCGGGCGCGAGAAGGCGCCAGGAGTCGACGACGCTGCGGCCGCCGACGTGGTCGAAGACCGCGTCCACACCGCCCGCGGCCAGCTCACGGACGCGGGCCGGGATGTTCTCGGTGCGGTAGTCGATCGGGATCACCCCTCGTTCCCGCAGGGCCGCGTGGTGGCGCGCTGAAGCGGTGCCGATCACCTTCGCGCCCACGGCCTGGGCGAGCTGGACCAAGACCGAACCGACTCCCCCGTTGGCGCCGTGCACCAGGACGGTCTGCCCGGCGCGGACGCGGGCCTTGCGGTGCAGCATCTGCCACGCCGTGATGCCGTTGACCACCACGGTCTCCGCCTCCGCCGCACCGACCCCGTCCGGGACCGGCACCACGTCGGCGGCGTCGACGACCACATGGCTGGCCCAGCCGCCGACCTTGAGCAGCGCGGCCACCCGCGTGCCCACCAGGCCGGGACCGACCCCGTCCCCGGCCGCCTGAACGGTGCCGACCAGGTCGTAACCGGGGACGAACGGGAACGGCGGCTGGTCGTAGTAGCGACCGCGGCGCATCTGCTGCTCGGCGAACGAGACACCGGTCGCCTCCATACGGACCACGACCTGACCCGGACCGGCAGTGGGGACGTCCCCCTGCCGCACCTGCAGTCCCTCCGGCTCGACCTTCCCCGGCAGCACGACCTTGGTCATTTCACCAGCGTTCATCACGGCCTCCATCGACTTTGCACGCGCCGTTATCGGCTAGCGCGTTCGTTAGAAGTTATAACGGGTTGGTAGGTGAGGGTCAAGAGCTTTCGTAATAGGGTCTAACCCAGAGCGCACGTCGAGCAGCTCACCCGGCTCCCGGACGGCCAGTGATCCAAGAGGGAAGGACGATCACATGACAGTCGCCAGCAAGGACACCCCCCGCGAGCGCTACCGCGCCCAGGTCAGGGCCGAGATCAAGGAACGCGCGTGGGAGCAGATCGCCGCCGCCGGGGCGCCAGGACTCTCCCTGAACGCCATCGCCAAGCAGATGGGCATGAGCGGCCCCGCGCTCTACCGGTACTTCGCCAGCCGGGACGAGCTGATCACCGAACTGATCCGCGACGCCTACCGCAGCCTCGCCGACACCATCCGCACCGCCGCCGCGTCAGGCGCCGATGTGGCCGGCCTCGGGCACGCACTGCGTAGCTGGGCACTGGACGACCCCCAGCGCTACTTCCTCATCTACGGCACACCCGTCCCCGGCTACCACGCACCCGACGACATCACCGCGATCGCATCCGAGATCATGAAAACCCTCCTCGACACCGCCCAGCCGACCGGCAACGCCGTGGTCACCGTGGACGACGGCCACCCCGACACCCATCTGGAAGCCCACCTCGCCCAGCACCGGCAATGGGCGGCCGACCACCCAGCACCCCCGGCCGCCCTGCGCCGCGCCCTGCACTTCTGGACCCGCCTGCACGGCATCCTCTCCCTTGAACTGGCAGGCCACTTCACCGGCATGGAACTCGACCCGGCCGAACTCTACGAAAACGAACTGCAGCACCTGACGCGATAAGCAGCCTTCTTCGGGCGGCCGCCCGAGCGCGACCTGCTGGACGGCGCCCAGGACATGACCGGAGCGCTCAAGGAGGCAGGCGGAGAACGCCGAGCGCCAGGCCGCCGTCGCCGCAACCTCCGAGGCACCCGCGGCAAGACCGGCAGACACCGCCGCAGGCGTGGAAGCGGCGGGCGTCGACCTGGGCTTCGCTGCCGGTGGTGAGTGACCGAGATGCTTACGCGTGAGGTACTCGATCGTCAGCGCTGGTCGACATCCCGGCCGCCCGCGTAGGCAGTGACGACGCCTGCGTGCCTGTGCGCTTCAGCGGTGTCCTGGCCAGCTGCACAGTCACCGCAGAGGCACAGCAGCTCGCGTTCGTTGGTGCCGACTGCCGGCGGCATTCCCCGTCTCGTCTATTCTGCGCAGGGCGGCAAGAGCTCGCCCTTCCAGGCCGCTGAGTTCATGCTCGATGGCCGTGGAGGGTATGCCGTTGGCGTCCGTGATCGTGTAGAAGCCGATCTCGGCAGCGACGTTCTTGGCGTTGGCGAGGTGCGTCTTGAGCAGGCACCGGCGCCTCACCCTGACCATGTCGCCTTGCCCGAATCGTGCCAGGTGGCTCTGAGGCACGTATGTGGACGCGGTGCACGCCAAGGACTCTGGGCGGCGGCCAAGAGCGGCCGCTGCCGTCCGGCCACCCGGCAGCAGGCGGTCGATGCCCTGCGCCAGCAGGTACCGCCATGCGTCCATTGCCGGCCCGACACAGCCCTCGGCATCCTCGACTGAGACGAGAAAGCCCCGGCCAGCGTGCTGGCCGGGGCTGACCCGCACAGGGGTGTGATCGTGAAGGGCGGTCGCCTACGCGGCGAAAGGCTCTGCAGGGCTTCAGCCGAACGATCGTCCCTGCAGGCAACAGATGAGGCCCGGGGACACGCGACGAGATCGAGCGGCGCATCCGTGGCCTACTCGGCGAGCTCGGTATCGCGGCCCGGACATGACCGGCGCCGCGATGGGCGTGCGCATCGCATGCGCACCGCAACGGGCATTCCGTCACCTCAGGAGCGTCATACGTCGGTTCCCCATGGAAGGGGCGTGGTGGCAGCCATTCCTCCGTCACCGCGCCCTTGATGCCGTTGAGCGCTCAGCACGCACTGTCGCCGTGCTCAGCGCCAACCGGCCGCGAGTGGGTCAGGAAGGGCGAGCCGCTCTGCCTGATCGGCGACTCCGGCACCGGCAAGTCTCACCTCCTGATCGCCCTGGGCACCGAGAGCCGCCATGCAGGGCTTCAGGGTCCGCTACGCGTTGGCGACCAAGCTCGTCAACGAGCTGGTCGAGGCCGCCGACGAGAAGCGGTTGGCGAAGACGATCGCCCGCTACGGCCGCGTCGACCTGCTTTGCATCGATGAACTGGGCTACATGGAACTCGACCGCCGCGGAGCTGAGTTGCTGTTCCAGGTCCTGGCCGAACGCGAAGAGAAGAACAGCGTCGCCATCGCCTCCAACGAGTCCTTCACCGGCTGGACGAAGACGTTCACCGACCCACGTCTTTGCGCGGCCACCGTCGATCGGCTCACCTTCAACGGCGCGATCATCCAGACCGGCACCGAATCCCACCGGCGCGCCCGCACCAGGGCTCTCGCCGAGCAGGCCGCCACCGGCTGATCCGGGCCCCACACGGGAGCCGCCCGACAGCCAGCCGAAACTCAGAGCCGGCATGGCCCGTCAGGGGTGACCGGAGGTCATCGCCGCAGGCGAGGCCGAAGGCGCCCTTGACGGGGCAGGCCGGCTCTCATCATGACCGGGCGGGCGGCCCCGGAAGTTCCCACATGCACGTGTCGGCGCACGCCTGAACATGCTCAACCCGGTACTTGATGATGCGCTCACCACGGGTTCTAGTCAGTCCGCAATGGACGGTCGGCAGCGTCAGACGGCCGGGCACTTCTCATGCCACCTTGATGACGACCTTGCCCGAGGTGTGACCGTTCTCGACGGTGGCGAGGGCGGCCGGGGCGTCGGAGAGCGGATGGACCGCGGTGATTACGGGTGCGAGGAGTCCGTCGAGGGCCAGCCGGGCCGACCGCTCCAGGTTCTCGCGGTCGACACGACGCTCGACGAAACGCCCACCGAGATCGAGCACAGACATATCACCCACAGCGATGACGTTGCGGGGATCCTGCGCCAGCGGAGCGACCGTCCGCAGCGAGGTGCCTCCGGCCAGGTCGACGATCCCGTCGAAGCCGTCCGGAACCAGCTCGCGTGCCGCGGCGGCGATGTCCTCGGCGGTGTAGTCGATGAACCGCACCCCGATGGCCTCGGCGTGCTCGCGTTTGGCGGTACTCCCGGTGCCGATCACACGCAGCTCGCGCCCGACAGCCAGCCGGGCGACGGCGAGGCCGACCCCGCCCCCGACTCCGTTGACCAGGACCGTGGCACCGGCCGGGAGGCTGAGCTGGTCGAGCACGTCCACCGCGGTCGTCCCGGCTACTGGCAGCGTTGCCGCCACGGTCACGGACAGACCCTCCGGGATGCGCGCCGTGTTCGGCGCGGACAGCACCGTCGTCTCGGCGTAAGTGCCGCCACCGGTGAGTGCGAAGCCGAAGACCGCGTCACCCACCTCGAGCCCGTTGACGTCCTCGCCCCGGGCGAGAACGGTTCCGGCTGCCTCCATGCCCAGCACGCGGGGAAACGGACGCCCGCCGTCGAGCCCGTCGACCAGACCCGAGCGCAGAAGGTGGTCGAGGGGATTCACGCCGGCGACGTCGACCTGGATCAGCACCTCGCCGCGACCGGGGACGGGGTCGGGACGATCGAAGAACTCCTGCACCTCGGGCCCGCCATACCTGCCGAAACCCCACGCCTGCCCCATCTTCCGCCGCCTCTCGTATGACCGACCCGGTGATTCCGGGTGTTGTCGCCATCCTCACCTCTGACATTGATGTGAGGGGCAACCGGCTGAGATGCAGATCACAGCATCAGGCCGACTGCGTCACCGGTTCCGGGGCCGTGGACAGCTCCGCCCGGTGTCGGCTGTTGGCCCTGATCAGCACGTCGAGTGCATCCCGTGTCTCGATCAGGTGCGCGATGTCGGCGTCGATCCGGTCGCGCTCGCGCATCATCGCCGTGAAGGTCTCCTCGGCGACGCCCAGGTCACCCGGGACGTCCACACACGGCAGCACAGTCGCGATCACCCTGCTGGACATACCCGCGTCGAACAATTGTCGGATGAGTGACACGCGCTGGACCGCGGTATCGGAATAGTGACGCTGCCCCGAGTCGGAGCGTGAGCTGGTCAGCAGGCCCTGCTCTTCGTAGTACCGCAGTGAGCGCGGACTCACGCCCGTGCGCTTGGACAACTCGCCTATCCGCATCCCTGAGAGCCTACGCCCGCGTGCTCCAGGTTCAGACCGCCGTCGCTTCATGGACGCTCGCGGACACCCCCACGGCCGCAGGGTTGTCCTCCCGGTCCCACGACTGAGCACGTTCGTCTGTATACGCCTGAACACTTTCCTCAGTACGCCAACAGCACGTCACCCGTCGCGCTGCGGCAGCCCTGGCAGGCTGCCGCAGCGGCCAAGTGACATAAAACTCACTGACATTGATCACGGGAAAGCGGTGCCACCGACTTCCAAAACCGCCTCGAAACGACATCCCCGGAGAGTGACACAGCCAGCCGACCTCGCCGAAGCCCTCGACCAGCTCATGCGCCGCGTCCACAGCGGCCACGCCACCAAGACCGAACAGGCCCTCCTGGCCCGCACCGTCACCGTCCCCGCTCCCCCGGCCCGCCATCCGGAAGACGACAGGGGCCCAAGCGCCGACAGGCAGGCGCGGCAAGACACCGAAAGCGAAGACGACAGCATCGACGATCTCGACGACCTTCCCGACGACGGCACCCCCCGCAGCGGCCACCGGATTCGGGCTCCATGACGCACACGAGGAAGCCGACCAGTGGTAAATCCGCGCCCACCCCAGCAAATCCAGAGCACCACACCGGCCGAATCCGCCGACAGGGAACACGGCGATACGGCCGAGCCGTCCTGAGCCTCTGACCACCTGGCAGGGCCGGCACCGCTTCGCCACCCCCGACCCACCCGCCCCGCCCCAGACCGACACCCCACCACGCAGCCGCGACGAACGCCTCGCGTACCACTGCGCGTTCGTCACCATCCGCACCCCCACCATCAGCACCCTCGCCACCCAGGTCCGCACCCTGATGATCCTTGGCCGCCACCAACAGGCCACCGCACGGCCCTCACTGATCGTCACCGGACCCGCCGCAGCCGGGAAACCCACCGCCCTCCCTCCACGTCGGCCGCGCCTGCCACCTCGCCCACACCCGCAAAAACCCCGCACCGCCCGAACTCGCCCGCTACCTCGGCATCCCTACCACCACCCGCATGACCCAGACCCAGATCACCGACGCCGTCTGCTTTCGACCTACCCATCTTCACACCACGAAGATGCCCACCATCAGGAAAGATTACCCAAGGTAACGAAGCACTACTGGACCGATCGTTCAGCGGTCGCCGACGCCTCGCCACGTTTGGCCTGCAGAAACTGCTGGCGCTTGTCATCCTTGGCCCAGCTGTGCGAGCCGGGCTTGCGTGTTTCGTCCGCCAGTTGCTTGACGGTGTGCTTGCAAACGAACTCCTTGAGCTTCGCGCCCGGGCGGCCGCTGAGGAAGAACCTCTTCGCGGTGTCGTCCTTGTAGGCGAACTGGAAGATGCCGGCCCGACGCCCCAGGCTGATGCACTGACCGATGAACCCCAGGTTGATGGGCGCGGGTTGCTCACCCGCGATCCGGCTGAGCACCGTGTCGGCGGCATGCGCGCCCAGAGGAACCGCGGCCTGGCAGCTCATCCGAAACGGCAGGTCCGACGGTGCTGCCGAATCACCGGCCGCGACGATGCGCACGTCATCCACGCTCGTCAACGTCTCGTCGGTAAGCAGACGGCCCAAGGGATCGGTGCTCAGCCCGCTGCGGCCGGCCAGGTCCGGCACGCCGAATCCGGCGGTCCAGATGGTCACCTTGCTCGGCAGTTCGCGACCGCCGCTAAGCTGCACGACATCGCGAGTCACAGCCGCCGCCTTGGCGTCGGGGCCTTCGAGCACGGTCACACCGAGTTTGCCCAGCCGCTTGGCAACCGAGCGCCGACCTCGAGGGTGAAGGTAGGGGCCGAGCACTTCGCCGCAGACCAGGGTCACGGGGTGGCCCTCCTCGGCCAGTTCGGCGGCGGTCTCGATGCCGGTCGGACCGGCTCCGATAACCGTCATCGCGGCCGTTGTCGGCGCGGCGTCGACCACTGACCGTAGCCGCTCCGCCTCCTCCAGGCTGGCAATCGGGTAGGCGAACTCGGCCGCTCCCCGCACGCGCGGGTCGGCGCTGCCACTGCCCACGGCGTAGACCAGGTAGTCGTAGCCGACCGTGCCCCCGGTCACCAACGTCACGCTGCGCTGGGTCGCGTCGATCCGTGTCACTGTGTCGACCACCAGTCGGATGCCGCTGCCCAGGACTTGTGTGTAGTCGACCAGCGCGTCGTGGGATCCGGCCACCAGTTGGTGCAGGCGGATGCGCTCGACGAAGACCGGGCGGGGGTTGATCAGAGTCACTGTCACGTCGTCGCGCTGAGTGAGGCGATTGGCCGCCATGACGCCAGCGTATCCGCCACCGATCACGACCACATTGGTGCTCTCAGTCATGGTGTCTCCGTAAGTTAGGCGGCCTGGGAGGGCCGGATGTGGCTGATAGTGGCTTGCCCGATGTGGCTCCGAAGGAGTGGCCGTTCGGCTCTCGAGCGCGCCGCTGCTGATGCGAGATGTCCCGCCTTGTGCGGTCTGCTGTCCACTGAAATGACGGCGGGTGGTCCAGGTCTGGGCTCACGCCGACCCTGGCATGTGCCACCACTGGGCGGCGGTGGTCGACGAGAGGGGTGACCCTCTGGGTGAAGGAGATCGACAACGACGACTCGGCAATCCTGACGGCGCTCGCATCCTGGGCCCGGCCGTGAGTTCCACTGGGCCGTAGACGTGGCCCGTACGTTCTCCGCGCTGCCCGGCCGCACGGTCAGCCGCATGGCCGGGGCCTGCCGCGGCGAGGACAAGACCGACGCAGGTGACTCCCGCGTCATCGCCGAAACCGCCCCGGCAGCGCCCTCGCCGGGAGAACCGGGCCAGCGGACGCGCTCATACGCTGATGGTCAGCCGTGCGGCGTCGGTGTGGGAGAAGTCCAGGTCGGCCATGTCGGCGGGGACGTCGGTGCAGTGCATGGGTGAGGGAGGCCGACGCATGGCCTGCGGGCTTGCCGGGCCGGCCCGGGCAGGGTGTTCCGGCGAGGCTCGCGCGTCATCTTCTGAGCTGCTCCGTGAGGAAGGCGATGATCTCGTCACGGGCACGTACCGTCGGGTGACCCTGCTCGTCCACGAGATGTGCCGTGACGACGCTGTGGGCGCACCCGACGACGTCGCGGAAGAAGGGCGGAGGGTTCGTGTTCGCTGCGTCGGCGGGAAGCACGCGTCCGTCGAACGCTTCGCCGAGTAGTGCTTGGTAGGCCGCGAACCGCTGGCCCGTGCACCACCGGTCGTTGTCGAAGCGGTAGGCGAGTACCTTCAGTCCATCGCGTTCGACGCGTTCGGCCAGGGCAGCAGCGTCTTCGTCTGCGATCTCCAGACCCCCGGGGGCGTCGAGCGGCAGTGAGGGATGATTGACGACCGGGGCGATGACGGCCGGTTCCAGTGCCATGGTCAGCGCGAAGTTGCCCGTGAAGCACAGTCCGACCGCACCGACGCCCGGCCCACCGCAATCTGTGTGCGCGATACGCGCGAGGCCGCGCAGCCACGCCACGACCGGACTGGTGCCGCCCCCGGCGAACGCACGGAACTCGGCGCTGACGCAGGCGCGCCGCACGACGGCCTCGCCGGCCTCGGTGGTGGGGTAGGCGCCGTCGACGCCGAAGAGCGAGGGCAGATACACGGAGAAGCCGGCGTCGCGTATCCAGCGTGCCAACCGCGCAACATCGGGGCTGATGCCGGGCATCTCCGGCATCAGGATCACGCCCGGTCCTGTCCCCGACACGTACACGGTCTTGCTGACGTCATCGGCGCTGATGACTCTCCGGGAGAAGTCGTCCAAGGGGTCGTCGCGTCGCGTTCGCATCGTTGTCATGATCGAGAGTGTGGTGAGACAGTGGCCTACGAGGAAGCGGCGACATCGCCACATGGTGCGGTGATGTCGCCACCCGCGCGGAAGCAGGAGGACCATGGAACCGCTGCGCCTGGGTGTACTTGCGTATCCCGGCTGCTTCGCGTCGGAGGTGTTCGGGATCCCCGACCTGCTGGCCATGGCCGATCACGTCGCGGCGGCGCAAGGGTCGGACCGACCGCCGTACAAGGTGTCCGTCGTCTCGCCCCGGCGGCGGGTGGTCGCGTCCGGCGGTTCGGCGATCGAGGTCTCGGCGTTGCGTCCCGTCGACGTCCTGATCGTGCCGGGTTTCGAGCTTTCGCCCGGCGCCGATCTCGACGCAACGCTGGCGAACCTGGGGCCCGAAGTGGCGTCAATCCGGTCGCAGGCCGCGTCAGGTGTCGCCGTCGTGTCGATCTGTGTCGGCGCTTTCCTCGTCGCTGAGGCCGGCCTGCTCGACGGGCGCGAGGCGACGACGTCCTGGCTGTTCGCGGATCGGTTCGCCCGTCGATACGCCGGCGTGAAGGTGTGCCCCGAGCACCTGGTGGTGACCGACCGTGGTGTGACGACGACCGCCGCCTTCAGCGCCATGTACGACTTCGCCCTCCACTTGATCCGTGAGCACGACGGCCCCCGCGTCGCCCGCAGCACCGCACGCATTGCCCTCGTCGACGACGCGCGCTCCAGCCAGACTCCCTACGTGGACACCGAGTTGCTGCCCGCCGTCGGTCGCGAGTTCTCACTCGCTGTGAAGCGGTGGCTCGACCAGAATCTCGGGGCTCGCTACGACTTGTCCGCCCTCGCAGAAGCGTTTCACGTGAGCACGCGGACCATGCTCCGCCGCTTCGGTCGGGAGGCCGGTCAGACTCCGCTCGGGTACTTGCAATCCGCTCGGGTTCGCCGCGCTCGTCATTTGTTGGAGACGACCGACAAGACCGTCGTGCGCATCGCCGCCGAACTCGGGTATGCGGACACGAGCACTTTCAGCGCCGTCTTCGCCCGGCACACGGGCCACCGGCCTCGGGACTACCGCGCCATGTTCCGCCGGCCTGTTCACGAAGCGGGCCGCAATTGCCGCGCACGGCCCTGATCTCCCGGCGCGGGAAGGGGCCCGGATCGGCGCTGACCCCCAGATCCGCTAGCAGGACCGGTTACTGCAGCGGAGATACGCTGATCGGCCGGATGCGGGACGAGATCCGGATACCGCGCGGCGCATCCGGCGCATCAGTCGACAACGAATAGACGGACGCCTTCTTGCGTGCTTGAGCGGTGTGGCTGCGTGTCGTTTCCGACCTGATAGCTGTCGCCGGCCTTGATGGTGACGATTTCACCGTTTGCCAGTTCGGTGGTGAGTGTTCCTTCCAGGAGCAGCAGGACATGGCCCCGACGGCACCAGTGATCGGCCACGTAGCCGGGGCTGTACTCCACCATGCGAACGCACACGGAACCGGATTCGCGTGTGCGCAAGGTCGAGCTCGCCGAGTCACCCGCATGCACTGCAGGGGTGACGGCTGACCAGTCAATGATTCCGAAGGGTGTGTCAGCCAAATCCATTATCCTGCGCTCCTTTTGTCGGTACTCGCCTGCCACGTGCGTCCCATTGCTCGAAGCAGCGCCGGATACACCGCCAGGTACCGGAAGGGCTTGATAGCGGCCATGTATGCGGTGCCGAACAGCCCGTTCGGCTTCACCAGGATGGCCATTTGACCGCGGTAGCCACCGGCCTCGTCCGGGACCCAGCCGATGTGCATCACGGCGTGCACGGTCCGGTTCGCCGTCTCGGCCGCCCACTCGTCGTGCAGTTGGTAGAGGGAGGTGAACGGATCCGAACGGACATCGGGCCCCCGCGGCCCCTCGCGGAGGTCCGCCGGCAACCGGTCGCGCAGCGTCGGCACCCGGGTGCCAATGCCGGAGCCGGCTGTGTCCCAGCCGAGCAGCCTCCCGAGCTTCCAGCGAACCGCGAAGAGCAGGCGGTACACGGGGGAGGAGGAGGTGGCCCCGTCTCCCGCCCCGTTCGCGATCTGGCGCACCAGGTGCGGGAAGTCGTCGGGACCGCCCGGTGTCGGCAGCGCCCAGACATCCTCGACGCGAAAGTCACCGGCGATCTCGTGGATCCGCCAGGGGCGGGACGTGTGCGCCGTTGTGGGGAGTCTCATCAGTTGCCTCCATCTATACGTCGCTGCATCGTGTGGCGAAGTGGTGATCGCGCATCAGAGGGCCAACTTCCTGTAGAAGCACACCCGGTCGTGCCCAGGGCGGTCGTAGTCCCTGTGCAGGGGCAGACCATCGACCTCTCGGTCCCCACTTTCGAGGGTGAATCCCATAGCGCGGTGAAAGGCGATGGAACCAGTGTTTCCCGGCGAGGTAATCGCACGCACCTCCGTGCGGCCGGCTTCAGCGACATGCTGGAAGAAGGTCGTGTACAGACGCCGAGCAGCCCCCTGCCCACGAAGCTCGGGATCCACTCCCACGAAGTGGATGTACGCCTCTTCGTCGTTGTCTGCGGCGTGAAAACCGATGAGGAACGCCCTGATGCCGGCTTCGTCCTCCAGGACCAGGCTGGTGCCGGAGAAAAACTGCAAGAACAGCTTGGGGAGAAGCAGCGACAGCTCGCGGGCCTGCGCGGGGGTACGTGAGCCCCCCCCACCACTGCTGCACACATGCGACGATCGCACCGTGGTCGGAGACGCGGGCCTGTCGCAACACTGGCGTGTCGTTCCCTCTCGGAGTCATGGCATTGGTCGGGCACCCACTTCGAGCGAAACTCTCCGTCAGACGCTGACGGCTATTTTCCCGCGTGCACGGCCACTCCTCAGGTAGCCGATCGCCTCGGGGACGTCGGCCAGCGAGTAGGTCCGGTCGATGACGGGGGCCAGAGCGTCCGCCTCGATGAGCTCCGCGAGGAGCCGCAGGTCGTCGTGGCTCTGCGTGGAGAAGAAGCCGCGAAGGCGCTGGCCGGTGAACGGAGACAGCAGCAGCGCTCGCACGAGCCGGCCCATGCCGCCGAACCACTTCCCGCCGTCCTCACCGCCGACCATGACCAGCGTCCCGCCGGGGCTCAGGACGCGGCGGAGCCGGGCCAGGGGGCGGTTGCCAGCGATGTCGAGGACGAGATCGTAGCGGCGGGTGCCGTCGGTGGGGTCCTGACGAGAGTAGTCGATCACCTCGTCGGCGCCGAGGGAGCGGACCAGCTCCGCTGTGGCGTCGCTGCAGACACCGGTGACATGGCCGGCCCCGAGGACTTTGGCCAGTTGCACCGCGAAGGTGCCCACGCCGCCCCCGGCGCCGATGACGAGGACGCTCTGCCCGGACCGCAGCCGCCCGACATCGCGCAGCGCCTGGAGGGCGGTGCAGCCGGAAACCGGGACGACGGCCGCCTGCTCGAAGCCGGCGTTGCCGGGCTTGCGGGCGAGCCTGTCCTGCTTGGCGCAGGCGTACTCGGCGAACGACCCGTCACAGGTGCCGTACACCTCGTCGCCCGGCTGGAAGCGGGTGACGTCCGGGCCGACGGCCTTCACTCGTCCCGCGACGTCCATGCCCCGGACGCGTCCCTTGGGCGCCCGCAGCCCGAAACCGAGGGCGCGCAGCAGATACGGCCGGCCCGTGGTGAGGTGCCAGACACCCGGGTCGACGGATGCCGCCCGGACCTGAACGAGCACCTCTCCGCGACCGGGCTGCGGCTGTGCGATCTCTTCGAGACGCAGGTCCTCGGGCGGTCCGTAGGCGTCTTGGACGATGGCCTTCACTTGCTATCTCCCTCGACTTCCCCGGCTTCATCGGTTCCGGGGTACTGGAAAACCTCTTCGAGCGGGACGCCGAACACTCGGGCGATCTGGAAGGCCATCTCCAGGGTGGGCGAATAGCGGCCCTGCTCGATGGCGATGACGGTCTGGCGGGTCACGCCGATGCGGCGGGCGAGCTCGGCCTGGGTCATCTCGCCGTGGGCGAAGCGCAGCGCCCGGATCGCATTGGTGACCCTCGTCGGCCTCACCACGGGTGGAAGCCCAGCCGGTAGGCGACGATCTTCGCCGCGGAAGACAGGATCGCCGACAGGACGAACGCCAGGTAGATGGCGTTGGCGATCCAGAACTGATCGGCGCGGACGATCGCCAGGACGAGTCCGGCCACGCCGCCGATCACGATGAACGACTGCCCGATGTACATGCCGAAGCGGTGGATCTCCCGGTCGCGCTGGTCCTTGGTGTTCGCGCCCTCGGGAGACGCGATCGCCACCGTGATGTTCAGTGCGATCTGCGTGACGATCGCCGCACCGAGGGTCCACAGCAGCGGGGACGTGTAGGACGTCTGCGCCAGCGGCGCCGCTCCTTCGTGCCGCCCGAGGACGACGCCCAGGTACGCCGCGTATGACACGACCGTGACCAGGACCATGATCCAGGCACGTTTCTCTTCGAATGCCACTGCCGCTCCCGATGTAAAGAAAGCTTGACATGGGCAGTGTCAAATAACCGCGACATGATGTCAAGTTTTCTGTACATCGCGCACTGGCGGCAGCAATTGGGTCGGCAAGCGCCGACCAACCAGGCCTCCACCCATCGCCGCTGAGGGCGCCTGAGCCGGACTGGAAGCCGGGACCGTCGATAGCCGCTGCCGCACCCCCGACCCCACACAACGGCCGTCGCAGCCGAGCGGTGGGGCACCGGCCAGGCGGACGGACGCCGAGCCCTGCTGGTCCGCGCGGAGGCGGTCCTCGGCCCAGGCCCGCAGCCGGTGACGGAGCCAGAGCTCGGCGATCGGCCGGTCAGGGGTATCGGTCGCGAAGCACGTGATCCGCGTCCCGTCCGCGTCCGTGATCCTCAACTGAGCACCAAGGTGGAGCCGTTCCTCCCGGTGATCAGTTGGTACATCATCCACAGGAACGACGGCTTGATCCATGTCAAGCCTTGTTCACAGTCCTTTCTGGTGCACCCCTTGCGCAGTGTCCGGTCCGTTTCGAAGAGAGTTCGGTTTCTCGCGACGGACGCCGCCTGCCTCCTCGTAGAGCAGACGAAGGCACCACCCGTACCGCTACGCACCACCCCCCTTGCTCCGACTCGCGAACCTACGAGGTACCTGTGGCTTACCTTTCGACACTCCGTCTTCACCACCCCCTGCGGTCGCAGGGGCGTCTCGCCGTCGGGTTGCTGGCACTCATCGCCGGAACCCTGCCGACTGTGCCGGCCGACGCCGCCACCCCGCCCTCCGGATCGGTCAGCGACACCGCGCCCACGACCACGTGGAGCGCCGGTCCCTTCGCCGTCCCGAACGTCTCCGGCACTACTGGGACGGTGAGCTGCGGGACTGCGCAACCCTGCGACGACTACGCCCTGAAGGTGTCGGTGCCCGTGGGCTACGACACCGGTCACAGCCTGCGCGTCGACGTCAAGTGGCCGGACTCCGCCGCCGACTTCGACCTGTACGTCCTCGACGCGGACGGCCGCGAGGTGGCCGCCTCCGCGTCGTCCAGCGACCCGGAGACCGTGCTGCTGCCGGCGGTGACGGCGTCGTACACCGTGCGCGTGGTGCCGTACGCCCCGCTCGGCGACAGCTTCACCGGCACCGCGAGCCTGGTCGCCGATCCGGCCGATCCGCCGCCGAGTACGGCGACCCCGCCGACGTACGCGAACTCCTCGGCGCCCGATGGCATCAAGGACGCGCACAACGCCGGCGAACCCTCGATCGGCGTCGACCGCGCGACCGGTGCCGCGATGTTCCAGGCGTACACCTCGACGCTGAAGGTCACCTACGCCGACGCGGGCGGCGCCACCTGGCAGGACAAGAGCGCCGACGCGGCCAGCGGCTGTCCCCAGGGCAGCACCACCAGCCTCGACCCGATCCTGTTCACCGACCCGGCCACCCACCGGACCTTCGAATCGCAGCTCGCCGGCAAGACGGCCCTGACCTGCTACACCGACGACGACGGCGACACGTGGACACCGACGGGCGGCTCGGGCATCAACTCCGGCGTCGACCACCAGACCATCGGCGGCGGCCCCTTCGCCCAGGGCGGGCCGGGCGCCATCACGTCGTACCCCGACGCCGTGTACTACTGCTCCCAGGACATCGCCGACGCCTCCTGCGCGGTCAGCCGGGACGGCGGCCTGACGTACGGGCCCGCCGTTCCGATGTACTCGCTGCTGGACTGCGGCGGCCTGCACGGGCACGTGAAGGTCGCCCCGGACGGCACGGTGTACGTGCCCAACAAGGGCTGCGGCGGCAACCAGGCCGTGGCCGTCTCCGAGGACAACGGGCTCACGTGGACCGTCCGCAAGAACCCGTCCAGCACCCCCGGTGACTCCGACCCGAGCGTGGGAATCGGCGCCGGCGGGACGGTGTACATGGGCTACCAGAACAGCGACGGCACCGCGCGGATCGCCGTCAGCCACGACAAGGGCAAGACGTGGCTGTACGACCAGAACGTCGGCGCGTCCCTCGGCATCAAGAACATCGTCTTCCCGGCCGTGACCGCGGGCGACGACAACCGCGCCGCCTTCGCCTTCCTGGGCACCACCACCGGGGGCGACTACCAGGACACGGCCAACTTCAAGGGCGTCTGGCACCTGTACGTGGCCACCACCTACGACGGCGGCCAGTCCTGGGTCACCGTCGACGCCACCCCCACCGACCCGGTACAGAAGGGGTCCATCTGCACGGGCGGCACCACCTGCGGCCAGGACCGCAACCTCCTGGACTTCATCGACGTCACCCTCGACGCCCAGGGCCGCGTGCTCGCTGCCTACGCCGACGGCTGCACCGGCACCTGTGCCACCGGCGGCGCGCAGAACTACGACGCATTGGCTTCCATCGCCCGCCAGTCCTCCGGCAACACGCTGTACGGCGCGTACGACGCCGTGGTCGCCGGCAAGCACAAGAAGTCCACGGGAGGCCGTAGGTGAAGCCGTTCGCCCCGGCTGCCGTACTGCTCGGCGCCGTCCTCGGCCTGGCGGCCGTCACCGGATGCTCGCCCACGCCCCGGAGCGCCGGGCCCGTGCCAGCGACGCCGTACCCGGCCGCCTCCGCGCCCGGCGGCTGCCCCACCGCTGCCTCACTGCCCTTGCCCAAGGACTTCCCGGCGGATCTGCCGGTGCCCGAGGGCGCGGTCGTGACCTCGGTGGAGCACCGCACCGGCGGCCGGCTGATCGTCGCCACGGTCGTACGGAGCGGCTTCGACGCCACCCTGGCCTTTCTGCACAAGCGGCTCCCCAAGGCCGGATACACGCCGAAGGACGGTGAGGTGGAGAAGGACGACGCCGAGTCGAACTTCTCCACCACGACCGTCCGGGGCCGCTGGACGCTGCGGAAGATGCCCGACTGCGAGGGAGGGGTTTACCTGACGTACCTGACGTCTGCGGTCTCCTGAACTCGGCCCGGCCTGTGGACCATCCGTGGACGAAGAAGCTGTAGCTGGTCAGTCAGAAGCGCATGACCTTGGAGAATCGCCGAGACTGCAGCGCCCTCCGGAGCCGTTGTCCCAGACCGGACCACTCGTGCAGTGTCACCGCTGGATGCCAGGATGACCTGTCACACATTGAGGGGGCGGCATTGCCATGAGATTCGACCAAAGGCTGGCGGACAAGCTCGACGCAGCGATGCTCGAACTGCTGCTGCCGGAAGACGCAGTGGAGTCACTGGGGAGGTGGCTGGCCGACCCGGAGGGTGGCAAACGCTACGCGAACGGAACCGGTCCTCACACCATCCCGTACTCGCCTTTGAACTGGATGGCCGCGGCTCCCTGGCCTGCCACCTTTGCCGACCGGAAGGCGATCCAATCGGCAAAGGTGAGCCGAGCCGACGTCGTGGCCGCAGTCAGGGCCGCCAGTCGGTCGGAGAACTGGAGAGAAGCGTTCGTAGCTACCCAGGTGTGGGGCTACGGTGATAGAGGCTACGGCCCGTTCCGTACGGGACGGGTACTCGCTCAACCCGACGCTGACGTCGTCATCGCAGATGCAGTGTCTCTACTCCGGTATCAGGGCCCGGTCGCAGCATACGAAAAGCTGAACACGGTGGGCGGCCTTGGGCCGGCGTTCTTCACCAAGTACCTCTACTTCGCTGCTCTGGCACTGCCGAGGGTGACAGGACTTCGTCCATTGATCCTCGACAGCGTTCTCGCTGAAATTCTCCGCAGGCACGCCACGAGGATCGGGCGCGGGGTTGGTTACGAGTGGTCCGAGGCGATCGCCAAGCGAATCTGGAGCGACGGTGGTTGGACTTCTCACCGCTACGACGTCTACCTCCGGTGGATGCACGCAGCCAACGACCAACTGGCAGCCAGGTCGGTGGGCTGGCCCGCGGCTCCGGACGTCCTGGAACTAGCCCTCTTCAGTGGCGCCTGGAACCCTGCATGACCGCGTCGCTGAGCCTTCCCAGCGTGCTGATCTGCTCCGATGGCCAGACCTAGCCGTTCCAGACGCGTGCCAGATCGTGCGGGAAACCACGGGGAATAGCGGGGACCGAACCGTCGGCCTGCTCGACCTAATACTCGCTCCGCCCCAGGTCGGCCCATCAACCACTCATAGAAGACCCGAGCTTCCCAAACCGAGAGCTTCGCCGACTCCCCACGTCTGACGCGCTGGGTAGGGTTTGCAGGGTGCGCTACCTGACAAAGGACTTCATCGTCGGGGCCCTGAAGCGAGGTCGGCCGGTGGAGCAGTTTCTTGGTCCGATCGGTGCTCCAGGTCGGCTCGGCGTCAGCTACGTCGAGATCCGCCCGGCGAAGGCGTCATACGAGGTCTACGTCCATGCTGTCGAGGACGTTGGGCATGAGGAGTTCCTCGACCTGGGCGAGTTTCCACCGCTCGACGCCGACCCGGACGCGGAAGATTTCGGCCGACTTGTCGCCATGGCCGAGGACCCGTCGAACGCACTGGCCGCTGCCGAGGAGGCCACGGGTGCAGTACGGGGGCGGTGGGTCAACGAGAACATCGTCCAAGACGAATATGGCGACTTCGTTCGGGCGGGCCGGCCTTCGGACCGGCCCCCCGATGGACGCCCCTGGCCAAGTCGTGGAGCATGCCGCTGAGGACCCAGTCGCCGAACCGCGGGCATCGGGACCCGAGCCGCAGGGAGAGCAGCAGTGAGTGTCTACTGTAGTAGCCACGTACAGGTCACTCGCCTGCATTCGGCCGCTGGCAGCGTGGGCGCCGGCCCCTGCGGACAGGATGAGCAAGCCGGTCAGGAGGCCGGAGGGGGTCGCAGAGGAGGCGGGGGTGGCCGGGGCTTGTCGCATTCCCTTAACTCAGGTCAGCCAAGGCGGTCGTCTGCAGGTCGTACGCCCTGGTCGTGATCGGCTGCGCCACCAAGCGGGGCGCCATCAATGGACTAACCCGCAGGACCGGACTACCAGCCCTGCTTCGCGAGTGCCGGGGTGATACCGAGACCCCGAAGTGGTCGGGGGCGCAGGCTCAGTCGGCCGTCGTGACCGCGTCCCTGATGAGGCGGCGGGCGGCCGCGTCGGTACGGGCGACGTCATGGGTCACCAAGCGGTCCTGGCACAGACCGCGCAGGCCGGAGACGAGGAGTGTGGCCGCTGTCCGCGCCTCCTGTGGCGGGTGACCCAGCCGGACGTAAGCCGCGGCGATGGGGCTGATCATGACCTCGACGGTCTCGGCCGCGATGTCGCCGTACTGCTCGGGATCGGTGGCGGCCAGGCTGAGCAGCTGCAGCAGCATGCGGACCGGCCCGGACTGCTCCCCGACGGTCATCGCCTCCCACAGGGTATGAGCCGCCTTGCGCAGCCCCGCGCTGTCGCGGACGTCGTCGAACATCGCGTGCGCGTCGGGACGGCAAGCGGCCAGCGCCTGGGCCAGCAGGTTCTCACGGCTGCCGAAGTAGTACAGAAGCATGCGCTTGGTGGTGCCGATCGACTCGGCGAGCGGACTCAGCGACATCTGCGCGACGCCGTGCTGCTGGAGGTGGTTCACCACCTGCTTCAGCAGCTCGGCGCGCTTCTCGGCGTTGACGGGGCGAGGCACGCTTTGACTGTACCGACCGGTACGCGTAAGGTCCAGCAGACGTAAATGTGCCGATCGGTACGTTAATCGAGGTGGCGCCATGGCGACGGTCAGGCGCGGCACAGCCGAGGGAGGCGCCGTGAAACCGGTTGGATCGCGAACAGTGAGGGACCACCGGTACCGGAGAGGCGGCCACGTGGTGACCGGGGATCCGGTCGGCCGAGTGTGCCGCGGTCTCTGCGGCATGGCTCGCCGTGGCGGCCAGGGGGTGGTCCTGTGAAACACCGGATCGCGCGTCCCCGGGGCATATCCGTGGCCAGAGTCCTCGTCGAGACCCTCACGATCCCGGCAGTGCTCTTCCTCGGCCTGCTGTTCAGCTTCCCCATGGCCTTCCACCGGCCTCAGCCCCACCACGCCAAGCTCGTGATCGCCGATCCCGCGGTGGAATACAGAGTCGAGACCGCACTGCAGCGGCAGCATCCCGGCGGGTTCGACGTCACCGCCGTCCCGGACGCCCGGGCAGCCCGCCGGGCGGTGCTGGACCGGGACGCCGCGGCAGGCTTCGCCGCCACGGGCAGACATGCCGCCGTGCTCTACGTGGCCAAGGCCAACGGCGCGTCCCTCGAGCAGGCGCTGACCAAGGGCTTCACCCAGCTTGCGGCGCACAACCACCAGAAGCTCACCGTCACGGACGTAGCCCCCACGGTCAGCAAGGACGGGTCCGGCGTGACCCTGGTCTACTTCGGGATCGCCTGGAACGTCCCCGGCTACATACTCGCCACGACCCTGCTGCGGGCGGTGACCTTCAACCGGCGCAACAAGCTCATCACGGTCGTGGGCGCCGCCGGCCTCTTCAGCGCCGTGGGTTTCCTCGTCGGCGTGGGACTGGGCTTCTTCCCCAACGACCCCGCGGCCCTGGCGATCGCCTTCCTGCTCACCACAGCCGTGGCCACGTTCTCCCTCGGCATGGCGCCCTTCGTCAAGCACTTCTTCCCCCTGGCGGGTCTGGGCCTGTACGTCGTGCTGAGCGTTCCCTCCAGCGGCCTGGTCCCCGTCCAGCTGCTGCCGGGGTTCTTCCAGGCCCTGCACGCCGTCATGCCGCTGGGCAACGCGGTCGACGCCCTGAGAGGAGTGCTGTACTTCGACGGCGCCGGGGTGCTGAAGCCGGTACTCGTCCTGTGCGGGTGGATCACCGCGGGTACGGCGCTGCTGGGCCTCGACGCCTGGCACCACCACCGCATGGCCGTACGACGGGGAGCGCAGGACGAGCCGCAGGACATTCCCGAACCGCCGGTGGAGGACCCCTCCCTGGAGACGCCCACACCCACCGCGCTACCGGTCCACCCCCACCACTTCGGCGAGCCGTTGCCGATGCTGGAGGGCACCGTCTACGACGGCGAACAGCAGCCCGTCCGCCATGCCGCGGTGACCGTCATGGACACCGGCGGCCGGCAGTTGGTGCGGACCACGACGAACGCACGCGGCGAGTACGCCGTGACCGGACTGCCCGAGGGATACATCAGCGTGGTCGTCTCGCACCCCGGCCGAGACCCCCTGGTCCACCAGAAGCTGCTGCACTCCGGGGTGGCCGTCCGGGCCGACTTCACCCTGCACGACCGGCGCAACGGCACATCAGTCCGCGCGGGCGCTCAACGCCTCGACCTCGGACACGCGAGACACGGATCCTGAGACCACACGGATGGCGCCAGCCGGGGCCGACGAGGTCGATGCGCCCTGCTCGATGCACACCGCGACGATCTTGGTTTCCCGGGAAGCCGCCGCGCCGCGTGGCGGTGGCTCCCGGCGCCATCGCACGGCTGGAGGATGCGGCCGAAACCATCGCTCTCTTCGCTGGACGTAAGCGGAAAACAAGAACGCCGGGATCGGCAGCGGCCCGCGCTGGAGGGAAACACATGTCTGACAAGAATCACGCCACGGTGGCGGTCACCGGGGTGACCGGTGCGCTCGGCAGCCGGATCGCGGCCCGACTCGCCGACCACGGCGTCCCGCAACTCCTCGTCGGACGTAGTCCCGACCGCATGCCCGAACTGCCAGGCGCCCAGCGACGCGGTCCGGCCGCCTACGCCTACGCCGCAGACATGCGCAGGGCGCTCGAGGGCGCGTCGACCCTCATCCTGGTCTCCGGACACCGTACGGGTCGCCGGCTGGAAGAACACGCCACCGCGGTCGAGGCCGCGATCGCGGTCGGCGTGGGCCGGGTCCTGTATGTGTCCCTCGTCGGCGCGGCGCCCACCGCCACCTACCTCAACGCCCGTGACCAGTGGCTGACCGAACAGTTCCTGGCAGGGACCGGGATCCGCCACACAGTGCTCCGGGCGGGCTTCTACGCGGCGACGCCTGCCGCCCTCGCCAACGAGGAACTTGTCGTAAGCGGCCCTGCGCCGACAGGCCGGGCCACCTTCGTCACCCACGAGGACATCGCCGACGTGATCACGGCCGTCGCCATCGAGGACGGTCCCCGCTCCGAGCACGACGGCGCGACCCTGGAGATGACCGGGCCCGAGGCCCTGACTCTCGACGAAGCTGTCACCCGGATCGCCGCAGCCACCGGTCGGCCCTACCGCTACGAACCCGAGACCCTCGAGGAAGCCTTCGCACGGAGGTGGCGACTGGGCATGAGCGGGGAACAGATCGAGACCTGGATCTCGTGGTATCAGGCGATCGAGAGGGGCGAGGTTTCCGTGGTCACCGACGTGGTTCCTCGGCTCACCGGCTCACCGGCGACCCCGATCTCGAACGCAGCCTGGTGGCCCGCGCCGAACACCGCCCGGGGTACCGCTGAGTTGAGGCGGAAGCGAAGCTAAGGCGGTGCCCTGTGTGGTGAGGCGGTCGTTGGGCTGTGCATGGAGCGGGGTGAAATGGGTTGTGCCGGACGGTCTGTCGGGGATCGCAAAGCCGCTGATCCCGCGGTCGAAAGTGCGGCCTCAGGGTGGCGGGACGCACGACAATCGACGGTGCCGCGAAGTGCTCACGCAGGTGGTCGGCGGCGCGCACGAGATCGTCGGAGCTGAACCTGCTGCCGACGAAGTCGCCCCGGGCGGCTTCCCGATGCCGGCGAGATTCGCATGGAGGACCGCGATTCCGTGTCCGGCCGGCTCCCGGCGGATCCGGGCGGCCGCCGACCAGTCCCTGCCGCACGTAAAAAGGGGCGAATACGGCGTACGCCCAGGGTGTCCCCTCAGGAAGGCCCGGGCGAGCCTCGGGAGCGCTGTCCATCAGTGCGTGTAGGCATGCTGCAGTACGAGAACAAGGCTGACACCGAGGACGAGTGCGATCACTCCCAGGACCATCACTTTCGTCTGATCGCTCATCTGCGGCCGTTCATTCGTGCGGAGGGCTCGGTTCCTACCGGCGACTCGAAGTCCTTGACGCCCCGGACAGCGAGCCGGCCGTCGCCCGCACTGCAGGCCCGCAAGAGCTGCCGGACACACCCGACATCCGCGCGGGCGAGGGGAACGTGGCTACAGTCGCCACAGGTGCTCTCTTCGCTCCCAGCGGTTCGGCTAGTGCGGCCGCTTTCCCGGCGGACACGCCCACCCCCGCCCAATCAGGTGTGGTTGCGGGGATGGGAGCCACCGGCTGGAACCACGGCGGGTACGGCGGAGTCAGGAGTGAGGGCTACCGCCACGACGACGAACAGCCCCGGGCGGTCATCCCGACGGCCCGCGAGGACGGCCAGGAGGTGAGCCCATGAGCGGGACAACCGGCAGGGTGGCATTGGTGACGGGGGCCAGCAGCGGAATCGGCGCGGCCACGGCGCGACTTCTGGCCGCGCGAGGAATGCGCGTGGTGGTCAACTACCTCCGCAACACCAAGGCGGCCGAGGAAGTCGCGGCCGACATCGAGGCCGCAGGCGGCCAGGCCATGGCCATGCAGGCCGACGTGCGCGAGGAGGCGGCCGTCGAGAGCATGGTCGGACAGGTCCAGGCGGCTTGGGGCGGCGTCGACGTGCTCGTGCACAACGCGCTCATCCCGTATGCAGTCAAGCCGTTCCAGGACATGACCTGGGAAGAACTGGGCGGCAAGATCGACGCCGAGATGCACGCGGCGTTCGCGGTCACCAAAGCCGTACTGCCCACGATGACCGAACGGAGGTGGGGTCGCCTCATCTACATCGGCACCGGACTCAGCCGCCTGCCTCGGGTGGGCATGATCGCGCTGGGCGTTTCCAAGGCCGCACTCGAGCAGTTCGCCCGGTATCTCGCCCAGGAACTCGGCCCGCAGGGCATCACGGTCAACGTCGTCTCGCCCGGCCCGGTGGAGTCCCGCACCGCCGATGTCGTGCTCGACGACGCGACGAGGCAGCGGCAGGTGGCCGCCACCCCCTTGGGCCGCCTGGCCTACCCGGCCGATGTCGCCCAGGCGGTCGCCTTCTACGCCGCCGAGGACAACTCCTTCATGACCGGTACCACGGCCGCGGTCAACGGCGGCATGACCATGTACTGACGCCCCGCTGACCTGCGCACACGCGGCCGAGCCCTTGAACGATCAAGAAAAGACGGGCCGACCTGGCCGGGCGACGGCTGGCGGTCCACGCCCCGCACACCCCGCCCGGCGCATTCGCCCGGATCGTGCTGCGAAAGGCCGGCCTTGACCCGGACCGTGACGTGAAGACCATCGTCCGCTCGCCCGGCGACTACGGCATGGATCTGCGCCGGCTCAACGACGGCAGCATCGACGCCGCCTACGTCGGCAGCACCATGGCACCGGAGGCGGTGGCCGCCGAGCACGGCTGGCAGGTGCTGGCCTGGGTCGGCGACCACTTTCAGATCCCCACCGTGGGCGTGGCCGTCGCCCCCGCCTCCATCTCACCGGACGACCCTGCGGTCCAGGCCGTCGTACGAGCCCACCGGCGCGCCCTTCAGGTGATCCACGACGACCCCGACACCACGGTGCGCCACATGCAGACGTTCCTCGGCGGACAGACCGCGGAAGAGGCCCGAGCCCACTACGACACGTTCATCGCGCCGTACTTCACCACGGACGGCCAGGCCGACCTCGCTGTCGGCGACAAGGCGATCACCGCGGTCGCCGCCGAACTCGGCGTCCGGGCCACCGTCACCGCGGCCGAGTTCTACCGCACCGCGGCCACAGCCTAGGCATGACGAGTCGAGTCGTAGGCTGCGAAGCGCTGGGCCCGCGGGTCGATGGTGTCACTCCGGTGACCGCGACCGCGGCGTGGTTCTTCGCAGGTATGGGTTTCCTCCCTCCGGGCCGCCGTCGATCAGGGCCCTCCCGTCTCCGCGGGGTCTTCCACCGGCGATCACGCGCTGCACACGACCGCCCGCCATATGCACACCCTGACTCCACCGCCCTCCTCCCCGGTGGAGGAGACAGCCGACCTGCTCTGGCACTGGTTCGGCCTCACCGGCTGGCGCGCCCTGGTGGTCGTGAGCGGCTGGTCCTGGGACCGTGCGGAGGACGTCTCTATCGCACGGCGGTCGCCGCACTGCGCTGACACCGCTTGCGGGGCGGCGGCAAGACGGGGGCGACACGTCGTCTGTCCGCCGCCAGGTCGACATCGTCTGGCGTTGGCCGGGTGTCGGCTCCGCGTCGCCCGCGCTTACAACGGCGGAGCTCATCAGAGAGGTGCGGCCGAGGCTCATGCGGTCCTGGACGCCGGCCCTGCGCGGTTTCGGTGCTCGGCGGGCCGACGGCCGCCATGGGTATCGAGGGTCTGCGTCCGGCGTGCGATCCACCACGGCTACGTGGCTGGTCAGCCGGCTCCTCACCCGCTTTGTCGGCCGATCACAGATCGAGGACGACCTCAGTGGTCGGCTTGCTGCAGCAGACCAGGACGGTCCCGGGCTCGGGGAGTTCGAGGGGTGGGGTGATGTAGGTGATGTCGCCTGCGACGAGGTGGGTGATGCAGGTGTGGCACACGCCGGTGCGGCAGGACCAGCGTGTGGGGATGTCACAGGCTTCGGCAAGATCGAGGAGGGTCGCGTGAGCGGGTGACCACGGGGTGGATATGCCGCTACGGGCGAAGGTGACGAGGGGCCCGGTTGCGGTGGGACCGGGAGGCTGGTGCGGCCGGATCCCAGCGGTGACGGTCACACCTGGGTTGATGGCGGGGAGAGCGGTGAACTGTTCCGTATGGATCTGCTGGGGGCGCAGACCCAGATCGCGCAGGAAGCCGGCGAGGTCGTCCATGAAGGCGGGTGGGCCGCACAGGTAGGCGTTGGCCTCGGCGGGGATGCCCATGGCCATGAGGGATGCAGCGGTCGGGCGGCCGTGAGTGATGTGGGGCTCGTCGGGAGGTGGGGTTTCGCCGGTGTAGTAGATGTACTCGCGGGCGCCCGGAAGTTGGGCCAGAAGGGTATGAGTCTCGTCCGCGAAAGCGTGGTGCGCGCGGTCGTGGGCGGTGTGGATCCACCAGACGGCGCGCGGGTCTCGCGTGGCGGCGAGTCGGTGGAGCATGGCGAGCACGGGTGTGGCACCGATCCCCGCGGAGATCAGCACGATCGGGCCGGGGTGTTCTTCCAGTACGAAGGTTCCGCGGGGGCTGGCGATGTCCACGAGGTCGCCGGGGTGGAGCCTCGCATGAATGTAGCCGCTGGCTTTCCCATGGGGTTCGCGCTTGACGCTGATGCGGTAGGTGTCGGCTGTGGGCGCGCAGGACAGGGAGTAGCTGCGCACTTCGGGGGCGGCATGGCCGATGGCCAGGCGGATGGAGAGGTACTGGCCGGGGCGGGCCTCGGGCAGGGGTGTGCCGTCGGTGGTGGTGAGGTAGAGGGACGAGACGGTGGGGGTCTCGGGGACGATGCGGGTGACGCGCATGGGCTTGAAGCCCGGCCATCCCGGTTCTTTGCCAGGCTGCTCGCCCGGCTGTCCCGGCTTCTGTGCAGGCTGCTCGGGCGCGGCGAGTTCGCGGAAGGACTGCTGCCATCCGGGACTGAGGGCAGGGATGTTCAGTGCTTTGCGCAGCTTCGCGGGGTCGCGGTCCGTGAGGTAGAGCAGCGCGTCGGCGTCGGCGACGCTGAGTTGTTCCGGTCCCTTGCGGGTGAGGGTGACGGCGTCACCGGCCTGGACGCGGCCTTCGGTGATCACTCGGAGGTAGAAGCCCGGCCGGTGGTGGGCGACGAGCAAGGAAGCCATGGTGGGTTCGCCCAGGCGCATGCCGACCCGGTAGCAGGTGACGCGGGGCTGGGAGACTTCGAATTCCGCTTCGCCGATGCGGTACCGGTCACCGATGCATACTTCGTCGTCGGGCAGGCCGTCGACCGTGAAGTTCTCCCCGAAGATCCCGAAGGTCAGGTCGTCGCGTCCGAGCTGTTTTCGCCAGTACTGGTAGGACTGCAGCTGGTAGACGAGGACGGCTCGCATTTCGCCGCCGTGCCCGGCCAGATCTCCTTGACCGTCTCCGTCGACGTTCAGCCGCCGGACCATGCGGGAGCCCTGGACAGGGGACTTCCAGGCTCCGGTGTGCACGGTCCTTCCCTGCCAGGGCACATCCTTGGGCAGTCCTACGTTGACGGACAACAGCGTCGCCATGGTGGACCTCCTGCGCGTTGGTAGCCGGGAACAGCCCCCTCATGACGCTGTGCCTCGCAGAGAAGCGCGCTCAGCCGCACATCGGTCCCATCGTATGCATGCCTTCTGACGGCAGGCCTTCAGAAGGCGGACCTGTCACTCCGTGTCGATGCATGCGGCTCGCCCTGCGAACGCTCAATCGCGCCTGACGCCCGTCCAAGTGGCGGACTGGGAGCCCTTGCCTCTCAGCAGGGAGTAAACAGGTCGTAGTCTCGGTACGACTCGACGGCGCACGATGAGCCCAGGCAAATCCCACGGTGCGCGGCCCGACCCCTGCTACGACCGGCTCGCCGACCGCTTCGGAGCATTCACCGACCAGCGCTCAACGGGGTACTGGCCTTTGCGCCGCGCACGGCCCGGAACCACCCGATGAACTCCCGGGGGTCCAGAATGGGAAATGCTGATCAAGGACGTCGCAGTCGATCTCGCCCGCTGTAGGCCACGGGCTGGATTCGCCGCAGAAGCCGCGCCCAGGTGCCGTCCGCCGACCACAGCCGGTGGCGTGGAAAACGAGCAGATCAAGTGACGTCACACGATCGGCCGGACGACTCCTGGGTGTCCAGTCCCGGACCGAGGTGCTGGCGCATCAGCGCCTGCGCGGTCGTCTCGGCGGCGGCGAACCTGGAGCGTCCTGCGTCGGTCAGGGTCGCCTCGACCGTCCTGCGGTCTCCGGCACGACGATGGCGATCAATCAGTCCGGCAGCCTGCAGACCCCTGAGGAGGTAGGACATCCGGTCCCCGGATTCCTGCAGGAACGCCGCCAGCTTGGCAACGGGCACAGATCCGCTCGCGGCCTCGGCGAGCGCGCCGAGAATGAGGTAGTCATGGAGCGACAGTCCGTACCGCACCCGCAACTCACCGTGTACGAGACCCAAAGTCCGCAGGATCCCTGGAAACTCCCACCGCGTGGTGTCCGGCAAATCGTAGTCGATCATGTTCCTTCCCAGGGGGGCGGTTCTCCGACCGCAAGCCCGCGGCCGCAGCATCACAACCAGATTCCCTACGACGTCGATCCCGGGCCGGACGGACACGAAGCCCTCGGATCAGGACGGCGTCACCCGCCCGCACTTGCGAATATGCGAGGACGGCAGGCAGCAGGCCTTCACCCGTCCGTCCTGATGTGAGGCCGTCGTGGCGCGCCCGGCCATCCGTCTCCGCACTCCCGGCGTCCTAGCGTCGTCAGTGCGACGCGGTCGAACGGGTCGGTCTCCGCAACGGTTGCGAAATCCTCGAACACCTGACACGCAGGCGGACGACCGCCATAGCCGCGTCCGCCATCCCAAGGCTTCACAGAGGAAAGAAGGCGTTCGCGCCATGGCGTCGCAATCAGACACCGCTCGAGCAGCGTCTCACGGGCTGGACTTCGGGCTCAACGAATGGGTCGTGGACGAGCAGCGACGGCGTTACCTCCACGACCCCGGCTCGGTCGACCAGACGTGGAGGAACTTCTTCGCCACTCTGGTGTCCCCGGCCGCCGCGGCCTCCCTGACCGCCTCAGCCCAACACCACAAGGGCACCGACGAGGCGGCGCTCAAGGCGGTCCGGGTCGCGGCGCTCATCCACGCGTATCGTGTGCGCGGGCATCTGATGGCCGGAACGGACCCGCTCATGGCCCGGCCGGCCGCAGCACATCCGGAGCTCGACATCGCCGCGTTCGGACTTGACGACGCGGACCGGGCGGAGGACTTCGCCGTGGACGGGTTCGCCGGGCGCGCCACGATGACACTCGACGAAGTGCTGGGCGCATTGCGGGAGTTCTACTGTCGCACCGCCGGGTTCGAGTACATGCACATCCAGGACGCCGGGGAACGCCGCTGGATCCAGCAGCGTGTCGAGGGCCCGCAGCGCCGCCCGGACCGTGCCGGACAGCTGCGGATCCTCTACCGGTTGGGGGCCGCGGAGGCCTTCGAGACGTTCCTGCAGACCAAGTACGTGGGCCAGAAGCGGTACTCGCTCGAAGGCGGCGAGTCGGCCATCGTGCTGCTCGACGCCCTGTTGCTCCGCGCCGTCGAAGACGGTGTCCAAGAAGCCGTCATCGGGATGGCGCACCGCGGCCGGCTGAACGTCCTGGCCAACATCATCGGCAAGTCCTACGGCCAGATATTCGACGAGTTCGAGGACGCGGTGGACATCCGGTCGGCCCAGGGCTCGGGGGACGTGAAGTACCACCTCGGCGCGGAGGGCACCTACCGTGCCCTGGACGGCGGCACCATCGCCGTCTCGGTCGTGGCGAACCCCTCGCACCTGGAGATCGTGGGGCCGGTGGCCCAGGGCGTGGTGCGGGCCAAGCAGGACCTGGCCGGGGACCAGGGCGGGCCCTTCCGCGTACTGCCGGTCGTCCTCCACGGCGACGCGGCCTTCGCCGGCCAGGGCGTGGTCGCCGAGACCCTGAACATGTCGCAACTGCCGGGCTACCGCACGGGCGGGACGGTCCACGTGGTCGTCAACAACCAGGTCGGCTTCACCACCCTGCCCCCCAACGGCCGTTCGAGCGCGTACGCCACCCATGTGGCACGGATGGTGGAGGCCCCGATCTTCCACGTCAACGGCGACGACCCGGAAGCCGTCGACCGCGTCGCACGGATGGCCTTCGACTACCGCCAGACGTTCCACAAGGACGTCGTGGTCGATCTGGTCTGCTACCGGCGCCACGGGCACAGCGAGGTCGACGACCCGTCCATCACGCAGCCGATGATGTACGAACGCATCGACGCCAAGGCTTCGGTGCGCACGCTGTACGCCGCGGCCCTCATACGCCGCGGGGACATCGGCGAGCGGCAGGCGGACAGTGCCCGCCGCCACTACCGGGATCACCTCGAACGGGCCTTCGCCGAGACCCGGGCGCTGCCCGCTCCCGCACCGGCCGAAGACCTTCCTTGCGCCGACGCCGGACAGGCGGCCACCCAGCGCACGGCGACCGCGATCGACGAGGCGACAGCCCGTCAGGTCATCGCATCGCAGACCGACCTGCCGCAGGGCTTCACCGTGCACCCGCGTGTCCTGCCGCAGCTCCACCGGCGTACGGCGACGCTCGACACCGGCACCGTCGACTGGGCCACCGCGGAGACACTGGCGATCGGTTCGCTGCTGCTGGACGGCATCCCGGTACGGCTGGCCGGGCAGGACTCCCGGCGCGGCACCTTCGGCCAGCGCCACGCCGTACTGACCGACCGGCGCACCGGCGCGGAGCACACGCCGCTGAACGCCCTCGGCCCGCAGGCCGCGCGCTTCGCACCGTACGACTCGATGCTGTCCGAACTGGCGGCGCTGGCCTTCGAGTACGGCTATGCGCAGGCCCGTCCGGAAGCCCTGGTGCTGTGGGAGGCCCAGTTCGGCGACTTCGCCAACGGCGCGCAGACGGTCGTCGACGAGTACATCGCCTCGTCCGAGCAGAAGTGGGGCCAGCGCTCAGCCGTGACCATGCTGCTGCCCCACGGCCTGGAGGGCCAGGGCCCCGACCACTCCTCCGCCCGGATCGAACGCTTCCTGCAACTGTGCGCGCAGGACAACATGACCGTGGCCATGCCCTCCCTGCCGGGCAACTACTTCCATCTGCTCAGGCAGCAGGCGCTGGACGGCCGCAGGCCACTGGTGGTCTTCACCCCGAAGTCGATGCTGCGGTCGAAGGCCGCCGTCTCCGCCCTGGCCGAGTTCACCCAGGGCGGCTTCCGCCCGGTCCTGCCGGACGACACGACGGACCCGGCCCGTGTCTCGCGCGTAATGCTGTGCTCGGGCAAGGTCTTCTACGACCTCGACGCCCACCGGCACGCCGCGGGCTCGACCGACACGGCGATCGTCCGTGTGGAGCGCCTCTACCCGTTCCCCGACGAGGAACTCGCGGCGGAACTCGCCCGCTTCCCTGCGGCCGCGGACGTGCGGTGGGTGCAGGAGGAGCCGGAGAACCAGGGTGCGTGGTCGTTCGTCGCGCCGCGTCTGCACCGGCTGACCCGGCGCGCCGTGGAGTGCGTGAGCCGGCCCGAAGCGCCCGCGCCCGCGGTCGGCTCGGCCCGCCGGCACGGCGTGGAGCAGAAGGCTCTCGTGACATCGGCCTTCCAGTGATCAGCGGCTCGCGCGGTGCGCATCGGCTGCCCACAGCGCGTATCCGTCGACACCACGGCAGCATCGAGGAGGAGCAGCGGCATGAGCCTGCCGGCGCGCATCACCAGCCCGCGGACTTGAGCGGTCTGAGCCATCCAGAGCTGGTCCGGCCGGCCGGGGAGATCCGCGACTTCCCGGTCCGCCACGTCGCGGCCACGGGAGGCCATCTTCAGTGTTCGCCGCGCCGGTGCGGTCGACGTCCTGCGCGAGGCCCCGGCCGCGGCGTCCTGCTGGTCGCTGTCGGAACGACGGCCTCGGTCGCTCTCGAAGCGGCGGAGCTCTGCGCCGAGCAGGGGGTGGAGGTCACCGTAGTGAACCCACTGGGGGTCAAGCCGCTCCCCCGCGATCTGCCCGCGCTCGCCGCCGAGCACGCCCTGGTCGTCACGGTCGAGGACGGCCTGCGCGCCGGAGGAATGGGCACAGCGGTGGCCCAGGGCCTGCAGGAGGCCGGCATCCGCACCCCTGTACGTGCCGTGGGCGTGGCGGACGGGTTTCCCCGGCAGCCCAGCCGGGCCGGGATCCTCGCCGAAGCGGCCTGACCGCTCAGGCGATCGCGCACACCGTCACCCAGACCCTGGCCCGCGCGGCCGTCACCGCGGTACCCACCGGTCCCCGCACCATCCCCGCACCCAAAAGGCAATGAATTCGCATACAAGTAAAACGCCTCTGCTGCGAAAGCGGCCGGAGGATGCGTCATGGCCGAGATCATCTGCCGCAGAATCGACGAGCAGACGCCGAGCAAGGACGGCGAGGTCGGCGAGCGCGTGCTGGTCGGGTCCGGCCGGAAGGTCTGCGCCGGCACGGCGCACCGCTCGGCTCTCACGATGAGCGGCGCCCGGATGCCGCCCTTCCCGAGCACGGACGTACCGCTCCCGGTTCCCGGCCGCCCGGACACCGCGCGGCCGTCTCCGCCGCGGTGTCGCTCGACCAGGTGAAACGGCACCTGGTTCCTGTGGTCGGTGGGATCGGAGTCGGTGGCGGTCGCGGCGGCATCGCTGGCCCGGGTGACCCCGGGACACGCACTGGCCGTCCTGACAGTGGTGTGCCGGGCCGGCCGTCGGCCTGATGCAGTACCTGCTGACCGCCGCGCTGCTCCTGGCCCGGCTGCCGGCCCGGCCGGCGCAGCCGGAAGGCCTCATGACGTCCGTCTGGATCTTCATGGGGGCGGCGGCGATCGCCGTACTCGCCCGAGTCCGGCTGATCGCACTCCATCCAGGCACCACGATGGTGTCGCGCCCGCTCGTCATCGGGACGTCCGTCGTCCTGTGGGCGTTCTCAAGCTGGCTGATTCCGCTCCTGCTGGCTCTGGGCGTTTGGCGGCACGCGCTGCGCCGTATCCCGCTGCGCTACGAGCTCGGCTGGTGGAACCTCGTCTTCCCGGTCGGCATGTATGCGGTCACCACGCATGAGCTGGGACGCGCGACCGCAACTTCGTGGATGACGAGCGTGGGCCGCTGGGAGGTCTGGATCGCCGTGGTGTTCTGGGCTGTCGTGTTCGCCGCCATGGTGGCAGCCAGACTCCGGGGCCGCCCCACGACCGCGCACGGATCCGCCGGTGCGGGGCAGACGGCCCGCCCGCAGGGCCGGGCCTCGACGGCAACCGGGGCGCTGCCATAGGCACGCGTTGCGGTGCGGCGCGAACCCGGCTGCCCGTCGGCAGACAGCCGGGTTGGCGCGACGCGTCCGTGTCATGCGGAGCGTTACACGGGCCCTGTCAGCGGCGGGCGCGCTCACGCTGCCGGACAGCATGGCGCAGGGAGTGCCAGGCGACCACCGCCCAGGCGGGGACGAGCAGGGCGTACAGGACGACGGCGATCCAGACGAACAGCTGCGAGCCGGTACGAGCAGCGAGCGCGCTCGTGCCGGTGACGCACGCGCCGAGGGGGAAGATGAAGGACCACCAGGTGGCTGCGAAGGGCAGCCCTCTGCGGATTTCCCGTACGGTCAGCGCCGTGGCCAGTACCAGCCACAGCAGGGCGAAGCCCCAGATCCCGAGCCCACCCAGGAGCGCTACGACACCACTCCCGCGCGCGTACGGGGCGGGCAGCGCGCTCGGCGACGCGGTGGCCAGCGTCCCCAGCGCCGTCACCGCCTGGTCCAGCGCCCCCACGCCGATCCACATCGTGGGCACCACCGCACCGCCGGGCGCGTCATGATGCACCAGGCGGCTGTACACCATGGCCAGCACCAGCAGGACCGCGACCAACCCGAGCCCGAGCATCGAGTAGCAGCACAGCAGCAGGGCCAGCCGCACCTGCCCGGCCGGCGCCCGCGGGACGAGCAGCGCGCCCGTCGCGGCGGAGACCAGCGGCGGCACCACCGGTAGCAGCCAGCCGCCGAACGCCGCGTCCGGCGTGAAACGGTGCCGCGTGACCATGAGATACGGCACCGCGCAGGCGGTGGCAAGACCCAGCACCGTACCGGCCGACCACAGCACCCAGTCCGCGTCCACCGCCGCACGCTCCCCGATCAGCCGCCGGCCGAGCAGCAGCGTCCCGGCCCCGACGGTGAGCAGAGCCATCGGCGGCGCCCCGAAGAACTGGGCCAGTACCGGATCACCGGCATGCACCCGCAGCGCCCGCTGCCCGGTATAGCTGACGGCGAGCACGATCAGCAGCAGCGCGGTCCCCGCCCAGACCACCGTGGCGGCCTCGCCGAGCCCGGGGAAACCGCGCGGCAGGGTGGCGGCCGCGACGGCGACGATCCCGCTTCCCATGACGGCGGCGAACCAGCCGGGACCGAGCCGGCCACGCTCCCTGCGGTTCGCCTCGTCCGGCTGGTCACGTACAAGCACGGATGATCTAGGGGCCGAGCCGACCGCGGACGCTCTCGGGGCCCGGCCGACCTGGGACGGGACCGCTCGGCTGGTACTGGGGTGGGGTGTCACGGCGCGGAGTGCCTTCTCTTGGGGTGTCGGATTCGTCACCGGCATGACCAGCCACGGTGACGGGCCGGCCGACTGGCCGGGCCACACCCAGCAGCTCAGGGACGCGGCCGAGACCGTCGGCCCGTTGGCGCCCTCGACGCTATGGCCAAGCGCGGCTCCCGCCACAGAACAGCACGCGCCATGACGCCCTCACACCAGGACATCGAGCACCGTGCAGGCCCGTTGCCGGGTGCCGGCCCGATGCCCCGATGTCCCGATCCGAGCGTGTTGTGGCCACACCTGTGGCCATGAGGAGACGACGAGCGACCGCTGAACACGGGCGAGGCGCCGAAGCTCGATGCCTCGTTCCACACCACGGAAGGCAGCAGCATGCCGCAGGGACGCGGACGACAATCGGCACGGGAGCGGCAGAGCATCGCCGGGCGGATGATGGTGTCCTCCGATGTGGGCCCCAGTCCGACCGGGAGGCGCACGATGAAGGACAGGCCGTCAGGCAGGAAGCCGCTCCTGGTGACCGTGCTGGTCTTCCCCGGCGTACGGCTGCTCGACGTCACCGGCCCGATCGAGGTGTTCACGACAGCCAACGAATTCGGCGGCCGCTACCGCGTACGCACGGTCTCCCCTGACGGCGCCGACGTGGTCACCGCAGCCGGCACCGGAATGTGCGTCGACCTCGCTGCCGCGCAGGTACAGGCGGCCAGTGATGTGGTCGTCATCCCCGGCGGCCCGGAGTGGCCCTCCCTCATCAAGGACGACGCGCTGCTGGACGCCATGAGGGGGCTCGACGCACACGGCGGCCGCACGGCGTCCATCTGCACCGGCGCCTTCCTCCTCGCCGCGGCCGGACTGCTCGACGGACGCAAGGCGACAACGCACTGGCGCTTCGCCGACCAGCTCGCCCTGCGCTACCCGAAGGTGACCGTGGAAGCGGACGCCTTGTTCGTACGCGACGGCCACATCATGACCTCCGCAGGCGTCACCTCGGGCATCGATCTCTCGCTCGCCCTGGTCGAGGAGCACCTCGGCGCCGACGTCGCCCGCGCCGTGGCCAAGGACATGGTCGTGTTCATGCAGCGGCCGGGCGGCCAGTCCCAGTTCAGTGTTCGCACCCACACCCCGCGCGCGAGACAGGAGATGCTGCGCCGGGTCCTGGACGCGGTCGCCGAGGACCCGTCCGCCCCGCACACCCTTGCCGCCATGGCGCGCCGGGCAGGTGTGAGCACCCGCCACATGACACGCCTGTTCCACGACGAGATGCACACGACCCCGGCCCGCTACGTCGAGCAGGTCCGCATGGAGGCCGCCCAGGCGATGCTGGAAGACAGCGACGCCCCCATGGCCACGGTGGCCCGGCGCACCGGCTTCGGGTCACCGGAGTCCCTGCGTCGGGCCTTCACGCGCAACCTCGGCATCACGCCGGGAGCCTACCGGGCACGCTTCCGCACCACGCACACCGCAGTCGACGGCAAGGGCGCCTGAGCCCTGGAGGTATCCGGCGGGCACAGACAATCGCCGAAATCCGACAGGCCGGCCGTGCCGGACGAGGCCAGTCAGGCCTCCTCGACAGTCCGTCCCAAGCACCGGCTCGGCGAGCGCGGCCCGCCACGCGGGCGCGCCGAAAGGACCGGCGAAGTACTGGCCGGTGGTTCAGTAAGCGCAGGTCGGCCCGTTACTCGTACCGGTACTTCAGCGAATCCGCCTCCGCCTGCTCGATGTCAGCGATCGTCAGCTCTGGCATCCGGAGCTGGGCCAGCGTCACCTCGGCCGAGGTCGGCTGGGCGTCCGCCGGTAGCCACTGCTCCGGCTTCCAGGCCCCGCTGCGCAGGAGCGACTTGGGGCAGTGCGGGTAGACCTCCTCGATCCCCAGCACCAGCGCACTGGCCGGAGGTTTGCCCACGGCGGTCAGCTGCGACAGCAGCTCCGGGCGGGTGGAGACGCAGGCCCGACCGTTCACCCTGAGCGTCGTGGTGCGTCCCGGGATGACGAACAGCAGCCCGGCCCGTCCGGTGGCGATGACGTTCTGCAGGGTGTCCAGACGCTTGTTGCCGGTCGCGTCCGGTATCGCCACCGTCCGTGCGTCCAGGACGGCAACGAACCCGGCGGGGCCGCCGCGCGGGGAAACGTCACAGTTGCCCTCGGCGTCCGCGCTGGCGACCAGGACCAGCGATGAGCAGCCGATCAACCGCCGGGTCTGCTCGGTGAGTTCGGTCATTTGCTTGCGTATGGCTGTGTCCTTGGGTAGTTCGTAGACCCGGCGCAACGCGTCCTGATCGGGCACGGCGTCGAGGCGGAGCGAATCGAAGGCACTGCTGGCAAGGGATGTCGTCATGCCAGCGACCCTAATGGGCCGCCCTGCGACTGATCTTGGTCGGTGGGTGCGGGGACAAGGAGTCGGTCGCTCCTGCTGTTCCACCACCCAGCCGAACCCGCGGGCCGACACGCCCTGAGATCGATCGCGGGTCAGCCCGTTAGAGGGCCGGGCGGCTCATAGGCTGTCCTTCGGATCTTGACTGCCTGACGGTCACACTCCGATAAAGCTCACTGTTTCCGTCATATCCGCTCGCCCGGTACGCAGCCGGGGCACGCCCTCCTTCTCGAATCCCACCGAGACACCGCAGAACAGCGCGAGCCCGTCATCGGCTCCGACTATCTGGCTGACGGTCTTGCGATACATCGTCCACATCACCTGGGGACAGCTGTGCACTCCTTCCGCCCTCAGCAACAGCATGACCGTCTGCAAGTACATCCCCGCATCCCCCCACTGCCCGGGACCCATCGTCCGGTCGAGGTAGCAGAACAGCACGACGGGCGCTCCGAACGCCCCCGAGTTCAAGGCGGCGATCTTCATGGGCCTGTCGGGGTCGTCGCGATCGATTCCCAGCGCTTCGTACCGCTGGGCAGCCGCGGCGGAAAAGCGGTCCAGATAAGGCGAAGGCAGCTCGGCCGGATACATCGGATACTCCCGCTCATCGCCCGGGTCTCCCGCAAGCGCCCTGGCCGTCGCGCGCTTCTTCAGTTCGGCCAAGGGCTCGCCGGCCACGACATAAACATGCCACGGCTGGAGATTTCCACTCGACGGAGCCCGCGTGGCAGCGGTCAGCACTCGTTCGAGAACCTCTTTGGGTACCGGCTCATCGCTGAACGCCCGCACGGCCCGGCGACTGTCCACAGCTTCATACACGTCCACGTGGTTCTCGTCCTCTCACTTGACGACAACCACCTCTCTACCCTCTCGAGTACGCGCTGGAGGAGTTCATCGGCGGGGCAGAGGGACGACGCCTGCGGTGGGGCTGAGAACGCCCGACACAATGAGTTGATCTGGCGGTGGGTGATCAGGCAGCAGGCGAGCTTGAGGAAGGCTTCGTGGATGTCGGCCCGTCGTTCCCAGCGGACGCGCGGTCGTTTGAAGCCGTGCAGCCAGGCGAAGGTACGCTCGACCACCCACCGGTGGACGCCAAGGCCGCTGCCGTGGGGGGTGCCGCGGCGGGCGATGACGGGAAGGATCCGGCGGGCCCGGACCTGGTCGCGGTGGATGTCGTGGTCGTAGCCGCGGTCGGCAAAGACCGACTGAGGCTTGCGGCGGGTCCGTCCGGGCCTGCCACGGACGGGCGGGACGGCGTCGAGCAAGGGCATGAGCTGGGTGACGTCCTTGCGGTTGCCACCGGTGAGGACGACCGCGAGCGGGGTGCCGTGGCCGCCGGTGATCAGGTGGTGCTGGGAGCCGGCCCGTCCCCGGTCAACTGGCGACGGGCCCGTCTGGACCCCCTTTCAACGCTCTGACGTGGCCGGAGCCCACGTCCGCCCGCGACCGGTCGAGGCGGGCGGCGGCATTCAGCTCGGCCACCAGCACACCGAACTCGCCGACCGGACACGGCCACCTGTGCCGAGGCTCGACAGTTGTCACCGGCGGAGCCGGAAAGGCCGGCAGAAGGGCCCGGCCGAAGCAGCCTGGTTGTCACCTGGAAGGCAGGCTACTTGTCACAGACGCTCGGTGCCTTTCGATCCCTCACCTCGTGGTCCGCCGGCGGATCCGGCTCGACGGCCGTACCGACATGGCGTGACGGCGCCGGTCACGAGGACGCGCATGTGCCATCTACCCGGGGTGGCGCGAACCGGAAGCTCGTTACCAGGGCACCTCTCCCTCGTCGTCGAAGAAGCGGCCCGTCGGCCCGTCGGCCGATACGGTGGCCAGCCGGATCGCGACGGCTGCGCCCTGCTGGGGGGTGCGCACTCCCCGGAAGCCGTTGAGGTCGGTCGCCGTGTAGCCGGGGCAGACGGCGTTGATCAGGATGTGGGTGCCGGCCAGTTCCTTGGCGTACTGCACGGTGACGGCGTTGAGGAACGTCTTCGACGGCGCGTAGGCGATGGAGATGGGGCCCGTCTCGGTGCCAGGCGTGGTCTGGAGTGTGAGGGAGCCGACGCTGCTGGAGACGTTCACAATCCGCGGCGACGGCGAGCGGCGCAGCAGAGGGAGCAGGGCGTTGGTGACGCGGATGACGCCGATCACGTTGGTCTCCACGGCCGCCCGTACCCGGTTCACGTCGACCGTGGTGGGCTCCTGCGGTCCGCCGCCGGTGATCCCCGCATTGTTGACGAGCGCGTCGAGCCGCCCGGCCCGCTCCTCCATCAGCCGAGCCGCCGCCGTCACGCTGGCGTCGTCGGTCACATCCAGCGGCACGCCGAACGCGTCGGCTCCGGCCGCGCGCAGCTTGTCCACAGCGGCCTCGCGCCGCTCCTCGTTCCGGGCGCCGATTCCTACGGACCAGCCGAGGGCGCCGAGCCCGGCGGCGATCTCGTACCCGATGCCCTTGTTGGCCCCGGTCACCAGCGCGACCTTGTGGTGGTTCACGGTGTTCGTCTCACTCATGACATCGATACTTCTCCCCCGCCGGGCAAGGCGTCCAAGACCGACTGGGTGGGCGGCGATACCGTCCGGGTATCGCTCCTGGCCGTCCCGCTTAGGCTGGCAGGGTGGAGACACGTGAGCTGCGGTACTTCGTCGCGGTCGCCGAAGAGCTGCACTTCGGCCGGGCCGCGCAGCGGCTCGGGATCGCCCAACCCCCGCTGTCGCGCGCGATCGGCGGGCTCGAACGGCGCCTGGGCACCCTCCTGCTGGAGCGCGGCAGCCGGGGTGTCACCCTGACCGGGGCAGGGGCGGTGCTGCTGCGGGAGGCGCGGGCGGCGCTGGACGCCGTCGAGGCCGCCGAACGGCGCACCCGCCGGGCCGCCCTCGCGGCGACCGGCCGCCCCGCCGTGGTCCTGGCCGCGAAGGCGGGCGCCTCCGGTGAACTGCTGGCGAAACTCCTCGATGCCTACGCCGCCGAGCCCGGCGCCGTCGCCGTGGACGTCGTGCTGTGCGGACCGGGCGAGCAGGCACGGTTGCTGCACGACGGCCGGGCCGACGTAGCCCTGCTGCATCGGCCATTCGACGACACGGCCGGCTTCGACACCGAGGATCTGCACTCCGAGGGTCAGGTCGCGATCCTCCCGGCGGGCCACCCTCTCAGCGCCCGCCCCCACGTGCGGCTCGCCGAGGTCACCGACCTTCCCGACCTGCCCCTGCCCCGCTGGCCTCGCCCTGACGGCACCTTCCCGGACGGCCCCGGACCGCAGGTGCGCGACCACACGCAACTCACCCAGCTCATCGCCCTCGGCCGCGCCTGCGCGGTCGTGCCGGAGTCGGGCCGCACCGGCCTGCGCGAGGACCTCACCGCCGTACCGGTCCCCGACGCCCCCCACGTCACCACGGTCATCGCCTGGCCCCCACACAGCCGCTCAACGGCGGTCGCGGGGCTGGTCCGCGCCGCCACTGCCCTGTGACCGACGGCGGCGAACGCCGGTACACCGTGCTGGATTTCGGGGACGGCGTCCGGTCTGCCATCAGCTCCCGGCACATCGTGCGGTACGAGGTGACCGGCCTGCACCGGCGTTGCCGGAACCACAGCCAGGCTCCGACGCGAAGCGACAACAAGCCTGCCCTGTGACACCTATCGCGCCTCGGCTCACCACCAGGACCGATCGCCTCATTGTGTTAGGCGTTCTTGGTCACGAATCGTGCACACGCCGGGCACCGGAAGCCGTGACGGCACCCGTCCAACCCCCTCGATTCCGTCCGGAAAGTTCCCTGGGGGCATAGACATTTCAGCAAGTGCGCGAATAGGCAGCCATATTTGGTGCATCGCGGACGTCGGTGTAACACGGCAGCGCAAACGGAACGCAGAAGCAGGAAGAAGCGGGGCGACGCCCCGGGCCGAATTTCGGCACCTGGTGCAAGCGCGCCAACACGGCACTACGTCAGATCGGATTTTTCATGAGCAGCATCGACCCGGGTCCCGGATATCAGGCATACACCGAGCCCCCGAGCCCGGACCGCTCCGTGCGCCGTCAGGCCGCCACACGGCGCACGGCTCTCATCGTCTGCACCATCGCCGACATTGCGGCAGGGCTGCTCGGCCTGTGGATCCTGTTGTTCCTGCTCGACGCGAACCGGTCGAACGTGTTCGTCGATTTCGTACGGGGAACGGCGGACTGGCTGGCCTGGTGGTCGCAGGACATTTTCACGATGGACACAGAAGGTCTACGCGTGGTCCTCAATTATGGTCTCCCGGCAGTCATGTATCTGTTGATCGGCCACGGGATCGCTGCCCGCGTCAACCGCGCCTGACAGCGGACCCGCTTCTTACCGATCGCCACAAACCGCAGCCGCCGGCGCCCTCCCACTCCGCCAGATCAGCGCAGCGGAACAGGCACGGCAGCCGAAAGGGCCGACTGTGACACACACTTCCACCGAAATGAATCACCTGCCCATCTACGAGGACTTGGTACGCGAACGCGGTGACGCCGTCGCCGAAGCCCAACTGGCGGCCGAACGCACGCAGCACCGGGCAGCGGAACTGCTGACCGGACATAACCCGCCCCAGCAAGCCCATCGCCGGGACGACAACACCACACCCGCTGCGGCTGGTCAGCCGCAGCGGCGCGAGTCGTTGCCGAAGAGCAGATCGGCGGTATAGGCCCGGCTGCCTCGTGGCTCACCCTGGAGTCGAAGTCGTGCCCGTTCGCCGCGGCCGCGCAGCCACGCGGCGGCCGCGGACTTCACGTACACATGGTCAGCGCTGGCCACGCCCCGCGAGCGGCGCCGTCACACGTGCGGCTGACCGTCCGGGGCGCGGGCTACTGTTCGGAGGCTCCGGCGGCCAACCGGCGAGCAGGTGGGCGGCCAGCGGGTCTTCCCCGCCGGCGGCGAACCGCCACCAGTACTGGGCGCGTCTTCGTCGTCGGCGTCCCATCCGATGTCGCGGTCGTCGCTGCTGAGCAAGTCGGTTCCCTCGTCCTCGGTCAGGATGTCCCGGCGGCGGGCTGGGCGTCACACACGCCCCGTACTGCCTCGCTGATATCGAGGACCATCACGCCGTCGATCTTGTCGATGCGGCCGGTGCCGAAACGGACCCACAACGGGAAGGCGCCAACGTCGCGGGCGAAGGCGAGCTTCTGCGCGGACGCTGGGTTGGGGGCCGGATCGATCTCCACCACGACATCGGGGCCTCCGGGCAGCCAGATCACCACGTTCAGCCGCCCGTACCGGCTTTTGCCATTCGGCACCACAGGCAGCCGCAGCTCACGGTAAGCGCGCAGGAACGGGGCGAGCGGTTCGAACTCGCTCTCCTCGCACCTGGAGAGCACCGCCCGGGTCAGGCTCCGGGTCAGTTCGGCGGTGGTGGGCGGGCGATGGCCGTTTGCCCGGTTGCGGGCGACGGCCTCGGCGGCGCTCTGTGACCAGTCAGCCAGCACCTCCCCGAGCAGGAAGGCCACGTTCTCCAGGTCCGGGGCCGGGCGCGGGTTCCGCAGCCCGCAGGATTCACGCCCGGCCCCTGTTCAGTTGCTGCCGCGCTCGGCGAGGGTGTGGGCGACAAGGGCGTTGGCGTGCCCGTGACCGAGGCCGTGCTCGGACTTGAGCCACGCAACGAGTTCCATGTGCCTGGTCAGTGGCGAGGTGCGGATCAACTCCTTCCACTCCTCGATCGGGCGGCCGTACTTCTTCTCAATCGACGGGAAGTAGCTGGCGGGGCCTTTCACCGGTGCGGTCATGACGAGGCATCCTGTCTGTCTGGGTGCTTGGTTCTCGGGTTCTTGCTTCGTGGGCGGAAGCTGGAGCCGCTACCGCTGGGCGGTCGGAGCGGAGCCGGCCAGCCGGACGATGGCTGCGGTGAGTGCGAGCAGGCCGAGGCCCGCTGCGGCGGTGAAGGCCGCGACCGTGGTGGCGGAACCGGCGAAACCGGCGATGACTCCCACCGGCACGAGGCGGTAGGCCAGGGCCCAGCCGCGCTGGCCGTGGGCGGTGAAGTGCCGGGCCAGCATGAAGAAGGTGGCGCACAGCGCGAGATAGCCCACCGTGCCGCTGAGCATGTGGACCGTCCCGTGCCCGCTCAGTGTGGCCGGACCGTCCGGCGTACCGGCCGGGAATCCTGCACCAGGATCCGCCGTGAACACCCCGGCGAGCAGGAAGGACGCGCCGAAGACGCCGACCAGGCGCGGCGCCCAGGTGCCGCCGGCGGTGTGGCCGATCGCCCGCCGCAGTCCCACCGCGCCGGCGGTGACCAGCGCACCGGTGACCAGGAAGCTGGCGACCTGGATCCAGCCCAGCGAGCCGAGGCTGAGCTGGCTGATGGCGTTTCGGGTGAAGTCGAAGCCGGTGCGGGTCAGGCCCTCCGTCACCCCCACCCCCAGGAACAGCGGGCCGGCCACCGCCCCGCAGGCGAGCAGCGCGCGGGTGGCGAGCGACGTCGAAGCAGCGCGGCCGGGGTATGGCGCGCGGATGGCCTGGGTCATGCGATATCCCCCTAAGGCGAGGCTACACCTCGGAACTGGACGGTCCAGTACTGACGAACTGGACGGTACAGTACTCGGAGAGGAACTGGACTGTCCAGTACTCTTGGCTCGGAGGAGAAGGCATTGGAAGCGAACGAACCCGGCGGCCGCTCGGCACGCAAGCACCAAGCGATCACGGAGGCCGCGACAGCGGCGTTCATGGCGAAGGGTTACGCCGGCACGAGCATGGACGACATCGCCAAGCTGGCCGCCGTGTCCAAGCAGACCGTGTACAAGCACTTCGCCGACAAGGAGAAGCTGTTCGCCGAGACCGTCCTGGCCACCACCGACCGGATCGAATCCATGATCGACCTGGTGGCCGACATCCCCGCCGACACCGACTCACTGGAGGAGAACCTGCTCCAGCTGGCCCGCCAATTCCTGGCCGCACTCACCCAGCCCCAGGTCCTTCAGCTGCGGCGCCTGGTCATCGCGAACGCGGACGCCTTCCCCGAACTGGGCGCCACCTGGTACGAGCAGGGCTTCGAACGGGTCCTGGCCACACTCGCGGCCACCTTCCAGCGCCTGGCCGACCACGGCCTGCTCCACGTCGACGAACCGCTCCTGGCCGCCCACCACTTCTCCGGCCTGCTGCTGTGGATCCCCGTGAACAAGGCCATGTTCCACGGCAGCCCGCAGCACACCGAGGCCGAGCTCGACCACTACGCCACCGCCGGCGTGCGGGCCTTCCTCGCCGCCTACCGCTGACTGCCGCCGACACACCCTTGAGAGGCCACATGACCTGGTCCGAGCGCACCGTTGTGCGCGACGGCGTGCGTATCTCCTGTCGCGACTGGGGCGGGTCGCAGCCACCCGTCGTCCTGCTGCACGGACTGGCCGGCCATGCGGGCGAATGGGACCCGATCGCCCGGCGCCTGAGCCCCCGATACCGTGTCGTCGCAGTCGACCAGCGCGGCCACGGCTCCAGCGAGCGGCACCCTCAAGACCGCTCGCGCGCCGCGTACGTCGCCGACGTCGTCGCGGTCCTCGACCGACTGGACCTCCGACAGCCTGTCCTGATCGGCCAATCGCTCGGCGGCCACACGGCCATGCTCACCGCCGCCGCGCATCCCGACCTCGTCCACGCGCTCGTACTCGTCGAGGCCGGACCCGGCAAGCCGAGTCCGGATGTGCCCGCCGAGATCGGCAGATGGCTCGACTCGTGGCCAACCCCGTTCCCGTCGAGAGAGGCTGCCGTGGCGTTCCTCGGCGGCGGCCCGGTCGGCGAGGGCTGGGCCGCCGGACTGGAAGAACGTGACGGCGCATGGTGGCCGCGCTTCGACCGCGACGTGATGGTCGACTCCCTGGCCGAGAACGCCCAGCGTTCCTACTGGGACGAGTGGGCAAGCATCACCTGCCCGACGCTGGCCGTGCTCGGCCAATCCGGCATCATAGCTCCGGAGGAGTGCGGCAGGATGCTCCAGCAGCGACCCGAGACGGTGGCCATGAGCGTCCCCGGGGCGGGGCACGACCTCCACCTGGAACAACCCGGCATCCTGCTAGAGGCGCTTGAACGGTTCCTTCGAGACACCGCCGAACCTCCCAGCGCGAAGCAGGCCTGACTCCCGGGGCACAGAAGCGGCATGTCCGGTGGTCAGTGTGTGCTTCGGGCACCTGCTCCATCGTCTGCAACGCGGGGAACTGCTATTCCCGCGGCGAGTTCTGCCGCAACGGCGACCACGGAGCATCCACCACAGACGCCGGCGGTACGAGCATCACCTGCGCACCCGGGTCTGTTGATGGGACAGCAGTCCGGCGACGGCCTGGACGGTATCGCTCATGTGCTCGCGGCGGCCGAGGTGGCGGATGGCGGATCCACTCCGCCCCCGGCCTCGTCCTCGGTGCCTGGCCGCATCCGCAGAATCCTGATCTCCGCTTCATGTGCTGGGAGCGAACATCCTCGCTTTCCCGGTAGGCATCTCTGAATCATTGCCGAGAACCGATCCCACGGAGGACCGACGTGATCGTGGAGTACATCCGGTACCGCATCGGCGATCCGGAACGCCGAGCCGAGTTCGAGAAGTCATATGCGACCGCTGCCGAGCAGCTGGACATGGCTCCGCAGTGCCTCGGGTACGAGCTCTCGCACGGCCTCGAGGAGCCCGACCGGTACATCCTGCGGATCGAGTGGACCTCCGTGACGGACCACGAACAGGGCTTCCGCGGCGGCCCGCACTTTGCACCCTTCCTCGCCGCCATCCATCCGTACATCGGGGACATCGAGGAGATGAAGCACTACGCCCGGACACCGGTCGTGTCCGCGGCCGCCGGGGACACGGCGGGTGGGCAGACGCCGTGACTGAACGTGCCGCCACCCTGTACGAGGCAGTGGGCGGCATGAACGCCCTCCGCCGGCTGAGCAACACCTTCTACGACGGTGTGCTCGCGGACCCGCTGCTCGCCCCGGTCTTCGCGGACTTCACCCGGGCCCACATCGAGCACGTTGCCGTCTGGCTCGCCGAGGTCTTCGGCGGGCCCGCAAAGTTCACCGCCGAACACGGCGGCCACCAGGCCCTGCTCCGGACCCACCTCGGCCTGTCGATCACCGAGGAGCAGCGGACCCGGTGGATGGAGCTGATGACCGACGCCGTCGGCAAGGAACTCCCCAACGACGAGAGGCTGCGCCGCCGGGTGTTGGAGTACTTCGACTGGGGCACCCGGATCGCCCGTGACGTCTCGGCCGGCCCAGTCGGCCAGGACCTCGGCCAACCGGGACCGACACCCCGTTGGGGCTGGGACGGGCTGGTGTGAGCGAGACCGGACGCGTCGAGGCTTTCAGCGACGGCGTCTTCGCCATCGCCATCACCCTGCTCGTCCTGGAGATCCACGTTCCCTCCTCGCACGGCCACGAACTGACCAAGGCGCTCACCCACCAGTGGCCGTCCTACGCCGCCTACGTGGTCAGCTTCCTGGTCATCGGGGTGATGTGGGTCAACCATCACGCGCTCTTCGGCCACTTGGCCCGGGTCGACCGGACGCTGGTTTTCCTCAACCTGCTACTGCTGATGGTGGTGGCGGTGCTGCCCTGGCCGACGGCGCTGCTCGCCGAGCACCTGCGGGACACCGACGACGCTCGGGTGGCCGGGGTGATCTACAGCGGCGTGATGGTGGTGCACGCCGTGTGCTACGCGGCTATCTGGTGGTACGTCACCCACCGCGGTCACCTCCTGCGTCCGGAGATTGACCGGGAGGCGGCGCGTGCCACCCGGATCCGGTTCAGCCTCGGCGGGGTGGCGTATCCGGTGACCGTCGCCCTGGCCCTGGTTTCGCCGACGGCCATGCTCGCCGTACACGGACTGATGGCCGTGTACTACGCGTTCAATCACCTGGCCGTGCCCAGCCGAGAGCGGCTCCACCCGCCGGCGAAGCCCGGGTGACAACGGACGCTACATCAGTAAAGTGCGGATGGCCGTCCGGCGCGGTACCTGATCCCGACCTCCTGACGTGGGCGGCGTCGCAGTGAGCCGGACGGTTCGGGTCGCCAAGGCCAGCAGTGCAGGGCGGTGCGTGGTCATGACCACCGTGCGGCCGACGACCAGCCGCCGCAGGGCACCGATCACCAGCCGCTCGGCGTCCGCGTCGAGGCCGGACGTCGGTTCGTCCAGCAGGACTATGGGCGCGTCGGCAAGCAGCGCGCGGGCGATCCCCACCCGCTGGCGCTGGCCACCCGACAGGCCGGTCCCGCGGTCACCGATCCGGGTGGCGAGACCGTCCGGAAGGTGCTGCGCGAAGTCGGTGACGAGCGCGGCCCGGGCCGCCATGGCCACATCGGCGTCGTCAGCGTCCGGTCGCCCGTAGCGGATGTTCTCGGCCAGCGTGCCGGGGAACAGGTAGGTGTCCTGGAGTACGACCGAGACCTGCCGGTGCAGCCACGACTCCGGGAGTTCGGTGGTCGCACGGCCGTCGATCGCCACCGAACCGAGGGTGGGCGGATACAGGCCCGCGATCAGAGCGAGTGAGGTGGATTTGCCGGCGCCGTTCGGGCCGGTCAGCGCGACGCGTTCGCCGGGAAGGACGGTCAGGTCCAGGTCGCGCAGCGCCTGCCGGGGCCCGTAGGCCATCGACACACGCCGGAAGTCGATCCGCCCGGCCGTTCGAACGGGCAGCCCGGCCTCGCTCCGCGCCGGGCTGCGCGGCTCGTCCAGGATGGCCAGGATGCGCTCACCGGAGGCCTGACCCTGGGCGAAGGTGACGGACAGACGGGAGAGCGACTTGATCGGCGAGACCATGCTGTTGAGGTAGCTGATCGCGACCACCAGCTGGCCGACGCTCCACCAGTGGTTCAGCACCCCCGTTCCGCCGATCCACACCAGCAGCGCGGTGCCGCCGGCTGTCGCCAGCTCCAGCAATGGCACCCGGAGCGCCTGTACCCGGGTCGTTGCCAGCCCGGCCTGTAGCGCACTCTCGCTCTCCACCGCGAAGTGGTGGTCGTGCAGATCCTGGCGGCCGAAGGAGTGCACCGTGCGAATGCCGTGCAGGGTCTCGGTGACCTGTGCGGCAAGCCGGCCCTCGGCCTCGCGTTCACGGCGTGCCGTCTGGTGGCCGAGCCTGCGGTTGCGTGCCCCGATCACGTAGACGAGCGGGATACAGCCGATGCCGATCAGGCCGAACCGCCAGTCCAGCCACAGGAGTGCGATGGCGAAGCTGCCGACCGAGAGCATGGCGGGGAGGAGCGTCGCGAACAGGGCGACGAGGCTGTCCTTGATGCGGGCACAGTCGGTGATGATCCGGCTGGTCGACTCGCCAACGGCCTGCCGGTCGTGATAGCTCATCGGTAGCCGCTGCAGATGCCCGTAGGCGTCCGTGCGGATCGCCACGCTCATTCGTTCGCCGACGCCGTTCATCACTCGGTCGCCGACGTAGTCGAATACGCCGGAGACGGCGGCGATCAGTATGACCGCCCCGGCCGCGGTGGCGAGCATCGTCGCTTTTCCGGCGCCGAAGATGCCGATCAGGTGGGCGAGCGGGTTGTGCGCAGAGGCCATGCCGAGGACCCGGTCGACCACGGCCGCGATCGGCCACGGCGCGGCGAGGTCGGCGGCCATCTCGCAGATCCGCAGGCCCAGGCCGAGGCAGAGCGTGCCCAGGTACGGCAGGCCGTAGCCGCGGAACCGCCACAGGACCTGTCGCTGTTCCGCGCGCCGTGCGCCCCTGGTGCCGGTCACGGCCGGACCGCCGCCGTCCCCGGCCACTGTCCGGCTTCCGACGTCCCGTGCGCCGGGGTCTGCGCGTCCGGTGATCCGGCTCGGGCCTGCATGTGCCACCGCAGCTCCCGGTTGCGGCCGTAGGGGAGGATGCCGTGGTCGGCCATCGCGCCGGCAACGACCGGGGCGATGGCCGGATCGGCGACGAGCAGCTCGCGCAGCAACTCGGAGAATCGGTTCCGCCGTTGCTCTTCCTCGGCCACATCGGCGCCGCGGCTTCCGAATCGGGTCATCGCGGTGAGCAGGGTGCCGACGATGCCGGTACCGCCGGCTTGTCGTACGCGCTCGTGCGCGGTCCACAAGGCGGACCCCCATACGGTGCCGTTGGTGTGTGCCCGGCCGCTGCCCGGGCACAGGCAGGCGGTGGTCCAGCGAGCATCGAGCCGTCGGCGACGCGGGTCCCACGGTGGGATGTGGCCGCGGTGCCAGCCGTAGATGTCAGGGGTGCCGAGGAGGACGGCGGTGAGGAAATCAGCCGTACCCTCGTCGAGGGCGACCTTGCCGTTGTGCTGGTCGAGCGGCGAGCGCAGCCGGTTCGCCCGGAAGTCGGCGGTGTGGTGGCAGATGTGGTGGCCGACCTCGTGGCAGATGATCGCCGGGTTGTGGGCGGGCGCGTGGAAGTAGCGGGAGCACCCGGGATCTGAACGCTCGATGAAGCTGCGACCGGTGCCCAGATGGATCTCGCCCGACCGGGCCGGCGGGTCGGGCTCCGGCGGTGATGCCTTGCCGGGGAGCCGGTAGTGCCCTCCGCCCCAGCCCCGGCCCGGTACGGAGTGCGGGCCGATCCGGATCACCAGGTGCGGCAGCGGCCGGTCGAGCAGCCGCGCGGCGAGGTTCAGGACGCGAGCGGCGTGGTACGCAGTGTTGGTCACCCCGAAGCCGCGGGCCTGGTACTGGTCCTCCGGTCCGGCAAGCGGACCGCCGCCCGCCGCCGGGTCGAAGAGGTACGCGTGCTCACCAGCAGCACGGAACAGGTCGCCGCCGCGCTCGTCCCGTACCGTCAGTCCGGCCAACCTCAGCTCGGCCGGTCCGGCCACGGTGGCGTCGAGATCGACTTCGGCCAGCTGTCCCGGTCCGGCAGGACGGTCCGAATCGATATGGTGACCCGTCAGATAGGCGGTGACCCTCATCATGTCGCGGGTATCCTCTCGGCGAGCAGGTCCACAGCCGCGCCGTCGGCCAGCCGGCCGGGCGAGAGCACCGGCAGACCGGTGGCGGCCGCCGCCTCCCGGGACGCCAGCGGGCTTGCCGTGATCAGCCCGCTGACCGCCAGCACCGGCACCGCGACCGCGTCAAGCAGGTCGACCCCGGCGCGTGCGGCGAGCGCATCACCCACCGCGAGTACCGCCCCACGGCAGATGGCCGGGAGTTGACCGACCAGTCGGCGCGACTCCTCCTGCAGCAGGCCGTCGGCGATCTCCAGCACGATCGCTTCGGCACCGTCGCGGCCGAGCGCGTCCCGCATCGCCCCCATGGTCCTCAGCAGCCGTTCGGGCGGATAGCCGAAGGTGGAGGACATCCCGAAGTCCAGAAAGTCCACGACATGCCGGGCACCGGCGTCGATGTAGGCCCAGCGGTCCTTGCCACTGCCGGAGCCGGTGACCTTCGCCGCTCCGGCGACCAGGCCTGCGCGCGTCCAACCGCTGATCAACCCGGCCGCTGTGGTGGTCTTCCCCGAGTTCATCGACGAGCCGACGACCGCTACCGTCGGCGGTTGCGGGGGCGGCTGCGACTGCGGCTTGGACGGCGGCCGCGGCCGTGCGAAGTGCTCCAGTGACAAGGGACGCCCGTGGCCATCCGTCAGTGGTCCGAGGACATCGAGCTCGGTCGGCGGCGGGCAGCCGGTGTGCCAGGAGACGGCGACGCCGATCACCCCGCCCGCGGTGAGCAGGTGCGCCTTCGGGCCGTGCCGGTGGTAGCCCTCGTAGACGTCGGTTGCATAGCGGTTGCCGCAAGCGCCCACCAGTAGGTCGCCCCTGTGGAGCTTCAGTCTGCGGCCGTGTGCGTCCTCCAGATGCTCGTGGGCCCCGACCTTGGTGACCTGAGTCACCACCAGGTCGCCGAGGCGTTGCGGCACGGACGGTACGCCGAGTCGGCACTGCCCCGCATCGGGCACTGTGCGCGTGACGTGGCTCCACTTCGCGGTGAACAGCTCTTTCATGGGTACTCCTGACAGGCCCTCAGTCTCGACGGGCGAGGGGCCCTTCGCTGGATCTACGGGACGTTGGGACTCTGGGACGACGGGCCGTCGTGGCTGCCTGCCGGACTGCAACAAGCAGCACGGTTCCGGACTCCAACGCGAAGCAGGCCTGGGGGCGGGCTGCAGACCGTGTTCGGTGAACCCGAACACACCGATCGTGCGGGAGGCCGCGAACCCGGCGAGAGCACCGAACGGCACACCGGCAGCCGTGGCCCGCGCAGCACCGGCGCCGCGAACAGCATCAGGGCGGCGACCACGAAGGTGGCGCTCGCCTGGAGCAGGACCAGGGCGCCGACGACGTGGATGCAGCGATACCCGCCCAGGTGGAGCCGGGCGTGGACGTAGCCGCTCCCGGCGAGAGTGCGCGGTGGTGGCGGCGTAGAAGGTGACGTTGCCCGGTGCGCCTGATGACTTGACGCTTCGTCACGCCACGTTGCGCTGACTGATCGAGTGCGGCGCCCGGCGACTCGCCGTGCCTGTCCCGGCGTTGCTTCATGAGGTCACCTCCACGGTCGCGGCCATGAAGGGAGGAATAGTGCAAAAGCAAGCATAGGCGCTGGTTTCGGTGAACGCGTAACGGTAGGTGGCGCCGGTCGCCCGTGGCGCTGGGTGCAAGGGCCCACCCGATTCGGAACCGGTTACGGTATGGGGGCCGGTGTCCTTGTGGGCCCAGGTCACCGTCGCACCCGTCTTGGCCTTCAGGCCGGTCGGCGGGAACGCGAAGTTCCGGGTCGCCACCGCGGTCCCGGTCACCGGTACCCTTGCGGCCGGAGAGCTTGCCTGCACGCTCATGCAGGGCATCGCCGGGGCGCTCGAGGCACTGCCGGAACCGGCAGAGGAGGAAGGCGGTGATCCGGTCGGTGTTCCGGCCGTGACCGGGGGCGATGACTTCCATGGCTCCAGGCCCGCACGGCCACACCGCTCCCGTGCGCGGACGGCCCGGATGGGGGGCCGACTGAGCGGCACGCCGACGCCATAGCTGAGCACGACGGACGTGGCGTGCGCCGGTAGCTGGATGCCGACGCGTCGGTTGCGACGGCGTAGCCGCCGGCGTGACGACAAGGGGGCCGGCCCGACAGGCCGCGGGCGGCGAATCCGCCGTCTCCGCGGAGCGCGTCGTGGAGCCGCAGCATGAGGTCGTGCCGCGTGCGCATGGGCCGCACGGGGCGGGAGGCCCGGAACGGCGGCGGAATCCACTCGGTCATCTCGGCTCACTCCTTGTGGGACGGGAGGGGGATCCCGGGGATCAGTCCCTATCGGGTTCCACGAATGCCGGGGATCGCACGGTTCAATGCGTGAGCACCTTTTGTGTGACTTTTGAGATTTGCGCAGTATGCAACGATTATCGTGTCGCAGATGGGGGAACCATTTTCCACGCGGACGACGAACTGCTCCGCACGCTTGCCGTACACGGCCACGCCCAGGCGGGACCGCGCTCGGAGTCGAGCGCCGCGAGGTGCTGCCAGGTCCATAGAAGCGTCTCCTGCGGCGAGTGCGAGCCGAGACTCGCCGAGCTGAGTCAGGACGGCGGGCGGCAGTGCCGGCAGGAACTGCGCGCGGTACCAGGCCGCCTCACGGACTCCTGCGTCCAGCGCTAGCCAGTCACCGGGGTCTGCGACATCAAGCGTGCTCCGCGGCGGCGCACCTGCCGCCAGCCGCATCGCTGCCGCAGCGCATCCTCGATGTCCTCAAGCTTTCCCGCCCACTCCGACAGCTGTACCGGGTGATCGTAGGGCGCGAGGTTCGCGCAGGGCGCGCGGAATATGGCCAGTGGTCGCCGTGGGCGGGACACCTTCACGGTTACTGGTGCAGCAGCCCGCACGCCGGCTCCAAACGGGCAGACTCCCGGCTGCTCCCGCTTCCGGTGGACATGAACAGGAGCACGGACATACTGGTTTACAGAGGGAGAGGTGGCGATAGGCCTGCTCAAACGCCTGGATGTGACGGCTCCGTCTTTCGCTCTCCTGGCGGATGCGCAACAGGGGCAGGTGCACCGCCCCGGTGCTGGGCGCGGGCAGACTACGAACATGCAGCTCCCCGCCGAAGCCGTAGCCACCGCTGTGTTGCTGGAGGTCGTAAGGATCTCCGAACTCCCGACAAAGCGGGGCGCCCCGTATCCCGGCAGGGCGGGTGCCCACTGGATCGGGAGCGAGGCAGCCGGCGTCCTGACCTTGATCGAGAGCTTGCCCGGCAGCGAGCAGCACCGCTGCGGCTTCTCGCCGGGCTGGAGCGTCCGGGCGTACGCGGACACTCTCGACCTGGCGCTGTTCGAGGCGGCGTTCTGCTTCAGCTGCCATGAAGTCCGCATGCAGGGAACCGCCGTGCCACCCGCACTGGAGACGCAGTTCTTCGACGCGGGCGCCCCGCAAGCGCACGCCCTCCTGGCCCTCTTCCGCGAGGCAGCCCCGTAGCCGGTCGGCCACAGTCACAAGACCTGCTCAGCCTCTGAGAAAACCTCACTGGGCTACTCTTCTAGAGGCATTCCGGCCGTCGACACCTGACGAGAAAGAAGCGAACGACCGCATCCCAGGACTTCGAGAACTGCTGGCGGCCGCTTCGAAGAATCTGGGTGCGTGGGAAATCAGCGAAGAACGGAGAGTCACCCACGGTCGCTCTGCGGCGCTCATCGTGGGGGACGACGAAGGGTGCCGACGAGCCGGAAGGGTTCTCCTTCCAGGTCCGCGACCAGGACTCCTGACTGCCCGTTGCACAACCAGTGCACCTCGACACGCCATGTGACGTCTTCTGGCGTATCAAGGGTCGAGTGAAGGATGAACCGTTCGGGGTCAAGATGCGAGATGGTGTACGGGAAGTCAGGTACGTCGGCGGCCGGCCTCGGCACGGGCGTCGGTTCGCTCAGATCCACCTCGAACGTGCGCAATCTCTGCGGCGCCATAGGTTGCGGCAGTGGTGGTGGCACGATCGAGCCGATGTCGGGTGGAGCTGACCGTGAATCCACTCGCACGCGTAACTCACGGAGGATCACGGCGCGATCAACAGTGGCCTCGACCAACAGGTGCACAGTCGTGTCTGACAGATGTACCCAGTTGCGGGAGCCCGAACGTGCTGCGGAGGATTCGGGTAGTGGACCGATGTGCCCTCTCAAAAAAGCGGCCTGTGTGACCTTCACGGTGACAGGGGCTGATGGTTTCGGAGCGAACAGCGCATTACGGCCGCTGGCAATGACTTTGTCGGCGCCGCGGGTCACAAGCCCGCTGAGAGTGGACGCAAGCCCGGCGAGGACCGCTGCCAGAACCCACATCCCCACGTCTGGCATGGCGAAGGCGGCGATGACAGCAGCGAGCAGCAGGGCTGTCGCTCCAGCCCGCACGATGAGTCGGCGAGACCGCACCGTATCCCCTCCAGAGCCGCCTCCGATGCCCCATGAGCCGGACCTTCGCAGCACAGTCTTGCAAAGGCCGTCGACCGCCGGGGTGGTGATCGTCTTGTCCGGCACCGCGCCGACCGCAACCCCCTCGTCCGCCACCTCAGCAGGACAGCAGCAGAAGGTCTGAAACTTCGTCCTGCCCAGCGCTTCCTCGTCAAGCCCAACGGCTTTGAGCTGATGCTTGGTTCCCGATAGGGACGTGATGTTTCGCCCAGCCCGTTGACCTGTCGCAGCACACCGAGACGGCCCCATACTCCAGGACCTGACGAAGCCGAGGGGCGGAGGAGCACGGTGAGCGCAGTGGCGGCAGCAGGGACCTGGAAGCTCGGGGACCTGGAGGTGAATCGCATCGGCTACGGCGCGATGCGGCTGACGGGCAACGGCATGATGGGCAACTCCGACGCCACGCCGATCGACCGCGATGCCGCCGTCGACCTGCTGCACAGTGCGTTCAAGCAGGGGGTCAACCACATCGACACGGCCGCCTTCTACTTCTCACCACTGCGGTCCGCAAACGAAATCATCAACCGCGCCCTCTCGTCCTGGCACGGCGACGTGGTCGTGGCGACCAAGGTCGGCCCGGCACGCGATCCCTCCGGCGAGTGGCTCTACGCGGTCCGCCCCGATCAGCTGCGTGGCCAGGTCGAGGAGAACCTGCGCCAGCTCGGCCGTGACTGCCTGGACGTGGTGAACCTGCGCGCCGGCGGTTCCCGCACAGCCTCGATCGCCGAGCACTTCGGCGCCCTCGCCGAACTACGCGATGCCGGCCTGGTCCGGCATCTCGGGCTCTCCGCTGTCCTGCCGGAGCACGTGGTCGAGGCCCAAACGATCGCGCCCGTGGTCTGCGTGCAGAACTCCTACGGCCTGGACTGGCGCCGCGCCGACGAGAGTGGGCTGGTGGACCTGTGCGGGGAGCAGGGCATCGCCTTCGTCCCGTTCTTCGCGGTCTCGGGCCTGCGGCGCGAGGCAGCCGCAGGCCCGGAGCACGACGCGCGCGTCCGCTCCGTCGCCCGCGCCCACAATGCGACGCCGGCCCAGATACGGCTCGCCTGGACCCTCCACCGCGGTCCACACGTGCTGGCCATTCCCGGCACCACAAACCCGGCGCACCTCGCCGAGAACATCGCAGCAGGAGCCCTGCGCCTGACCGAGGAGGAGTTGGCCCTCCTCGACAAGCCGGACGAGAGCACCGCCTGAGCCTCCCCCCGCGACGGTGAACTTCCCCCGATCTCTTGAGAACCGGATCGAGTGGGGCGAGGAGTGTCCCTGGTCGCGTCGCATTCAGGAATGATCACGAATGCGTATTTCGGGGGGCTTCCTCTCCGGCCGCCGTACTGGCGGCTACTGCTGACGGTGTGGGAGTGGTTTGTTCAGGCGGTGCCGTCCGGCGGGGCGATGCGGGCGAGTGAGCCGATCTCCAGCGCGGTCCACAGGGCGCCGTCGGGGCCGACGGTGATGCCGTGCGGTTCGGAGCGGGGGGTGGGCAGGTCATGGACGGTGACGGAGCCGTCGGGGGTGATCGTGCCGACCCGGTTGCGGCCCCATTCGGTGAACCACGCGGTGCCCTGTCCGTCGACGGTGACGGCGTGTGGTCGGGCGGCGCGGTCGGGCAACGGGAACTCGGCGATCCGCCCGTCGGGAGTGACCCGGCCGATCTGACCGGCGGCGATCTCGACGAACCAGAGCGCTCCGTCGTGGCCTGCGGCGATTCCGACCGGCGCCGCCGCCTCGGTCGGCAGGGGGTGGAGAGTGACCGCACCGTCCATGCCGATCCGCCCGATGGCGTTGGCCTGGTTGAGTGTGAACCACATGCCGCCGTCGCGACCGGCGGTGATTGCCGAGGGAAACGCGCCGGTGACGGGCAGCGGAAACTGGGTGAGGTGACCTTCGACGGTGATGCGGCCGATGCGGTCGGCGGCGGTCTCGGTGAACCACAGCGCGCCGTCGGGTCCCGCCGCGATACCGAACGGCCCGCAGCCGGTGCCGGGCACGCCGAACTCGTCGATCACGCCGTCGGTGGTGATGCGCCCGATCCGGTCCGCTCGGTACTCGGTGAACCACAGCGCGCCGTCCGGGCCGGGGGTGATGAGGGTCGGCCCGCTGTCGGGGTCGAGCCGGTGGCTCGTCGGCTCCTCTCCCGGGACGAGGCGGCCGATCCGGCCGCTGTGGACGAGGGTGAACCACAGTGCGCCGTCCGGTCCCGTGGTGAGGGCGTAGGGTCCGGCCCCGTGGTCGGCCACTGTGTGCTCTTCGATGGATATCTGGGGCGCGTGGTTCAAAGGGACTTCCCCTGTCCGTGCTCGGTGGCGATGCGCGCGATGTCGGCCGGAGTTCCGGCCATGATGGTACGGGCGTGTTCGGTGACCAGGTCGGCGGGCCAGTCCCACCAGGCCGCTCGCAGCAGCCGCTTGACGTCTTCGTCGTCGAAGCGCTGCCGGATCGGTTTGGCCGGGTTGCCGCCGACGATCGTGTAGGGCGGGACGTCGGCGGTGACTACGGCGCCGGCCGCGATGATGGCGCCGTCGCCGATCCGTACGCCGGGCATGACGGTCGCCCGGTACCCGAACCAGACGTCGTTGCCGACGACTGTGTCACCGCGGCTGGGCATGGCGGTGACGATGTCCGGCGTCTGCTCCGCCCACCGGCCGCCGAACATGGTGAACGGGTACGTCGAGACGCCCATCGTCGGGTGCTCGGCACCGGCCATCAGGAAGGTGGTTTCGGAGGCGATCGAGCGCAGTACTTGCCGATGGTGAGGAGCTCCGGCCCGTAGGCGTAGAGGACGTTGCGGTGCTGGAAGTCCGTGGCGCCATCCGGGTCGTCGTGGTAGGTGTACTCCCCCACGGTGATGTTCGGTGAGGTGACCAGCGGATTGAGGAACACCACGCGGTCCTGAGCGGGCAGCGGGTGCACCGTGGTCGGGTCAGGGGACAAGGTCGGGGGTCCTTGGCGTGGTTGCGGGATGTCGCACACGGCCCTGGCGGGGCGTCGCCGGGCCAGGGCCGGATCACCCTGGCCCGGTGGAGCTTCAGGTGTTCTCGGGGCTGGGCGGGGTGACCCGCTCGATGAACTGGACGATCACGCGGGTGGGGTCGGTGACCTGGAAGGAGCGTTCGCCCAGAGGGCCTCGGCAGCGGCATGGTGATGTCGACGCCCTCGGCGCGCAGCCGCTTCTCCCGGCCAAGGCGGTTGTTAGTGTCAACGGCTGTTCGCGGCTGCCTCGTTCGAGGTGGTGACCGCACCTGGATCAGTGGAACGACGCGGCGCCGCGGAGCCTTCCGCGGGCTTGGACCTCGCCAGCCACAGGCCGGTGAACACGGCGGTGGCCGAAGTGATGGCGCCGGCAGCGAGGAAGGCGCTGTCGAGGCCGCTCTCGAAGGAGGCGCCGCCGGATTGCCGGGTCCGGACGACGGCTCCGAGTACCGCCACGCCGAGCACCGCGCCGATCTGCCGGGTCGTGCTGCTGATGCCTGATGCGAGGCCGCCTTCTTGCGGGCTGACTGCTTGGATGGCGGCGCCTGTCAGCGGGGACATGGTCAGGGCGAAGCCCGTGCCGGCGAGTCCCAGTCGCCACCACACGTTCCCGTAGCCGGTGTCGGCGTGCACCATGCCGAGCGCCAGCAGTCCCAGGCCGGCCAGGGCCAGGCCGGTGGTGACCACGATTCGGAAGCCGTGCCGGGCGGCGAGCCGGCCCGCGTACGGACTGACGATCACCATGGCGAGGGAGACGGGGAGCGTCTGCAGGCCGGCGCGCAGGATCGAGCTGCCCTGGACGTACACGAAGAACTGGGAGAAGAAGAACGACGATCCCATGAGCGCGAACCCCACCACGACCATCGCGGTGTTGGACACGGTGAACAGCCGCTGCCCGAACAGCCGCAGCGGCAGCATCGGAGCGGAACGACGCGCTTCGACGGCGACGAAGGCGGCGAGGAGGATCACCGCGGCGGCGAAGCTGCCCAGGATGACCGGTGAGGTCCAGCCGCGAGCACCCCCCTCGATCAGCCCGTAGGTCAGTACCCCCACCGCCAGAACGGACAGCACCGTGCCCGGAATGTCGATCGCGGGGGCACTCGGGTTGCGGGACTCGCCGAGGTGGCGCAGGCCGACCAGCAGCAGGACCACGCCGATGGGCAGATTGACCAGGAAGATGGCGGGCCAGCCGAAGGCTTGTGCCAGCACGCCGCCGGCCACGGGGCCTGCGGCCAGACCGATTCCGCTGAATCCGGCCCACAGCCCGATCGCCTTGATTCGTTCTTGCGGCACGGGATAGGCGGCGGCGAGCAGGGCGAGCGAGGCAGGGCTCAGCGCCGCGGCCCCGATGCCCTGCAGCACCCGACCGGCGACCAGCCAGCCGAGCGAGGGCGCGAGGCTGCACAGCAGCGACGCGGCGGTGAACACCGCCACGCCGGCCAGGTACACCCGCTTGCGGCCGAACCGGTCGGCGAAGACACCGCCGGACAGCAGCAGCATGGCGACCAGCAGTACGTACGCGTCGACGATCCATTGCAGTCCGGTCAGCTGAGCGTGCAGCCGGTGCTGCATATCGGGCAGTGCCGCTCCAACGATCGTGTTGTCGAGCAGGACCATGAATTGGCCCAGACAGGTCACCGTGAGCAGCACGGCCCGGTCTGATCGACCGCCTGCGGTCACATGCGATGGAGCCATGGGATCCCCCTCAATCGTTGGTTGCGCCCGGTCGCGGTCGACGCCGATGGCGATACACCTGAGCACCTTAAAGCAGTCGACGACTGCGTTAGGCGACTATAGGGAGGATCGCGTCACAAACGCAAGTAGCGACTGCGTTAAGGTGAGATGCATGAACGAGCGACAGCGAGCCCGGCGGCCCGGCGGGCGCAGCGCCCGCGTCGGCGCACAGGTGCACCAGGCCGTCACCGACCTGATCAGTGAGCGCGGCTACGGCAACTTCACCGTCGGCGACGTCGCAGCCCGCGCAGGCGTAGCCGACAGCAGCATCTACCGCCGGTGGGGCAACCTGGAAAACCTGCTCACCGACGTCGCGCTCACCCGCCTCAACGCGCAGTCGCCGATGCCCGACACCGGGAGCCTCGCCGGCGACCTGCGCACTTACGCGGCCCAAGTCGCCCGCGAGATCACCGGACCCGACGGCCCGGCGGTACTGCACCTGGCCGTCGCCCTGTCCAGCAGCGGACAGCAAGGCCTGCAGGCCGGTGCAGCCCTCCGCGCCGAACGCACCCGACAACTGCAGTCCTTGCTCGATCGCGCCCGAGACCGTGGCGAGCACGCACCCGACGCGTACGACGTGTTGGACCACATCCTGGCCCCGATGTACATCCGCGTCCTGTTCGGCATGGTTCCGCTCACCCCCGACTACATCGACGGGCTGGTCGACCGACTGCTGTGACCCCAACCCGGACGCCACGATCAGCCCTCGGACGCGGTGGCAGCGCTCCGCGAGGTGCTTGCCGACACGCACCCGGCCAGCTCGGGAATCCGGCCCTTGGCCGGCTCACGGGGCTTGGCTGGATCCGTCGGTCGGCGGGCCGTCGCCGCGGATTGGGCGACGCCCCGCAGCTCATCCCCGTCATGGAACGCATCCGCGTCGGCCGGCTCAGCGGCGGACGACGCCCCCGCACCCGGCCTGACCCCCTCGGCGGCGACAAGGCCTATTCCTCACGGGGTAACCGCCGATACCTGCGCAGACGGCAGATCAAGCACACTATCCCCGAGCCGAAGAACCAGCAGGCCAACCGCCAACGCCGCGGCAGCAAGGGCGGACGGCCCACCGGCTTCGACAAAACGATCTACAAGCGCAGAAACGAAGTCGAGGGCACGATCAACGCCCTCAAGAACTTCCGAGACGTTGCCACGAGGTTCGACAAGCGTGTCTACGTCTTCCAGGGCACCGTGACCGTTGCAGCGGTCCGGCTCTGGCTTTGGGGGTAGATCCATTATCCCGGTGCGGGAAGGCGCCTGTCACCGTTCTCCGGAATGATCTTTACATCCGTTGTGCACCTTTAGGCTTGCGGGCGGACACAAAGCACGCATCTCACCTGGGAGTTGAGAGTGGCGCACGACGTTGCCGCGCTGACAGCGGAACTCACGGACATGGCTGCGGCCGATCACCAGTTGGCGGTCCGCGCGAACAGCGACGACCCCGCCGAGCAGCTGGCCTGGCGGCGGCTGACCGCCCGGCACGGTGACCGGCTCAACGAGATCATGGACGAGTACGGCTGGCCGACGGCGGAACTGGTCGGCGAGGAGGCCGCACGCGCGGCGTGGCTCATCGCTCAGCACGCCGACCGGCAGCTCGACGTTCAGCGTCGCGCTCTCCATCTGATGCAGCAGGCGGTGTCGGCAGGCTCGGCCAGCCCGCGCGAGCTGGCCTTCCTGCGCGACCGCACGCTGGTCAATGAGGGCCGCAAGCAGGTCTACGGAACTCAGATCGCCGGCGTGAAGGACGGCGCGCCGGTTCCGTGGCCCTGTGAAGAGCCCGAGCGCATGGACGAACTTCGTGCGGAAGTCGGCATCGAGCCCTTCGACGAGTACGTCGCCCAGTTCTCTATGGCCTGACGCCCCCTTCCCGGTCGCGTCCGGTGGATCACTGCCCGGACTCACCTGCCGCGGGCAATGATCCGCCGGACAGGCCCCAGCCAAGAGGACGGCGGTAGCGCAACTTGTTGAGAGAGGCCCCGCCGGTGGTGTCCTCCACGGCTGCGCCGTCTGGGCGCCAGCCGGCTGCTTCGTAGAAGCGCCGGGCACGCTCATTGTCTTCCAGGACCCACAGGGTGGCTTGCGTGTACTCGGCCTGTCCGAGCGTCGTCAACGTGGCCAGCATCAACTGCTTCCCGATGCCGGTGCCCCAGACCTCAGGTAGCGCGTTGAGCGTGCCGATTTCTGCGATGGCAGGGGTCTCCTGACACGGGCCGAAACCTGTGAATCCGATGATTCCCGCTTCGGTTTCGGCTACGAGTACCCCCGATGACGGCCAGCGTGTCTCCGCGATACGTGTCTTCCACTCGGACTCTTCAAGGGCTGGGTCCATGGCGTCGAGGTGGTGCTGCGGAACAAGACCGGCGAAGGCCACCCGTCAGGAGCGCACGTAGACACCAGCAACCGCTGAAGCGTCATCAGGCCACGCCTGTCGAATCCGCATGGTCGTCATTGTCCAAGGCCCCTCAAGCCGGGCCAAGTTGTTTTCCGGGGGCGACGTCGAGAGCTCAGCAGTCTGTGCCGGCAGCGCCCGCGCGGAGTCCGCGTAGCGGATCGCGGTCTCGCACCGGGGCGGGCGGCGTGGACGGCCGCGAGGGCGAGAATCAGCCGGTCCGCCGGCCGGGTCACGACGGTGACCGCGGACTGGACGGGCCCGGGGCCTACGGGCTGGATGACACCGCAGACCACGGACTGTTCCAGGCTGGTCCCTGCCTGACCTGGGTCTACGGAAAGCCTCTGACGTCCGATGCCGTCTGACCTGCTGCGGCGGCACGTCCTGCGTCACTCTTGGTCACCGTAGTACGTGTGCGTGTACGTGGTGGTGTACTCCTCGACGGGCCTGGCCCTGTCCGCGGCGTACTCGGCACGCGCCCGGCGGTCCGCCTCGGTGATACCGGGATGGACCGGGGGCATCCGGGGTGCGCGCCAGAGTTGGACCAGGTGGCGCTCTCCGTGGTCGCCGATGCCGGGTTCGGGATCGTCGACGTGGCAGTACAGGCGCATCCGCACCCAGTCGCCGCCGTCGGGGGCAGACGGGACCTGGAGAGACGGTTCCCCCTCCGGCCATGCGTCCAGGATGTCACCGGGTTCGAGAATCTCGAGGCAGAGCTCGGGAGTTTCAGCGAGCAGGCTCATTTCCTCCGCCGCCTCCCATCCGTTGTCGGTGTCCGGTGCCGGCGGGGCGTCGTGGACCTGGATGGTCATGTGGAGGGGGCCGGTGTCGGTGGTGGTGAGGACGACGGCGCTGGAAGGACCGGCAGGGCCGCACCGCCAGCCGTAGGGCATCTCGGCGGGGTAGTCGTCGTGCTCGGTGAAGCCGATGAGATAGCCGCCTTCTCCGACCTCGATGGTGAACGCGGTCTCATGGACCAGCATGGGATGGCTCCTTCTACGTCTCCCGCCTGGCGTCGGCGCCGCAGTGACGGCGGCACGGGCGCGGTGGTCCCGCCGACCCGCAGCCGACTGAGCGCGCGCCCTGATCCCCGGCCGCGGCCACGCCGCCCATTCCGGCCCTCCCTTGTCCGTGCCGGATCGTGCCCACTGCAGCGGCGATGGGATGGGACTGGCGCGGTTCGGAGATGCCCTTGGCGTAGTCTCCCGCGCCAGATCCAGTCTCCCGGGCAACTCGGCGAGCTCGGCTTCGAGCTCCTCGACACGCATCCGCTCCCCCTCCTCCGCCACCACGACAGAGACGAGCAGTCCCGAGCACAGCCCCGCTCAGCTTTCCTTCAGCTCAACGCGCCTGCGGGGATGGTCCCGAACTCGGCCGTAGCCTCGGAGCATGCAGACACACCCCGCAGTCCGGTGGCAGATCGGTCGGACGACCGTCCACCGGGTGGACGAGATCCAGGTGACCGGCCTCGCGCACATGCTGCTCCCCGACGCCACACCCGCCGTGGTCGCCGAGGTGCCCTGGCTGCCACCGTCCAGCGTCGACGACGAGGGGGAACTGATCGCGTCAGTGCACACCTTCGCCATCGAGGTGGACGGACAGCGCATCCTGGTCGACACGGGCGTCGGCAACGACAAGACGCGCCCCAACCCGGCCTGGGACCACCTCGCGACACCGTTCCCCGACCGGCTGACGGCCGCCGGATTCCCGCCCGAGAGCGTCGACCTGGTGATCAACACCCACCTCCACATGGACCACGTCGGCTGGAACACCCGGCTCGACAACGACACATGGCGCCCCACTTTCCCCAACGCCCGCTACCTGACGGCTCGCACGGAGTACGCGTACTGGGACGGTGCCGACCTGCCGGCCGACCGGCGCCAACTCCTCGTCGACTCCGTCCACCCGGTGCGCGACGCGGGCCTGCTCGACCTGGTGGACGTGCCGGACGACGGTGTCGAGGTGGCCGCCGGACTGCGGCTGCTTCCCGCGCCCGGCCACACGCCCGGCCAGTTGACGGTGCGCATCGACAGCGCCGGAAGCTCGGCGCTGATCACGGCCGACTGCCTGCACCACCCCGTGCAACTCGCCCGGCCCGACATCGGCTGCACCGCCGACACCGATCCGGCCATGGCAGCCCGCACCCGCGCCGCCCTGCTCGCTTCCGTAGCGGACACCGGCGCGCTGCTGCTCGGCAGCCACTTCACCCACCCGACGGGCGGGCATGTGCGACGCGACGGCACGGCATTCCGCCTCGACGGGTGACCTGGTCACGGCACCGGGACCGGCGGGTTGCCGGGGATTGCGCGCAGCGCCCACTGCGCGGCTTCGGCCGACTTCTCGTTGTTGCTTTCGTGAGCGGTTGCGCCTGCTGAAGACAGAAGGCTTACGGGCTGCCCCGCGATTGATCGGGGGCAGCCCGTAAGACGTCACGGAAGAACGGTCACCCGGACCTGGATGGGCAATCTTTTCCTGGCCGGTGGACAAGCACAGGGGAAGCCCAGTGCGGGGCGCGCGCCCCGGTGAGGTGGACTTCGTCGTCGTCCGGGAGAACGTGGAAGGCGAGTACAGCCAGGTCGGCGGGCGGCTCAACAGCGGGTTCCCGGACGAGATGGCCGTACAGGAAGCCGTGTTCACCCGGGCCGGTGTCACGCGTGTGCTGGACCACGCGCTCAAGCCGGCCGGGAAGCGCAAGGGCCGGCAGACGTCCGCGACGAAGTCGAACGGCATCGTGCACACCGTGCCGCTCTGGGACCGGCTCGTCACCGAACGGGCCGCCGCCTTCCCAAAGGTCAGCTGGGACCAGGAGCAGATCGACGCGCTCGCGGCGAGGCGTCGATCCGCCACTCCCGGGAGGTGGAGGAGGTGTCGGTCTGCTGTTCAGCGAGGGCCGCCTGCAGGGTGTCGCCGTCAGGCGACCGGGCCACTACCCCGGCCACGGCGGGCGTCGCACCCGCCGGTGCCCGCCACCGATGTTCTTCCGGGACAGGAGCCCGGAAAGGGCTCCTGTCCCGGAAGCGGGGGTCATCCGGCGGTCAGAGTGGTCCACTGCTGGTTGGAGCCGCCGTTGCAGTCCCACAGCTGGAGCTGCGTTCCGTCGGCCGTGGAGAAGCCCGGATCGTCGAGGCAGCGGCCGGAGACGGGGTTGCGGTAGCCGCCGTTGTAGGGCTGCCAGACCTGGTTGGGACTGCCGTGGCAGGCCCATATCTGCACCTTGGTGCCATTGGCGGTGCCCCCGCCGGCGGCGTCGAGGCACTTGCCCAGGGAGCGCAGGGTGCCGTCCGTGTAGGCGGACCAGACCTGGTTGGCGCCGCCGTGGCAGCCCCAGATCTGGACGGCGGTCCCGTCGGCGGTGCCGGCGCCGTTGACATCCAGGCACTTGCCGGTGATCCCGGACTGTACGGGCGCGGGTGCGGGGGCGGGGTTCTTCAGCCATCCGGCGCTGTCCGCGGCCTTAATGCCGCGGTGGAAGGCGTCGGCCATCTTCTGGTAGCCCGCGTCGTTGGGATGCAGGGGGTCGGACAGGTCGGCCGTGGTCAGGCTGCTCATGTCGACGTATGCGACGTGTTTGCCCGCGGCCTGTGCGTCGCTGACGATTCGGGGGATGGCCTGGTTGTACGTGCCCCGGTGCTGCTCCTCCGAGCTGTTGTCGGACACGATCAGGGAGGCGACGAGGACGGTTGCGTCGGGGACGTCGGCGGTGATCTGGTTGACCAGCGACTTCAGCCCGGCGATGGCGGCGTCGGCCCCGGAGGCCCCTATGAGGTCGTTGGTGCCGATATGCAGCGTCACGACGTTGGGCCGGTAGCGGGTCAGCGAGGCGTCGGCGAGTGCGGCGATCTCGTCGATGTGGTACCCGGGGTGGCCTTCGTTGTCGGGGTCGGACATCGAGCCGTTCCGCACCGTGCCGACGAAGTCCAGCGGATGGCCGTCCGCCGCAAGCTCGTTCCACAACGGCCCCCGATAGCCGTTGCCGTTGCTGCTTCCCATACCCCAGGTGATCGAGTCGCCCAACGGCATGACCCGCAGGGGCGTGTCTGAGGCGGCGGAAGCAGGGGTGACACCTGTCGCCGTCACCGCAAGCGCGGCAGTGACAAGCGTGACCAGGGGTAATATCCAAGACCTTCTCATGCACGCGTCCTCTTCTGCGAGTGAGTGCTGCGTCAACGGGGGCTGACCGCCGTTCGTGTCAGCAGCCCGGCCGTCGTGCCGTCCCGTCGGCGTCGGCGGCCGCCTGACGTACTGGCAGAACGGCGCGGGTCGGGGCCCCTTGCGCTGTGAGCGTTGACAACACCGAGCTTGTCCGGCGTCCCGTCTGCCCCGGCCCTCCCGTACCGATCGGGTCGGCCAGAACCGGCCCCACAAACGCACTCGTACAGATATCACGCTGATCCCCGCCTGGGACATCCCATGAATGATAGAAATTTGGGAAGGGCGGCCCAGGGGCGAATTCTGCGCCGTTTCGTCCTAGCTCCCCTTCCACTAGGCGTGTTGGACACTCTCCCCCTCTCCGGCACCACCCATGAACATCCCATGTCTGATGGCTGGTGCTCGACCCGCCCATCGTGCCCGGGCCAGGGTCGGCTCCCCCTCGTGCTGGATCAGCACACTGTCCCCCACCCACCTGCGCGGCAGCACCACGCGCCCGGTGGTGTCGTCGGCGGGCCACCACCACGTGCCGGTTGCAGTTTCCAACTTCTTCCCGGCGTCCCAGCCGGAAGTCGGGCGGGGGTCTTCGCCGCGGACCCCGGGCGCTGCGAGTCCTCGATCGCCGCCGTCGGGCCCACCGTCCGGCACTCCTTGTGGCGCACGTTGTCACGCAGCCGGGCGTGGAGCTTGGCGAGCAAGCCCGTCACCTGCCAGCGGGCGGGTGACGGCGTGCACCCGCCGATACGGCGGGAAGCCCTTCGGGGGGCCGGCCCACTCGACGCCGTTGCCGACTGCGCAGCGGATCGCGGTGGCCAGGGCCGGATTGGGCACCAGCTCCATCGCCCGGACGGCCCGCGGTTTCCCTTGTCGGCGGCCGTTGAGAATTCCCCACGTACGACCACCTTCGCCGTCACCCTCCGTCCATGTCCCGGGGTGCGTGTTGCGCGGCGAGTCGGGCCACAGGCGGCTCCTGGGCGCGGCCGGCATCGCCGTCGCAGTGCTGTTGGGAATACCGGTCCGCGCTTGATCTTTGAACGCGGTGGCACGGTCGGCGTCGGCCCTCCGGCGCGCGGCCGGCCGAGCCTTGTCCGAACGAGAAAGCGCGGTGATCACGTAATGCAGGCGGTGCGGTTTCACGAGTACGGCGGGATCGAAGTGCTGCGGGTGGAAGAGGTGGAGCGGCCGGTGCCCGGTCCAGGGCAGGTGCTGGTCGAGGTCCGTGCAGCCGGGATCCAGCCCGGCGAGGCGCACATCCGCACGGGCGCGCTGCACGAACGCTGGCCGGCGGTGTTTCCCTCCGGGCAGGGCAGCGATCTGGCCGGCGTCGTGGTGGAGGCCGGCCCGCACGTCCGGGGCTTCGCGGTGGGTGATGAGGTATTGGGTTTCACCCATAGGCGGGCCAGCCATGCGCAGTTCGTCGTGGTCGACGACGTGAATCTGGTCTTCCGTCCGGCGGGGCTGGCCTGGGATGTGGCCGGGGCGCTGTACGTGGCCGGCACGACCGCCTACGCCACCGTGTTCGCAGTGGACCCCGGCCCGGACGACACGGTCGTCGTCTCCGGTGCGGCGGGCGGAGTCGGGTCGCTCGCCGTGCAGCTCGCGCGGCGGCGCGGCGCCACGGTGATCGGGCTGGCGAGCGGGCGGAACCACGCCTGGTTGAAGGATCACGGTGTCCTCCCGGTCGAGTACGGGCCAGGTGTGGTCGAGCGGATCCGTCAGGCGTCCGGCGGCAGGGTCGACGCGTTCATCGACACCTTCGGCGACGGCTACGTGGCACTCGCAGTGGAGCTGGGCGTGCGGCCCGAGCGCATCAACACGATCTGCGACTGGCAGGCGGCGGCCAAGGTCGGCGCGCGGACCTACGGAGAAGGCGCGGCGGCGAGCGCGGTCGTACTCGGCGAGCTGGCCCGGCTTGCCGCACGCGGGCAGTTGGAGGTGCCGATCGCCCGCACCTACCCGCTGGAGCAGGTGCGAGACGCCTTCCGCGAGCTGGAACAGCGGCACACCCACGGCAAGATCGTGCTCCGGCCCTAGTGCTGTGACCGGAAAGGTTCACCGGCTCGCGGCGTCCGGCACGGCACCTCGCCGCGTTGTCGCATCACCCGAGTACATCCAGTACGCGGGCGATGCTCCGCCTTGCGATGTACCGCACCGGACGCCGCGA
>NZ_JBVHTR010000023.1:73735-143386 GCF_055565775.1 Streptomyces sp. NPDC028331 | reverse complement strand
TTGCGGGGCCCTTGCTCCTTGCGGCTCTTCCGGATCTCGAAGTCCATCGCATCCCCTGAACTGGGGTGTTGCGACGACCACTAGAACGGAAGGACACCGTAGCGGGGCCTTCGCAGCGACCGAGGTGGGGCCTTCGCAGAGCCCCATGAGGCGCGCGCGAGACGCCCGCGACGCGGCGCCACGGACGCGCCGGTGGCGCTGGTGGCGCCGGTGGCGCCGGGACCGCACCGCCTGGCCGACCGGCCCGTGCCAGGCGGGTGTTCGCCGAGGTGCGGGCTCGGCGCTCCTTCCGGCTCCCCGACCGATCGGCCCGGTGGCCTGCGGCCCCTGCGTGATCCGGCCGCGGTCGACGGGAGCGACGTCTCATCCGCGCTCGCGGAGGTACGCCTCCAACTCGGCGGCCCCGGTCAGCAGCGCCCGTCCGCGGGCGGACAGCCGGCCGTGCCAGTCCCGCAGTGCGGCCTCCAGCGGCTCCAGGCCGCCCGCCGCCCGGACCTGGGCGATCAGCGGGGCGATCTGCTCCAGCAGGTAGCCGCCCCGCCTGAGCTGGTGGATCAGCCGGGCGTCGCGTACGTCGGCCTCGTCGTAGACGCGGTACCCGGTCAGCGGGTCCCGGCGCGGGCGCACCAGCCCGGCGCGCTCCCACGCGCGCAGCGTCGCGGGCCGGATCCCGAGCTCGTCCGCCAGCGGCCCGATGAACGTGCCGCCGGGCCCGGGCGCCGCGGCACGTTCGGACCGCACGCCGGGTTCGGGCTGCATGGCGGGCTCCAGACCTCGGAGGGCGCTCTCCACGGCCTGGAGGGTCCGGCGGTCGTCGAGGAGTTGGGCGTGGCCGACGTCGATGAGGCGGAACGCCTCATCGACCGCGCCCCGGTTCACGGCCCGCATGATCGAGGCGGCCGTCTGGTGGCCGTGGCCGGGCACCAGGGCGAGGAACGCGCGCAGGGCCGCCGCGTGCAGCGGCGTATAGGTGCGGTAGCCGTGGGGTGTGCGGTCGGCGGCGGGAAGGATGCCGGCCTCCTCGTAGTTCCTGACCGCCTGCGCGGACAGACCGTGCCCGCGCGCCAGATCCACCGGCCTGAGCCGCTCACTGCTTTGAAGCTTTTGCCCCATGCCCCTGCCGGTATCGCGGAAAAGTTTCAACCGAAGGTTCAACGATACCGTTGAGGGATGGCTATCGGCATCAAGGACACCGCCCATGCCCTCGACGCGGCCGCCGTCATGAGGCTTCTCCCGGCCCGGCCGCGGCTGCTCGCCCTGGGCGAGCCCACCCACGGCGAGGACGCCCTGCTCCACCTGCGCAACGAGCTCTTCCGGCAACTCGTCGAGGAGGGCGGCTACCGGACCATCGCGATCGAGAGCGACTGCATGATGGGCCTGGTCGTGGACGACTACGTCGCCTCCGGCACGGGCACCCTCGACGAGGTCATGGAGCGCGGATTCAGCCATCCGGACCTCGGGCTCGGCGCGTCCGCGGCCAACCGCGAACTGGTGCGCTGGATGCGCGCGTACAACGACGGCCGGCCCGCGTCCGAGCGGCTCCGCTTCGCCGGTTTCGACGGCCCGCTGGAGATCACCGGCGCGGCGAGCCCCCGGCAGTCCCTCACCGCACTCCACGACTACCTCTCGGCCCGGGTGGACGCGGACCTGCTGCCCTGCACCGCGGCAACGCTCGACCGCCTGCTCGGCGCCGACGACCGGTGGACCGATCCGGCCGCGATGATGGACCCGGCCCAATCCGTGGGGCGGTCGGCCGAGGCCGATCGGCTGCGGCTGCTCGCCGACGATCTGGTGGCACTGCTCGACACGCAGACGCCGCACCTGATCGCGGCGACCTCGCGGGACGACTGGGACCGGGCGCGCCTGTACGGGCGCACCGCGACCGGCCTGCTCCGCTACCACCACTGGATGGCGGACACCTCACCGGCCCGTATGACCCGGCTGTGCGCGCTGCGGGATGCGATGATGGCCCACAACCTTCTCGCCCTCGCCGCTCGGGGCCCGGTACTCGTCCACGCCCACAACTCCCACCTCCAGCGGGAGAAGAGCACGATGCGGATGTGGCAGGGTCCGGTGGAGTGGTGGAGCGCCGGTGCGCTGGTGAGCGCCCGACTCGGCGAGGGGTACGCCTTCGTGGCCACGGCCCTCGGCACGATCCGGCACCAGGGAGTGGACACGCCGCCGCCGGACACCGTGGAAGGAGTCCTGTACGCGCTCCCGGAGGACCGCTGTGTCATCGACGCCCCGCGACTGGCCGCCGCCCTCGGCGACAGGCGGCCCGCACCCCGCGTATCCCCCTGGTTCGGCTACTCCCCGCTCGACCCGGCCCACCTGGCGGACAGCGACGGCATCGTGTTCGTCAAGGACGTCCCGCAGAGCTAGATGTGGTGCCCAGGCAGGCTGGTCGAGTCCGTGCTCGGACACGGCCTGAATCTCCGTGACGGGTGAAGGCCTCCGGTTGTGGAGTGGAGCTGTCGCGGAACCGCGGACTCCGTGCGGAGGGCGAAGGCCGCCCGACCCACTCCACCGCGGATCGGACGGCCTTTTGCCGAACCGTCAGACGTTGAAGCGGAACTCCACCACGTCCCCGTCCTGCATCACGTAGTCCTTGCCCTCCATGCGCGCCTTCCCCTTGGCGCGGGCCTCGGCCACGGAACCCGCCGCCACCAGGTCCTCGAAGGAGATGACCTCCGCCTTGATGAAGCCCTTCTGGAAGTCGGTGTGGATGACGCCGGCCGCCTCGGGGGCCGTGGCGCCCTTCTTGATCGTCCAGGCGCGGGACTCCTTCGGGCCCGCCGTGAGGTAGGTCTGCAGGCCCAGGGTGTCGAAGCCGACGCGGGCCAGGGTCGCCAGGCCCGGCTCGTGCTGGCCGACCGACTCGAGGAGTTCGAGGGCCTCGTCCTCGTCCAGTTCGGCGAGGTCCGCCTCGAGCTTGGCGTTGAGGAAGATCGCCTCGGCGGGGGCGACCAGGGCGCGCTGCTCGTCCTTGAAGGCGTCGTCCGTCAGTTCGTCCTCGTCGACGTTGAAGACGTAGAGGAACGGCTTGGTGGTGAGGAGGTGCAGGTCGTGCAGCAGCTCGGCGCGCTCGCTGCCCTGGACGATGCCGTGCGCGAAGAGCGTGTCGCCCTTCTCCAGGATCTCCTTGGCCTCCTCGACGGCCTTCACCTTCGGGGCGACGTCCTTCTTGATCCGCGACTCCTTCTGCAGGCGCGGCAGGACCTTCTCGATCGTCTGGAGGTCCGCGAGGATCAGCTCGGTGTTGATCGTCTCGATGTCGTCCTTCGGCGAGACCTTGCCGTCCACGTGGACGACGTTCTCGTCCTTGAAGGCGCGGATGACCTGGCAGATCGCGTCCGACTCGCGGATGTTCGCGAGGAACTTGTTGCCCAGGCCCTCGCCCTCGCTGGCGCCGCGCACGATGCCCGCGATGTCGACGAAGTCCACGGTCGCCGGGAGGACCCGCTCCGACTTGAAGATCTCGGCCAGCTTGGCGAGACGCGCGTCGGGAACACCGACGACGCCCACGTTCGGCTCGATCGTGGCGAACGGGTAGTTGGCCGCCAGCACGTCGTTCTTGGTCAGGGCGTTGAACAGGGTCGACTTGCCGACGTTGGGCAGACCGACGATTCCGATCGTGAGCGACACGTTGCGACTTCCCGTACGTGAGTGTGGAGGACTGGACTGGGCTGCGGGCCCGGGTCCGTCAGGAGAGTGTGCGGGCCGATCCACCAGTCTACGGCGTACCGGGCCCCGCTCCGGCGACGTATCGAACGCTTGGCCAAGCTCGAGCCAACGGCGTGTCCCATGCACCATTCCGCACATAAACCGACCTAAGTTGGTCCAGTGGAGCAACACAGGACGCGACCCCCGCAACACGGACCGCGACGCGGTGCGCCCCTTCCCCCGCAGGGCCGGCGCAGCGCCGCCGCGCCCGTCCGGTCCGGCGCGGCCGCCGCGCGGCCTCCCCGGCCCGGCGGTCCCGGCCGGCCCGAGGTGCCCGACGGGGCCGCCTGGGCGCGGCCGGCGGGCCAGGACACCGGTGGTACGCAGCGGCGCCCGGCGGCCCGGGTGCGGAACACCCCTCCGTCCGACCAGGCGGTACGGCGGCTGCCCGGCCCCCGGCTCACCGGGCTCGGCGGCGGGCTGTTCTGCGCGGCCGTGATGCTCGTGCTGGCGTGTCTGGACCAGTTGCTGTTCGGGGCGTCGCTCACCGTCTACGGCGTGCTGTTCCTGCCGGTGGCCGCGCTGACCGCGCTGTGGGTGCGGCGCGGGGACCTGGTGACCGCGCCGGTGGTCGTGCCGATCGCGTTCGCCGTCGGGCTGCTGGTCGTGGCCGACGGTGGCAGCGGCTTCGCGGGGCATCTGGTCGGGCTGGTCACCGCGCTCGCCACCCAGGCGGGCTGGCTGTACGGCGGCACGCTGATCGCCGGCGTCATCACGACCGTGCGCAAGGTGCGGATGCTGCGCCGCAAGGTGGCGGCGCGCCGCCGGAGCGCCTGAGCGGCGCCTGACCGTGCGGGGCGCCCGCACCGGGCGCCCGCCCCCGGAGCCACCTCGGTCGCCGCCGCTCCCCCTGCTCGCCGCCCGCCCTGCTCCCTATCCCTGCTTCGCCGCCCGCATCGCCGCTCCCACGATCCCCGCGTTGTTCTGAAGCCGGGCGGGGACGATCTCCGCGTTGATGCCCTGGATCAACGGCAGGAACTTCTCGGACTTGCGGCTGACGCCGCCGCCGATGATGAACAGTTCCGGCGAGAACAGCATCTCCACGTGCGCGAGGTACTTCTGCACGCGGCGGGCCCAGTGCTCCCAGGTCATGTCGTTGTCCTCCTTCACCTTGGAGGACGCGCGCTTCTCCGCGTCGTGGCCGCCCAGCTCCAAGTGGCCGAACTCCGTGTTCGGCACGAGGACGCCGTCGATGAAGAGGGCGCTGCCGATGCCCGTGCCGAACGTCAGGACGATGACCGTGCCCGAGCGGCCGCGGCCCGCGCCGAACTGCATCTCGGCCACGCCCGCCGCGTCCGCGTCGTTCACCACGGTGACCGGGAGCCCGCCCAGGCGCTCACCGAACAGGGCCCGCGCGTCCGTGTCCACCCAGCTCTTGTCCACGTTCGCCGCCGTACGGACCATGGCGCCGCCGGTGACGACGCCGGGGAAGGTGAGGCCCACCGGTCCGGTCCACCCGAAGTGTTCGACGACCTCCTTCACGCCGTCCGCCACCCCGTCGGGCGTCGCCGGGTGAGGGGTGAGCACCTTGAAGCGCTCCTGAGCCAGGTCGCCCCGCTCCAGGTCCACGGGAGCACCCTTGATCCCGGATCCGCCGATGTCCACGCCGAAGATCTGCATGGGCACCACGGTACGACGTGGCACGGACAGCCACTCCACGGCGCCCTGTGCGCGGCCGCCGCGCCGCCGCCCGCGCCCGGTGCGCTACTTCTCGCCGGTGCGCTCCGCCACCAGTGCCGCCGCCTCCTCGCGCAGGTCACGGCGGAGTTCCTTGGGCAGCGAGAAGGTGATGGACTCCTCCGCCGCCTTGACGATCTCGACGTCCTCGAAGCCGCGCTGCGCGAGCCACTCGAGCACCTGCTCGACCAGGACGTCCGGCACGGAGGCGCCCGAGGTCACGCCGATCGTCGACACACCGTCGAGCCAGGACTCGTCGATCTCGTCGGCGAAGTCCACCAGGTACGCCTCGCGTGCGCCCGCGAGCTTGGCGACCTCGACCAGCCGCTTGGAGTTGGAGGAGTTGCGGGAGCCGACCACGATCACCAGGTCGGCCTCGGCGCCCATCTGCTTCACCGCCAGCTGGCGGTTCTGGGTGGCGTAGCAGATGTCGTCGCTGGGCGGGGAGACGAGCTGCGGGAACTTCTCCTTGAGCGCGTCGACCGTCTCCATGGTCTCGTCAACCGAGAGGGTGGTCTGGGACAGCCAGACGACCTTCGACGGGTCGCGCACCTCGACGCGCCGGACGTCCTCGGGGCCGTCGACGAGCTGGATGTGGTCGGGGGCCTCGCCGGAAGTGCCGATGACCTCTTCGTGGCCCTCGTGCCCGATCAGGAGGATGTCGAAGTCCTCGTTGGCGTACCGGATCGCTTCCTTGTGGACCTTGGTGACCAGGGGGCAGGTCGCGTCGATGGTGGCGAGCCGGCCCTGCCTGGCCTCCTCGTGGACGGTGGGCGCCACGCCGTGCGCGGAGAACATGACGATGTTCCCCGGAGGCACCTCCTCCGTCCGCTCGACGAAGATCGCGCCCTTCTTCTCCAGGGTCTGCACGACGTACTTGTTGTGGACGATCTCGTGGCGGACGTAGATGGGGGCCCCGTACTGCTCGAGGGCCTTCTCGACGGCGATCACGGCACGGTCGACGCCCGCGCAGTAACCCCGGGGGGCGGCGAGCAGAACACGGCGGCCAGACGAAGCAGTCATGTGATCCATCGTAAGGGCCGCGCCCCCGCGCGTCCGAGGCCCCCGTGGGGCCCCGCTCGGATCGCCTGTACGGGGAGACCGGGGGAAGCAGTGTGCTGGTGCCGGTGGCGGGGGCGGCGATCACGGTCGCGGTGATCGTGGCGGCGTCGGGGGCGGCGCAGGTGGTGGGGGCGGTGTGGCTGCTCTCGTGGGATCGGTGGTGCTGGTCGCGCAGCGGGGCGCGGGACGGGCTGACCGCGCCGACCCGGCGTTGTCGGTCCCGGCCGTTAGTCTCGGGCGCATGGCTGTGAACACGTCCGCGGAGAACCCGCTGCCCGTCGGTGAGGTGTCGCGGCTCATCGGGGGGTGGATCGACCGGCTCGGGGCCGTGTGGGTCGAGGGGCAGATCACGCAGTTGTCGCGGCGGCCCGGCGCCGGGGTCGTCTTCCTGACGCTGCGCGACCCGTCGTACGACATCTCCGTCGGCGTCACCTGCTACCGCCAGGTGTTCGACTCCGTGGCCGACGTGGTGAGCGAGGGCGCCCGTGTCGTCGTCCTCGCCAAGCCCGAGTGGTACGCCCCCAGGGGACAGCTGTCGCTGCGGGCGGCCGAGATACGGCCCGTGGGCGTCGGGGAACTGCTCGCGCGGCTGGAACAGCTCAAGAAGGCGCTCGCCGCCGAGGGCCTGTTCGCGCCCGAGCGCAAGAAGCCGCTGCCGTTCCTGCCCCAGCTCGTCGGGCTGGTCTGCGGCCGCGCCTCGGCGGCCGAGCGCGATGTGCTGGAGAACGCGCGGCACCGCTGGCCCGCCGTCCGCTTCGAGGTGCGCAACGTCGCCGTGCAGGGCGTGCACGCCGTCCCGCAGGTGGTGCAGGCCGTGAAGGAGCTGGACGCGCTGGACGAGGTGGACGTGATCATCGTGGCGCGCGGCGGCGGCAGCGTGGAGGACCTGCTGCCGTTCTCGGACGAGCAGCTCGTGCGGGCGGTGGCCGCCTGCCGTACGCCCGTGGTGTCCGCCATCGGGCACGAGCCGGACAACCCGCTGCTCGACCATGTCGCCGACCTGCGCGCCTCCACCCCGACCGACGCGGCCAAGAAGGTCGTACCGGACGTCGGGGAGGAGCTGGAGCGGGTACGGCAACTGCGGGACCGGGCGCGGCGGTGCGCACAGGCGTTCGTCGAACGTGAGGAGCGCGGGCTGGCGCACGCGCTGGCGCGGCCCTGCATGGAGGACCCGTACCGCATGGTCGACGAGCGGGCCGACCAGGTCGGCGCGCTGGTCGACCGTGCCCGGCGCACCCTCGGGCATCTACTCGACCGCGCCGAGTCGGAGCTCACGCACACGCACGCGCGCGTGGTGGCCCTGTCCCCGGCCGCGACACTGCGGCGGGGATACGCGGTGCTGCAGAAGGCCGACGGACACGTGGTCCGGGCACCGGACGAGGTGGCGGCGGGCGAGGCGCTGCGGGCGCGGGTCGCCGCGGGCGAGTTCACGGTACGGGCCGACGGCCAGAGGGCCGACGGCGACCAGGGATCCTAGGGTGGGCGCATGACCAGCAGGACGGACGAGGCACTCGGGTACGAGCAGGCGCGGGACGAGTTGATCGAGGTGGTGCGGCGCCTGGAGGCCGGCGGCACCACGCTCGAGGAGTCCCTGGCGCTGTGGGAGCGGGGGGAGGAGCTGGCCAAGGTGTGCCGGACGTGGCTGGAGGGCGCCCGCAGGCGGCTCGACGCGGCGCTGACCGAGGAGGCGGACGCGGAGGAGGGCGCGGAAGGGTCCGGGTGACCGGGCGGCGCCCGGCGGCGCCACCGCGTCGTCAGCCGGTCCTCAGCGCCTCGGCCATCTTCGTCAGCTCGGCGAACGACGCCGTGCCCGTCACCACGGTCGTGGCGCCCTTGCCCTTGAGCACGAGCGCGTCGTAGCGGCCGCCGGTGTAGCGCTGCCAGGTCTGTCCGCCGATGCGCTCGGTGGCCTTCGTCTCCTGTGCGCCCTGGCTGGCGTCGTCGATGAACTCGGACGCCCGCTGAGTGGACTGCTCGATCGCCACGTACTGTCCCTCGGGGTCCTGGTAGCCGAGGTGCCAGGCGTCGAAGGGTTCGTCCTGGAAACGCACCGAGGTGGCCTTCCAGGTGTCGGGCAGGCCTACGGGCGCCGCGACCGGGTAGCTCGCGGCGCGGCGCGCGGTGAGCAGCTCGACGCGGTAGTCGACCCGCTGGATGTCGGGAGCGCGGTCGTCGTGGGGGATGAAGAGATAGATGATGCCCGCCATCAGCCCGATGAGGGCCAGGGAGAGGATCATGTCCCGGACCGACTGCTTGCCTTTCATACCTGCCACGCCCCTATCGTCGCAGGTGCCCGGGCCTGCTCATCCGTGGGGTGCCCTGCTCATTTTGTCTGTCCGGCGATAGAGTCGGGGGCATCACCCTCATCCGGCCGTCGTCGTATCAGAAAGGTGCGCTCCGATGACCGAGAATCACCATCTGCCGTCCGAGCTCGAAGTTCCCTCCGAGGCCCCGGACCGCAACCTAGCCCTCGAACTCGTCCGGGTCACCGAGGCCGCCGCCATGGCCGCCGGCCGCTGGGTCGGCCGCGGGGACAAGAACGGCGCGGACGGCGCCGCGGTGCGCGCCATGCGCACCCTCGTCTCGACCGTCTCGATGAACGGCGTCGTCGTCATCGGCGAAGGCGAGAAGGACGAGGCGCCGATGCTCTTCAACGGGGAGCGGGTCGGCGACGGCACCGGCCCGGAGTGCGACATCGCCGTCGACCCGATCGACGGCACCACGCTCACCGCGAAGGGCATGCCGAACGCGATCGCGGTGCTGGCCGCCGCCGACCGCGGCACGATGTTCGACCCGTCCGCCGTCTTCTACATGGACAAGCTGGTCACCGGCCCCGAGGCGGCCGACTTCGTCGACATCAACGCCCCCGTCTCGGTGAACATCCGCCGGGTGGCGAAGGCCAAGCACTCCACGCCCGAGGACGTCACCGTCGTCATCCTGGACCGGCCGCGCCACGACGGTCTGATCAAGGAGGTCCGGGAGACCGGCGCACGCATCAAGCTCATCTCGGACGGCGACGTGGCCGGTTCGATCCTGGCGCTGCGCGAGGGCACCGGCATCGACCTGCTGCTGGGCATCGGCGGTACGCCCGAGGGCATCATCTCCGCCTGCGCGGTGAAGTGCCTCGGCGGCACCATCCAGGGCAAGCTGTGGCCGAAGGACGACGAGGAGCGGCAGCGGGCACTCGACGCGGGCCACGACATCGACCGCGTCCTGACCACGGACGACCTGGTCTCCGGTGAGAACGTCTTCTTCGTCGCCACCGGCATCACGGACGGCGAGCTGCTGCGCGGTGTGCGCTACCGGTCGGAGACCGCCACGACCGACTCGATCGTCATGCGCTCCAAGTCGGGCACGGTCCGGCGGATCGACTCCGTGCACCGGCTGAGCAAGCTGCGCGCGTACAGCGCGATCGACTTCGACCGGGCCAAGTAGACCCGTACGGAAGGGGGCGTCCTCGGTGCGGCGAGGGCGCCCCCTTCCGTACGCGCCCGTGCGCGGCGGTTCAGCCGGCCGCCGCTATCGTCCCCCGCGCGGCCTTCTTCAGCTCCAGTTCGCGGCGGCGGCGCCGGGCCAGCACCACGCGGCGTTCGGCGGCCGTGAGCCCGCCCCACACCCCGTACGGCTCGGGCTGCACCAGCGCGTGTTCCCGGCACTCGACCATCACCGGACAGCGCGCACAGACCCGCTTGGCCGCCTCCTCGCGGGACAGCCGGGCAGCGGTGGGTTCCTTGGAGGGGGCGAAGAACAGGCCGGCCTCGTCGCGCCGGCACACAGCCTCCGTGTGCCACGGGGCGTCCTGATCCCTGTCGCGCACTGGCACCCGCTGGTGCGGAACGTCAGCGACCTGCAGGGACGAATGCGGCGGTTGCAGCACGGTCTACTCCTGACGACGGCTTCGCGAGCGAGAGACGATGCAGCAAGGCCTACCCGCTGTGCGCGCGCCTATGCACTGAGTTCCCAACCGCAGGCTTTCCGGGAGCCGTTCATACCGCCGGAATGTGACGTCGGCATGGCGCTGCCCGGGCGAGTTCACAGGCGTCAATGGTCCAGGCGTTTGCGCAAAGCCTTGTCCACCTTGTGCGAGACGCGGTCGAGGATGTCCGCGACCAGCTTGCCGCGCTTGGGTTTGGCCTCCACGTTCCCGAACACGGCAAGGCCGTCGACGTGGACGACGGGCGCGTCGGGGTGCCCCGAATCCAGCGGGCTCACCTCGAAGTTGCCCAGTACGCCGCCGCCGGTACCCCGCAGCGAGACGTTCTCCGGGACGCGTATCTGCACGTCGCCGAAGATCGAGACCGCCTTGATCACGACCTGCTGGTACTCGAACAGGGCCTCACTGAGGTCGATCTCGACGGTGCCGAAGATCGCGTACGCGTGCGTGCGGCGGCCGGGGCGCCAGCGGCCCCGGCGGATGGCACTGCTGAAGACCGCCACCACGTTCTCGTCGGCCTCCCTCGGCAGGGAACCCGGCACGGGGCGGCCCGGCGGCGCGGCGTACACCGGGGCGGGCCGGCGCGGGTGGGCCGCGGGCAGGTCGCGGACGAACCGGTCCAGCTCACCGACCGTCTTGGCGTGCAGCACCCCCTCCACGCGCTCGGCGTGCTCCTCCGCCGTCAGCCGCCCCTCGGCGAGGGCGTCGCGCAGGATGTCGGTGATGCGGTCGCGGTCGGCGTCGGAGCAACGCAGGTCGGCCGGGGGCACGGGCCGGTCGTCGGCCGGAGCTGGGCTCTTGTGAAGGTCCACCGCAGCAGCGTAGCGAAACGCGATAGATCGCGACTACCCCTCGGACGGCCCTGTGGAAAACGGCAGGGTCTTCGGACGGGACCCGGGACTGAGCCCTACCTCACAGATCCGCCGTCAGAGCCAGGTTCTAGGCTGGTGGGCGCTGCCAACGGAGGCCAGCCGCTGTCGCTTGAGTGAGGAATGGGCGAGATGCCTGAGTTCGCGTACACCGATCTGCTCCCCACGGGAGAGGACACCACCCCGTACCGGCTGGTGACGTCCGAGGGCGTCTCCACGGTCGAGGGGCCCGACGGGCGTACGTTCCTCAAGGTGGAGCCGGAGGCGCTGCGCAAGCTGGCCGAGGAGGCCATCCACGACATCCAGCACTACCTGCGCCCGGCCCACCTGGCGCAGCTGCGCCGCATCGTCGACGACCCGGAGGCGAGCGCCAACGACAAGTTCGTGGCCCTGGACCTGCTGAAGAACGCGAACATCGCGGCGGCGGGCGTGCTGCCGATGTGCCAGGACACGGGCACGGCGATCGTGATGGGCAAGCGCGGCCAGAACGTGCTGACGCAGGGCGAGGACGAGAAGGCCCTCTCCCGCGGCATCTACGACGCCTACACGAAGCTGAACCTGCGCTACTCGCAGATGGCTCCGCTGACGATGTGGGAGGAGAAGAACACCGGTTCGAACCTCCCGGCGCAGATCGAGCTGTACGCGACGGACGGCGGCGCCTACAAGTTCCTGTTCATGGCGAAGGGCGGCGGCAGCGCCAACAAGTCCTTCCTCTACCAGGAGACCAAGGCCGTCCTGAACGAGGCCTCCATGATGAAGTTCCTGGAGGAGAAGATCCGTTCGCTCGGTACGGCCGCGTGCCCGCCGTACCACCTGGCGATCGTCGTCGGCGGCACGAGCGCCGAGTACGCGCTGAAGACCGCGAAGTACGCCTCCGCTCACTACCTGGACGAGCTGCCGACCGAGGGCTCCGAGCTGGGGCACGGCTTCCGGGACAAGGAGCTGGAGGAGAAGGTCTTCGAGCTGACGCAGAGGATCGGGATCGGCGCGCAGTTCGGCGGCAAGTACTTCTGCCACGACGTGCGCGTGGTGCGACTGCCCCGGCACGGTGCCTCCTGCCCGGTGGCGATCGCGGTGTCGTGCTCGGCGGACCGGCAGGCGGTCGCCAAGATCACGGCGGAGGGCGTGTTCCTGGAGCAGCTCGAGACGGACCCGGCCCGCTTCCTGCCGGACACGACGGACGCCCACCTGGACGAGGGTGAGGTCGTCAAGATCGACCTGAACCAGCCGATGGAGGCGATCCTCGCCGAGCTGACGAAGTACCCGGTCAAGACCCGCCTGTCCCTGACGGGCCCGCTGGTCGTCGCCCGGGACATCGCCCACGCGAAGATCAAGGAGCGCCTGGACGCGGGCGAGGAGATGCCGCAGTACCTGAAGGACCACCCGGTGTACTACGCCGGCCCGGCGAAGACCCCCGAGGGTTACGCCTCGGGCTCCTTCGGCCCGACGACGGCCGGCCGCATGGACTCCTACGTCGAGCAGTTCCAGGCGGCGGGCGGCTCGAAGGTGATGCTGGCGAAGGGCAACCGGAGCAAGCAGGTCACGGACGCGTGCGCGGCGCACGGCGGCTTCTACCTCGGCTCGATCGGCGGCCCGGCCGCGCGGCTCGCCCAGGACTGCATCAAGAAGGTCGAGGTCGTCGAGTACGAGGAGCTCGGCATGGAGGCCGTCTGGAAGATCGAGGTGGAGGACTTCCCGGCGTTCATCGTCGTCGACGACAAGGGCAACGACTTCTTCCAGGTGCCCGCGGAGCCGCCCACGTTCACGTCGATTCCGGTGCGGGGGCCGGGGCTGGCGTGACCTCGGGCCGGCGCCCGCCCCTGATGGACGCAGGGGCGGGCGCCGTCTCATGACCTCTCGATCCCCCGGGCGAGCTGGGAGCGCACCGTGCTCGGCGCGATGTCCAGGTCGGCCGCGATCTCGGTGTCGGAGAGGTCGTGGAAGTACCGCAGCACCACGACCGTCCGCATCCGCATGGGCAGTTGCTGCCGTGCACGCACAAACCGGTCTCTGCTGTCGACCTGTCCGTGGACGTAGCCCGAGGCGGCCCGGTCCGTGCCGTCCGCTTCCGGAACCGTGCGGCGCAAGCGGCGCCACCGGTCGTTGGCGAGATTCACCATGATCCGCCGCACGTAGGCGTCCGGGGCGTCCGTCGCGGAGATCATGCGCCACTTGCGGCAGGCCCGCTCCAGGGTCTCCTGGACCAGATCCTCGGCCGCGTCGCGGTTGCCCGTCAGGACCAGGGCGCCCCGGAACAGCGCGGCCGACCGGGCGGCGACGAAGCCGGCGAAATCCGTCTCCACACGCTCCTCCCTTCCTGTCACCCGTGCTCGACGTGACCGCCCGGGGATCTGCTGCACGGCCGCGACGAGACGTGAGTCACAGAGATGACAGGGGATGTGGGCACCCGGGCGGCCCAAGCCGCGGAACATCCCCACCGCTCCGATCGCTATAAGCGGCATGAGCGACTACCGGATCGAACACGACTCCATGGGCGAGGTCCGCGTCCCCGCCCACGCCAAGTGGCGGGCCCAGACCCAACGCGCCGTGGAGAACTTCCCCGTCTCCGGGCAGCGGATCGAGCGCGCGCACATCGAGGCGCTCGCCCGCATCAAGGCCGCCGCCGCCAAGGTCAACGCGGAGCTCGGCGTGCTCGACAAGGACGTCGCCGACGCCATCCAGGAGGCCGCCGCCGAGGTGGCCGAGGGGCGGTGGGACGAGCACTTCCCCGTCGACGTCTTCCAGACGGGCTCCGGCACCTCCTCCAACATGAACGCCAACGAGGTCATCGCCACCCTCGCGACCGAGCGCCTCGGCCGGGACGTGCACCCCAACGACCACGTCAACGCGTCCCAGTCGTCCAACGACGTCTTCCCCTCCTCCCTCCACATCGCCGCCACCGCGGCCGTCAGCGGCGACCTCATCCCCGCCCTCGACCACCTCGCCACCTCCCTCGAACGCAAGGCCGAGGAGTTCGCCGATGTGGTGAAGTCGGGACGGACGCACCTCATGGACGCCACCCCGGTGACGCTCGGTCAGGAGTTCGGCGGGTACGCCGCACAGGTGCGGTACGGCATCGAGCGGCTCACCGCCTCCCTGCCCCGACTCGCCGAACTCCCCCTCGGCGGTACGGCGGTCGGCACCGGCATCAACACCCCGCCCGGCTTCTCCGCCGCCGTCATCGCGGAGATCGCCCGCACCACCGGGCTGCCGCTCACCGAGGCCCGCAACCACTTCGAGGCCCAGGGCGCCCGGGACGGGATCGTCGAGATCAGCGGACAGCTACGCACCATCGCCGTGGGATTCACGAAGATCGCCAATGATCTGCGGTGGATGGCCTCCGGGCCGCGCACCGGCCTCGCCGAGATCAGCCTCCCCGACCTGCAGCCCGGCTCCTCGATCATGCCCGGCAAGGTCAACCCCGTGATCCCCGAGGCCGTGCTCATGGTCGCCGCCCAGGTCATCGGGAACGACGCCACGGTGGCCACCGCCGGCGCCTCCGGCAACTTCGAGCTCAATGTGATGATGCCGGTCATCGCCAAGAACGTGCTGGAGTCCGTCCGGCTGCTCGCCAACGTCTCACGGCTCCTCGCCGACCGCACGGTGGACGGCATCGTCGCCCACCGGGACCGCGCCCGCGAGTACGCCGAGTCCTCACCCTCCGTCGTCACGCCGCTCAACCGGTACATCGGCTACGAGGAGGCCGCGAAGGTCGCCAAGAAGGCGCTCGCCGAGCGCAAGACGATCCGTCAGGTCGTCCTGGAATCGGGCTACGTGGACCGCGGCGACCTCACCCTCGAACAGCTCGACGAGGCGCTCGATGTCCTGCGGATGACGCACCCGTAACGCCTCGCGTCATATCGCCGCACATCACCCGCCCCTGACGCGAACCGATGACGGGCACCACAGCGTCGTATGCCTGGGGCACCTAATATCTGTGCATGGCAGAGGGTGGAGCGGTGAGACGCGTGGAAGCGGGCGAAGTCGGTGAGGTGACGGGGCGCTGGGCCCCCGGGGACCAGATCCTGTGGCGGTACCGGGAGAACGCCGGCGAGCGCTTCCACATCGCCCGCCCCGTCACCGTCGTACACGACGACTCCGAGCTGCTCGCCGTGTGGATGGCGCCGGGGACGACGTGCGTGAGGCCCGTCCTCGCCGACGGCACGCCGCTGCACGCCGAACCGCTGCAGACCCGCTACACCAAGCCGCGTACCGTGCAGCGCGACCGCTGGTTCGGCACCGGCGTGCTCAAGCTGGCCCGGCCCGGCGAGCCCTGGTCGGTGTGGTTGTTCTGGGAACCGGGCTGGCGCTTCAAGAACTGGTACGTCAACCTGGAGGAGCCGCTGGTGCGCTGGGTGGGCGGGGTCGACTCCGAGGACCACTTCCTGGACATCTGCGTCTACCCGGACCGCAGTTGGGGCTGGCGCGACGAGGACGAGTTCGCGCAGGCCCAGCAGGACGGGCTGATCGGCCCTCAGCTCGCCGAGCGGGTACGGGAGGCGGGACGGTCCGCGGTGGAGGTGATCCACGCCTGGGGCACGCCGTTCTCGGACGGCTGGCAGCACTGGCGGCCCGATCCGTCGTGGACGGTGCCGCACCTGCCGGACGACTGGGACCGCATTCCCGCGTACATGACCTCATGAGACCCTTGTTGCGCCCCCGCGGTACAACCGTAGGATCGTCCTCCGCAAGGGCGCACCACAGCAACTCCCGCAGTAAGCGCTGGGCTTGACCAACGTCACCGAGGGGCGGCAGGACGTGAGCGAGGGGTACGAGGGCCACACCGGGACGGCTCGTCCGACCGGTGCACCATGGACGGCGTGTGACCTGGCGGGAAATCCGTTCCTGGGGCACGTAATCCGGGTATCGGCATCACTGCGGGACGAACTGCACGCACGGCGCGCAGCCCCGGACGGATGGATTCGACACGCGTGACGGAGCACCCGACCTCCCATGAGCGCCCCCAGCCGGGCGTCGGCCCCGCGGAGCCCCGCGGGGCGCTCCTGCGTACCCCGGAGCCGCTGACCGCCCCACCGGCCACGGCCTTACCCGCACAGACCCGGGCGGGCGACACGGCCGCCTCTCCCGCCGCGCCGCCGGCGGCCTGCGCCCAGCACGGGTCGTCCGGCTCCCCGGGCGGCGCGTCCGCCCCCATGCCCGCGACGGGCGGCACGGAGCACTCCCAGCCGGCCGCGGACGAGCCCGACGCGCACCGGCCGCGCCCGGCCCCGGAGGTGATCCCGGTCCAGCCGAGCGGGGAGCAGAACCGTCCCGCCGCCCTGCCCGGCGGCAAGGAGCGGCGCACCGGTCAGGGCCGGCCGAGCGGGCCCATGCCGATGCGGCGCGACGGCGACCGGCTGCGTTTCGTGGGCGCCGCCACCCGGCGGATCGCCCGCGGCATCGACCTGGACGAGATCGTGATGGGCCTGTGCCGGGCCACCGTGCCCACGTTCTCGGACGCGATCCTCGTCTATCTGCGCGATCCGCTGCCGGTGGGCGACGAGCGTCCCACCGGGCCCCTCGTGCTGCGTCTGCGGCGCACCGACCGGATACCGCAGGAGCGGGACCTGGAGGACGGCATCCTGCCGGTGCCGGTCCCGGAGGACTCCGGGGTCGTGGAGCTGAGCAACGAGCTGTGCGAGGTGCGGGCCGGCGGTGCGCTCGCCGAGGTGCTGCGCGGTGTGCGGCCGGTGTTCGCGGACGCGCCCGCCGCCCGGGCCGCGCTGCCCGAGCTGCTCGGCGACGACCTGGCGGTCCCCCCGGGCCAGCGCGCCATTCTGGCGCCGCTGCGCGGACGGCGCCGGGTGATCGGTGCCGTGCTGTTCCTGCGCCGCCCCGAGCGCCTGGCGTTCGAGGCGGACGACCTGCTGGTCGCGGCGCAGCTCGCCACGCACAGCGCGCTCGGCATCGACAAGGCCGTGCTGTACGGCCGTGAGGCGTACATCGCGGACGAGCTGCAGCGCACGATGCTGCCGGAGACCCTGCCGAACCCGACGGGCGTACGGCTGGCGTCCCGTTACCTGCCGGCCGCCGAGACCGCACGGGTCGGCGGCGACTGGTACGACGCGATTCCGCTGCCCGGCAGCCGGGTCGCCCTGGTCGTGGGCGATGTGATGGGCCACTCCATGACGTCCGCGGCGATCATGGGGCAGCTCCGCACGACGGCCCAGACGCTGGCCGGGCTGGACCTGCCGCCGCAGGAGGTGCTGCACCACCTCGACGAGCAGGCGCAGCGGCTGGGCACCGACCGCATGGCGACCTGCCTGTACGCGGTGTACGACCCGGTCTCGCACCGGATCACCATCGCCAACGCGGGCCATCCGCCGCCGGTCCTGCTGCATCTGGGCGGCCGGGCCGAGGTGCTGCGGGTGCCCGCGGGCGCGCCCATCGGCGTGGGCGGCGTGGACTTCGAGGCGGTCGAGCTGGACGCCCCGGCCGGCGCGACCCTGCTGCTGTACACCGACGGGCTGGTCGAGTCGCGCCTGCGGGACGTGTGGACCGGCATAGAGCAGCTACGGGAGAAGCTCGCCGCGACCGCCCGGATCACCGGCGCCGACCACCCGCCGCCGCTGGAGGCGTTGTGCGACGAGGTGCTCGACATGCTCGGGCCCGGCGACCGCGACGACGACATCGCGCTGCTGGCCGCCCGCTTCGACGGGATCGCGCCGAGCGACGTCGCGTACTGGGTACTGGAGCCCGAGGACGCCGCGCCGAGCCGGGCACGGCGGCTGGCGCGGCGCGCGCTCGACCGCTGGGGCCTTCAGGAGCTGACGGACTCGGTGGAGCTGCTGGTCAGTGAGGTGGTCACGAACGCCGTGCGGTATGCGTCGCGTCCGGTCACGCTCCGGCTGCTGCGCACCGACGTGCTGCGCTGCGAGGTCGGCGACGACGTGCCGCAGCTCCCGCGTCTGCGGCAGGCACGGGCCACGGACGAGGGCGGCCGGGGGCTGTACCTGGTGAACCGGCTGGCCCGGCGCTGGGGCGCGACCCGGCTGAGCACCGGGAAGGTGGTCTGGTTCGAGCTGAACCGGGGCTGAGGTACGACACAGCGCGAAGGGCGCCCGGTGGCCGGTCCACCGGGCGCCCTTCGCGTCGGCCAGGGCCCGCTACCCGCCGTTGGGGTCGAGCGGATCGACCGGCGGCGACGGCGGCGACGGCGAGTTGCTCGGCGACGCCGGGGGCGAGCTGACCGGAGACTTGCTCGGCGGGGGCGTATTCGACGGCGGGGCCGAGCTCGTCGGGGGCTGGCTCGTCGGCTTGTGCGTGGTGGGCGAGGACGACGGCGAGCTGGTCGCCGAGTGCGAGGGGGTCGGCGTCACGCTGGGCTGGACCGCCGCGCCCTGGGTGGTCTCCAGGTCGAACTTGCTGACGCTGCTCATCGCCTCGAAGGTGTACGCGGCCCAGATCTGCGCCGGGTAGGTACCGCCGTTGATACGGCCGCTCGGGCTGCCCGGGACGACGCCCGTGGCACCCGTCAGCGGAACCTGGGCGTGCGTCTTGGGGTCCTCGCCGAACAGGCCGACGGAGGTGACCAGGTCCGGCGTGTAGCCGGTGAACCAGGCCGACTTGTTGTTGTCGGACGTACCCGTCTTGCCGGCGACCTGCTGGCCGCCGCGCGCCGCGTTGTCCGCCACCGACCTCCTGGCCGTACCGTCGTCGACCACGCCGGTGAGCACCGAGGTGACCGTGTCCGCGGCCTCCCGGCTGATGACCTGGTCGCCGACCGGGTCCGGGAAGGTGACCGCGGTGTTGTTGTGCTCGGCCGACTTGATGATCGTCGGAGTGACCTTCCTGCCGTGGTTGTCGAGGGTGGCGTAGATGCCGGCCATCTCCAGCGGGCTGGCGCCCATGGAGCCCAGCGTCTGCGCCGGTACCGGCCGCATGCCCTTGGTGTCCATGCCGAGCTTGCCGGCGACGCTCATCACCTTGTCCATGCCGACGTCGATGCCCATCTGCGCGAAGACGGAGTTGACGGAGTCGTTCATCGCCGTCTGGACGGTGATGTCGCCGTAGTTCGTGTCGTCCTCGTTCGGCGGGCCGAAGCCGACCTTGGCGCCGTTGTCGACCACCTGGCGGCCGCTGGTGCCGTCGTAGATCGTGTTGGCGTCGATGGTCCGGCCGTCCTGCGTCTTGGCGCCCTCGTCCAGGGCGGCGGCCAGGATGACCGGCTTGAAGGTGGAGGCGACCTGGTAGTCGCGGCGGGTCGCGTTGTTGGTGAAGTGCTTGAAGTAGTCCACACCGCCGTACAGGGCGAGGACCTTGCCCGTCTTCGGGTCGACCGAGGCGGCTCCGGCCTGGACCGCGCCGTCGACGGGACGCTTCTTCGCGTTGAGCTTGCTGGTGAGCTGGTCCTTGACGGACTGCTCCAGCTCGTTCTGCTTCTTCTTGTCGATGTTCAGCGTGATGGTCCAGCCGCCCTGCCGCACCAGCGCCTCGGCGTCGCCGAGCGAGGAGGCGGTCCCCTGGGCGACGAGCTGCTTCTCCAGCGCCGCGTCGGCCGCGTCCACCAGGTAGCCGTTCTGGCCGCCCATGCCGGGCGCGCCCTTGGGTGCCTTGGGCACCGGGAACTTCATGGCCTGGCGCTTGCCCGCGTCCAGCCAGTGCATCTGGACCATGTTGTTCAGGACGTAGTTCCAGCGCGCCTGCGCCAGTTGCTTGCCGGTGTCGGTGGCGATCGCCCAGTCGTACTGGTTCGGCGCCTGGAGCAGGGCGGCGAGGTACGCGCCCTCCTCGACCGTGAGGTTCTTGGCGTCCTTGTGATAGTACGCCTGCGCCGCGGCCTGGATGCCGTAGGCACCCCGGCCGTAGTAGCTGGTGTTGATGTAGCCGGCGAGGATGTAGTCCTTGGTCTTCTGGCGGTCCAGCTTCAGCGAGATGACCAGTTCCTTCAGCTTGCGCGTGACGGTCTGGTTCTGCGTCAGGTAGTAGTTCTTGACGTACTGCTGGGTGATCGTGGAACCGCCCTGCGCGCCCTTGCCGGAGAGCGTGTTGAGGATGCCGCGGGCGGTGCCCCTCAGGTCGACGCCGGCGTCCTGGTAGAAGGTCTTGTTCTCGGCGGCGACGAAGGTGTGCTGGACGGCCTTGGGGACCTCGGCGAGGTCGACGCTCTCGCGGTTGACGTCGCCGGTGCGGGTCAGGATCGAGCCGTCGCTGTACTTGTAGACGTTGCTCTGCAACGTCGCGGAGGCGTTCGCCGCCGGGATGGGCGTCATCAGGTACAGCGCCACGAACGCGCCCATGACCAGCAGGACGAAGCCGAAGAGCGAGCCGAGGACCGTCTTCCAGGTGAAGAAACGGCGTATGCCGCTCTTACCTCCCTTACCGCTCTTCGCGCGGCTCCTGGCCGCTCGCGCGGCGGCCCGGCCGCCGGCCGGTGCGCCGTCCGGTGCGCCGGGCGGGCCGACCGTGCCGACCGACGCGGAACCGGTCGTCCTGGGTGAGCGCTTGGGCGCCGCGCGGCGGCCGCCGCGCTGCCGCGCTCGTCTCTCTTCCGCTCGTCCCATGGGTCGATCCGCTCCGCTTCGCTCTCGTGGGTCACACAGGTGCGTGGTTCAGGTCAGCTCAGAAAGCTAACACCGCGCGGTATGACAAAGGCTTGTCGATCACGTCTTTTACGGACGTGAGATCCAGCACCCGCTCCATCGGAACCGACGTGCAGGAGGAGTGGAAGGTTGTCCGCCGGGGTAATGTGCTAACACTTAGATAGACCCAAGCTAGAGAAGAAACCGGGGGAGACCACCCATGTCCACACGAAACGCTTCCGCCACCACGGACATACCAGAGATGCCGAGCCCCCGCGTACGGGAGTTCCCGGCACACAGCATCGGCGGCGGACTCGCACTGCTGCTCGGGCTGGTGGGGCTGGTGCTGGGCGTCGCCCTGGTCGCCGGCGGGGCGACCGTCACCGCGTCCGGGGTCAAGGCGGCGCTCATCGTCGTCGGCGTGCTGGTCGGCCTGGCGGCGTTCGTCGCGATGTGCGGTCTGAACACGGTGGCGCCGGGCGAGGCGCGGGTGGTGCAGCTCTTCGGGCGCTACCGCGGCACGATCCGGCAGAACGGACTGCGCTGGGTCAACCCCTTCACCTCGCGCACGAAGATCTCGACCCGGGTCCGCAACCACGAGACCGCCGTCCTGAAGGTCAACGACGCCTACGGCAACCCGATCGAGCTGGCCGCGGTGGTGGTCTGGAAGGTGGACGACACGGCCCAGGCCACGTTCGAGGTGGACGACTTCCTGGAGTTCGTCGGCACCCAGACCGAGGCGGCCGTGCGCCACATCGCCATCGAGTACCCGTACGACGCCCATGAGGAGGGCGGGCTCTCGCTGCGCGGCAACGCGGAGGAGATCACCGAGAAGCTCGCCGCCGAACTGCACGCGCGCGTGGAGGCCGCCGGGGTCCGGATCATCGAGTCGCGGTTCACGCACCTCGCGTACGCTCCGGAGATCGCGTCCGCGATGCTCCAGCGGCAGCAGGCCGGGGCGGTGGTCGCGGCGCGTCGGCAGATCGTCGACGGCGCGGTCGGGATGGTCGAGGCGGCGCTCGGCCGGATCGCGGAGCGGGACATCGTGGAGCTGGACGAGGAGCGGAAGGCGGCGATGGTGTCGAACCTGATGGTGGTGCTGTGCGGGGACCGGGCGCCGCAGCCGGTGCTGAACACGGGGTCCCTCTACCAGTGACGGCTCCTTCCGGGGGCACCGGCCCCGAGCGTCGGCCGCAGCAGCGCAAGCAGGTGCTGTTGCGGCTGGACCCGTCGGTGTACGAGGCGCTCGCGCGGTGGGCGTCGGACGAACTGCGCTCCGCGAACGCGCAGATCGAGTTCCTGCTGCGGCGCGCCCTCGCGGAGGCGGGGCGCCTGCCGCGCGAGGCGAAGCCGATTCCCCGCCGCGGGCGGCCGCCGCGTTCGGACGCGCCGGAGTCCTAGGGCCCGGGCAGGCGGCGTTCGCCCGTCGCGACGCCCGGCACGCACTCCCGCCGCACCGACCGCCCCTGGGCACTTGGGGTGTCGCCCGCAGAGCCCGTCGGCCTCCGCCCGTGTGGCAGAACCGTGACAATCGGCTCCCACCTGCACGGAGTCACCCGCCGCGAACGCGTATACGCGGCATGTATACGCCAGGTGTATACGCGGTGTGTACAGTGCTCCGCATGTCCATCGGTCACACTCTCCTGGGACTCCTGGAGTCCGGGCCCCGCCACGGTTACGACCTGAAGCGGGCCTTTGACGAGAAGTTCGGTCAGGACCGGCCGCTGCACTACGGCCAGGTCTACTCGACGATGTCCCGGCTGCTGAAGAACGGGCTCGTCGAGGTCGAGGGGATCGAGCCCGGCGGCGGGCCCGAGCGCAAGCGGTACGCGATCACCGAGGCCGGCGTCACCGACGTCCAGCGCTGGCTGGCCACACCGGAGAAGCCCGAGCCGTACCTGCAGTCGACCCTCTACACCAAGGTCGTCATCGCCCTGCTCACCCACCGCGACGCGGCCGGCATCCTGGACACCCAGCGCGCCGAGCACCTGCGGATGATGCGGATCCTGACCGACCGCAAACGCAAGGGCGACCTGGCCGACCAGCTCATCTGCGACCACGCCCTGTTCCACCTGGAGGCCGATCTGCGCTGGCTGGAACTGACCGCCGCCCGCCTGACCAAGCTCGCCCAGGCGGTGACCGCATGAGCGCTCCCGCCGGTTCCCTGCTCGCCGCCGAAGGCCTGCGCAAGGCCTACGGCCCCACCCTCGCCCTGGACGGCGCGGAGTTCTCCATCCACCCCGGCGAGATCGTCGCCGTCATGGGCCCCTCCGGGTCGGGCAAGTCGACCCTGCTGCACTGCCTGGCCGGGATCGTGCCGCCGGACGCCGGCTCCATCGTCTACAACGGGCGCGAGATGGCCGGCATGAGCGATGCCGAGCGCAGCCTGCTGCGCCGCAGCGAGTTCGGGTTCGTCTTCCAGTTCGGCCAGCTCGTCCCCGAGCTGACCTGTGTGGAGAACGTGGCCTTGCCGCTGCGGCTGAACGGCACCTCCCGCAAGCAGGCCGAACAGGCCGCGCTGTCCTGGATGGCCCGGCTCGAGGTCGACGACCTCGCCGGCAAGCGGCCCGGTGAGATATCGGGCGGCCAGGGCCAGCGCGTCGCCGTCGCCCGCGCCCTGGTCACCGGCCCGCGCGTGCTCTTCGCCGACGAACCCACCGGCGCGCTCGACTCCCTCAACGGCGAGCGCGTGATGGAACTCCTCACCGAGGCGGCCCGCTCCACCAACGCCGCCGTCGTACTGGTCACGCACGAGGCACGGGTGGCGGCCTACTCCGACCGCGAGATCGTCGTACGCGACGGGAAGTCCCGGGACATGGAGCGCCTCGTATGAACCCCAGGCAGTGGTCGAAGGACCTGGCCATGGGTGCCAGGTTCGCGTTCACCGGCGGGCGCGAGGGATGGGTCAGGCTCCTGCTGACCGGCTTCGGCGTCGGACTCGGCGTCGCCCTGCTGCTCCTCACCACCGCTCTCCCCAACGCGATCAAGGTGCGGCACGCGCGGGACCAGGCCCGCGCCGACCACACCTACAGCCTGGAGCAGATACCCAGGGCCGACAACACGTTGGTGATCGCGGACATCGACGACACCTTCCGCGGCAAGGACATCCGCGGGCGCCTGATGGAGCCCGAGGGTCCCAGAGCACCGCTGCCGCCCGGCCTGAACGGCTTCCCCAAGCCGGGCGAGATGGTCGTCTCCCCCGCGCTGCGGCACCTGCTCGCCTCCGGCGACGGCGCCCTGCTGCGGCAGCGCCTGCCTTACCGGATCACCGGCACCATCGGGGAGAGCGGGCTCATCGGCTCGCGGGAACTGGCCTACTACGCCGGTGCCGAGGGACTCGCGGACAAGATCAACCCCCCGAACGTGGCCCGTATCGACATGTTCGGGAACGACGGAAACACGTCCGAGAAGACGGACCCCGTCCTGCTCCTGCTGACCCTGGTCGTCTTCGTCGTCCTCCTCATGCCCGTCGGCGTCTTCATCGCCGCGGCCGTGCGGTTCGGCGGCGAGCGGCGCGACCGCAGGCTGGCGGCGCTGCGGCTCGTCGGCTCGGACAGCGGGATGACCCGGCGGATCGCCGCCGGCGAGGCGCTGGCCGGGTCACTGCTCGGGCTGCTGTTCGGCACGGCCTTCTTCCTGGCCGGACGTCAGCTCGCGGCATCCGTCGAGGTGTTCGGGGTCAGCGTCTTCCCCAGCTACATGAACCCCTCTCCGCTGCTGGCCCTGCTCGTGGCGGTCGCGGTCCCGGCCGCGGCGGTGCTGGTCACCCTGTTCGCCCTGCGGGGCGTGGTCATCGAGCCGCTCGGCGTGGTGCGCACCGCCAGGCCCGCGCGGCGCCGGCTGTGGTGGCGCATCCTGCTGCCCCTGGGCGGGCTCGCGATGCTCTACCCGATGGTCGGCAAGGGCCACGACAACGGGAACTTCAACGAGTACCTGGTCGTCGGCGGAGTCCTGCTCCTGCTCATCGGCGTGACCGCGCTGCTCCCGTGGGTCGTCGAGACGGTCGTCGCCCGGCTGAACTCCGGCGGCGTCGCCTGGCAACTGGCGGTCCGCAGGCTCCAGTTGAGCAGTGGGACCGCCGCCCGCATGGTCAACGGCATCGCGGTGGCGGTGGCCGGGGCGATCGCCCTGCAGATGCTGTTCTCCGGTGTCGAGGGCGACTACACGAAGCGGTCGCGGAACGACGTGTCGCGGGCGCAGATGCAGGTGTCCGTGCCGCACGACACCTCGGTGGTGCGGGCCGCCGAGGGGTTCCAGGGCACCAAGGGCGTCCGCGGGGTCGTGGCGTTGTCCTCCGGGGAGATGGGCGACCGGCGCAAGGACCCCCGCTCCAGCAGCGAGATCACCGTCGGCGACTGCTCGGCCCTGCGCGAGGTGGCAAACCTCTCCTCGTGCCGCGACGGCGACGTGTTCGTGCTGCGGGGCGCCGAGTACGACACCGACACCCCCGCCCTGTCCAAGCCGGGCCGCACCCTCTACCTCGACCCGACGTACGGCGGCAACCCGAAGGGGGCGGAGTTCCCCTGGAGGGTGCCCCGGGGCATCAAGGAGGCCCAGTCCCGCAAGGACCCGACCGGGGTGAAGCGCGGTGGCTTCCTGTTCACCCGGGGAGCCCTGCCCGCGCAGGCGTCGTCCGGCCTCCGGGGTGAGATCTTCCTGTCGCTGGACCGCTCGGTACCGGACGCACCCGATCTCGTACGGAACACCGCGGCGCGGGTCACCCCGTTGTCCGTGCCCATGACCTGGGCGGCCACCGAGGAGTCCGTGCGCTTCACCTCCATCCGCACGGGGCTGTTCGTCGGTGCCACCTGTGTCCTGATGCTGATCGGGGCGAGCCTGCTGGTCTCCCAGCTCGAGCAGTTGCGCGAACGCAAGAAGCTGCTGTCCTCCCTGGTCGCCTTCGGCACCCGGCGCCGCACGCTGAGTCTGTCGGTGCTGTGGCAGACGGCGATCCCCATCGCCCTCGGCCTGCTGCTGGCCTCGGTGGTCGGTCTGGCGCTGGGCGCCGTCCTGCTGAAGATGTCCGCCGCCACGGTGAGCGTGGACTGGGCGAGCGTGCTGACGATGACCGGCATCGGCGCGGGGGTCGTGCTGCTGGTGACCGCGCTCAGTCTGCCGCCGCTGCTGCGGCTGATGCGGCCGGACGGGCTGCGTACGGAGTAGCCGTGGGCGGGCGGGGTCAGCCCCCGGGCCCCAGCACCCGTACGGGGAGCGGTCGCAGCGCCTCGCGCAGGGCGGCGGCCAGCTCCTCGTACTCGGCACCCCGCGCGGCACCCGCGCGCATGGCGAGCGCGACGCGCCGGGTGGGGGCCGGGTCCGCGAAAAAGCCGGTGAGCAGCCGGCCGTTGCGGGTGGTCTCCACCTCGACGGCGGTGCGCGGCAGCAGGGTGACGCCGAGGCCGCCCGCGACGAGCTGGACGAGGGTGGACAGGCCGGCCGCGGTCGTGGTCACCGGCATGTCCTCGCGGCCGGCCTCCCGGCAGATGTCGAGGGCCTGGTCGCGCAGGCAGTGCCCCTCGTCCAGGAGCAGCAGGTTCAGCTCGCGCAGCGCGTCGCGGGGTATCCCGTCCCGGCCGCCGAGCCAGTGGTCCAGCGGGGTGACGAGGACGAAGTCCTCGTCGAACAGCGGGAGTTCGACGACCCCGGGCACACCGAGGGGGACGGCGAGCAGCAGCAGGTCCAGGCGGCCGGTGGTCAGCCCGTCGAGCAGGTTCGCGGTCTGTTCCTCGTGGACCTGGAGGTCGAGGTGCGGATAGCGGTCGTGGACGAGGTTGAGGACGGTGGGCAGGAGGTACGGTGCCACCGTCGGGATCACGCCGAGCCGCAGCGCCCCGGTGAAGGGGGCGCGGACGGCCTCGGCCTCCTCCATGAGCGCGCCGACCTCCTCCAGCACCGCCTTGGCCCGCAGGGCGAGGCGTTCGCCGGCCGGTGACAGCAGCACCTTGCGGGTGGTGCGCTCCAGCAGGGTGACGCCGAGGACCTCCTCCAGGGCGGAGACGGCGCCCGACAGGGCGGGCTGGCTCATCCCGATCGCGGCGGCGGCGTCCCGGAAGTGGAGGTGCTCGGCGACGGCGGCGAAGGCGCGCAGTTGGGCGAGCGTGGGCTGGCGGCGCCCGTTGGTCCTGGTCCCGCCCACGGCCATGGTCTTACTCCCGGTTACTGATAGCCGACACCGATCAACATGCCCGAGTGTAGCTATTTCCGTAATCAATGCACTCTGTGCCAGCATCGGAACAGTCCAACCCATGAGAAGCACCTTGCGTTCCGGGTGCTTCTGTGCTGCAAGGAGAGCGTGTGCTCACTGTCGGTGACAAGTTCCCCGAGTTCGAACTGACCGCCTGCGTCTCGCTGGAGAAGGGCAAGGAGTTCGAGCAGATCAACCACAAGACCTACGAGGGCAAGTGGAAGATCGTCTTCGCATGGCCCAAGGACTTCACCTTCGTGTGCCCGACCGAGATCGCGGCCTTCGGCAAGCTGAACGACGAGTTCGCCGACCGTGACGCCCAGATCCTCGGCTTCTCCGGCGACTCCGAGTTCGTGCACCACGCCTGGCGCAAGGACCACCCGGACCTGCGCGAGCTGCCGTTCCCGATGATGGCCGACTCCAAGCACGAGCTGATGCGCGCTCTGGGCATCGAGGGCGAGGACGGCTTCGCGCAGCGCGCCGTCTTCGTGGTCGACCCGAACAACGAGATCCAGTTCACCATGGTGACGGCGGGCTCCGTGGGCCGTAACCCCAAGGAGGTCCTGCGGGTCCTGGACGCCCTGCAGACCGACGAGCTGTGCCCGTGCAACTGGAACAAGGGCGAGGAGACCCTCGACCCGGTCAAGCTGCTGGCTGGTGAGTGACGTATGTCCCTCGACTCCCTGAAGTCCGCCGTACCGGACTACGCCAAGGACCTGAAGCTCAACCTGGGCTCGGTCATCGGCAACTCCGAGCTGCCGGCGCAGCAGCTCTGGGGCACGGTGCTGGCGACGGCGATCGCGTCGCGTTCGGCGATCGTGCTGCGCGAACTCGAGCCGGAGGCGAAGGCGAACCTCTCGCCGGAGGCGTACACCGCGGCGAAGTCCGCGGCGGCCGTCATGGCGATGAACAACGTCTTCTACCGCACGCGGCACCTGCTGTCGGACCACGAGTACGGCAGCCTGCGCGCGGGGCTGCGGATGAACGTCATCGGCAACCCCGGGGTCGACAAGGTCGACTTCGAGCTGTGGTCGTTCGCGGTGTCGGCGATCAACGGCTGCGGGATGTGCCTGGACTCGCACGAGCAGGTGCTGCGGAAGGCGGGCATCGAGCGCGAGGTCATCCAGGAGGCGTTCAAGATCGCTTCGGTGATCCAGGCGGTCGCCGTGACGCTGGACGCGGAGGCCGTGCTGGCCGAGTAGGCCGCCGTGCCGGGCCCCGCTCACTCCTGGTGGGCGGGGTCCTCTGCGTTGTGGGCACCGTCACCGGCGGCTGTGTCCCCGGGCCCTCCCGCGGCCTGGGCGGCCTCGTCCACGGCCGCCGGACGGACCGGCGGTTGCCGGACCGCGCCGTCGAGCGGCTGTACGGACGGGGCCGGTTCCTGCTCGGTCTGCTCCTGTGCGGCCTGTTCGTGCGCGTACTGCCGCAGATACCCCACCACCGTGTTCGTCACCGCCACCAGCGGTACGGCCACCACGGCGCCGCCGATGCCGGCCACCATGCCGCCGGCCGCCACCGTCAGCACCACGGCGAGGGGGTGGACGCGGACCGCGCGGCCCAGGATGAACGGCTGCAGGACGTGGCCCTCGATCTGCTGGACCGCGAGGACCACCACCAGGGTCATCACCGCGGTGAAGACACCCTGCGTCACCAGCGCCACGATCACCGCCAGCGCGCCGGAGGCGACGGCGCCCACCAGGGGCACGAACGAGAACAGGAAGATGAAGACGGCCAGAGGGACGGCCATCGGCACATCGAGGAAGTAGATGCCGATGCCGATGAAGATGGCGTCGATGAGGGCGACCAGGACCGTGCCCCGGACGTAGGCGGTCAGGGTCCGCCAGGCGCGCGGGCCGGCGCCGGCCACGCCCGGGCGGGCTGCGGCGGGCACCAGCTTCAGGAACCACTGCCAGATGCGCCTGCCGTCGTAGAGCAGGAAGAGCGTCGAGAAGAAGACCAGCAGGATGCCGGTCAGGGCCTCGACGATGACCTGGACGCCCTCCAGGCCCGCGGACGTTATCTGGTCCGTGTTGGCGCCGATCGCCTCGCGGAGGTTCTTGGCGATCTGGTTGATCTGCTTGTCGGTGACGTGGAAGGGACTCTTCAGCAGCCAGTTGCGCAGGTCGTCGATGCCGTTCTGGATCTGGGTGGAGAGCGCGTCGATGTTCTCCATGACCTGCCAGGTCACGAACCAGCCGAGCAGGCCGAGCAGGACGAAGCCCAGGATCACGGTCAGCGCGGTTGCCGGACCGCGCGGCACACCCCGACGTGTCAGCCGGGCGACCGTGGGCTGCAGCAGTGCCGTCATCAGCAGCGCGACGACGAAGGCGAACACCACGAGCTGCACGGCGCTGATGACCCTCATCAGCACCCACACCGTGCCGGCGAGCACCAGGAGTCGCCAGCCGGCCTCGGCCGCCACCCGTACGCCCCAGGGCACGGCCTGAGCGGGGTCGGGGCGGGGGCCGGTGGGCACCGGTGGCGGCGCGACGGGCTGCGGGGCCGCGGCGGGGGCGCGGCGGGGCCGTTCGGGCGCGGCGTGCTCCTTCTCGACCTCCGCGCGGCGCTCGTCCAGGCGCTCGCTGATCTCGGTCAGCCCGGCACCGAGCCGGCCGAGCCACCCTGGCACTCGCGACATGATCCGTCCTCTTCCCCCGCGTCCCCGGGTGCTCGCCACCACTCCCCCCTGGAGTTGTTCGCGTACGACCGTACAGGGCGAAAGCCCCTCCCCCTAGGACGGGGAGGGGCTGCGCGAGGTTGAGCGGGGCAGGCGGGACTCAGTAGTTGCCGTTGGCCTGCCAGTAGGACCAGGCGTCACACGGGCTGCCGTAGCGCTGGTTCATGTAGTTGAGACCCCACTTGATCTGGGTGGCCGGATTGGTGCGCCAGTCGGCGCCGGCGGACGCCATCTTGCCGGCGGGCAGGGCCTGGACGAGGCCGTAGGCGCCGGAGGCGGCGTTGACCGCCTGGTAGTTCCAGCTCGACTCGTGGTCCACGATGTTGCTGAAGCACTGGAACTGGCCGCTCGGCACGATCTGCCGCGCGATCGCCTGGACCTGCGCAACCGTGTAAGACGTCTGGACGGGGAAGCTCGCACTGCTGCGGCTGGCCGCTTCCTTCGCCTCGGCGCGCTGCTTGGCCTCTTCTTCGGCCTTCTGCGCTGCCTGCTGCTTGGCGATCGCCTCCGCGGCCGCCTGCTTGCGGGCCGCCTCCTCGGCGTCCTTCTTCGCGAGCGCGTCGGCGGCGATCGCCTGGGTGTTGGCCTGCTGCGTCAGCGACGCGGTCTGGACCTGGGCCTGCTGACCGGCGGGTATGTCGGCGAGGAGCGTCGAGTCGGCTGCGGTCGCCTCGGCGTCGTTCGTCTGGGCAGTGCTGCCCGAGGCGACTCCGACGACGCTTCCGACAGCGGTGACCGCCGTGGCCGAGGCCACTGCGAATCCCCGGACCGAGATCGGGCTCACACGGTTTCCTTCCAGCATCGCCCGCTTCGGTGACCCTGGCGGACGCAATCGTGCCCCTGACACTGGCCTCCCACCTGCGGGGTCACGGGAGGCACGGGCCCGGTGGGCAACTCCCGCCAAGGGAGCGCCGCGTGGTGCTCGGGCGGCATACGACGGCTCTATGAAGTTGAGGTTCCTGTGGCTCTGTACCGCTGGGGGTACAGCTGTGTCGTATGCGGGGCCTGACAGGAACGAGACTCTGCCGTAATCCGGCGCCGCGGTGCAATTCCGGGATGAGTGTGAAAGCTCACATCCCGTTTGGACCCCGCAATTCTCGGGATCTCCCGCACACGACGGCGCCGCCCGGCTAAGCTCTACGACTTTGCCGGACGGCGCCAACTGGTCGGTAACTACCCCACGTTGAACACTCGGGTCAGACTTGCCCGTCCTCTAGCATTTCGGTCACAAGGGCGGCGATCTGGGACCTCTCGGACCGGGTGAGCGTGACGTGCGCGAAGAGCGGATGCCCCTTCAGTTTCTCCACCACGGCGACAACCCCGTCATATCGCCCGACTCGCAGATTGTCCCTTTGCGCCACATCATGGGTCAGAACGACCCTGGAATTGGCGCCGATCCTGGACAGAACGGTCAGTAGCACGTTCCGTTCGAGCGACTGGGCCTCGTCCACGATCACGAATGCGTCGTGCAGCGAGCGGCCGCGGATGTGGGTGAGCGGGAGGACCTCCAGCATCCCGCGCGCGGTGACCTCCTCGATGACCTCGCGGGTGGTGACCGCGGAGAGGGTGTCGAAGACCGCCTGCGCCCAGGGGCTCATCTTCTCGGCCTCGGTGCCCGGCAGATACCCGAGTTCCTGCCCGCCGACCGCGTACAGCGGGCGGAAGACCATCACCTTCTGGTGCTGCCGCCGCTCCAGCACGGCCTCCAGCCCCGCGCACAGCGCGAGCGCCGACTTGCCGGTGCCGGCCCGGCCGCCCATCGACACGATCCCGACGTCCGGGTCGAGCAGCAGGTCGAGCGCGATCCGCTGCTCGGCGCTGCGTCCCTTGATGCCGAACGCCTCACGGTCCCCGCGCACCAGGCGGACGTCACCCTCCGCCGTGACCCTTCCGAGTGCCTTGCCCCGCTCCGACTGGATGGTCAGGCCGGTGTGGACGGGCAGGTCGGCCGCTTCGGGGACGTGCAGGTGGCCGTCCTCGAAGAGGATGTCCACCTGTTCGGCGGACAGGGTCAGTTCGGACATCCCGGTCCAGCCGGAGGAGTCCGTGATGGCCAGTTCCGCGCGGTACTCCTCGGCGAGGAGGCCGACGGAGGACGCCTTGATCCGAAGCGGCAGGTCCTTCGACACGACGGTGACGTCGAACCCCTCCGCCTGCAGGTTGCGGGCGACCGCGAGGATGCGCGAGTCGTTGTCCCCGAGGCGGTAGCCGGTGGGCAGGACGCTGGGGTCCGAGTGGTTGAGCTCCACCCGGATGGTCCCGCCGAGGTCCCCGATCGGGATGGGGGCGTCGAGCCGGCCGTGCCGCACGCGGTAGTCGTCCAGCAGGCGCAGGGCCTGGCGGGCGAAGTAGCCGAGTTCGGGATGGTGCCGCTTGGCCTCCAGCTCCGTGACCACGACGATGGGAAGCACGACCTCGTGCTCCTCGAAGCGGGTCATGGCGTTGGGGTCGGCCAGCAGGACGCTGGTGTCGAGAACGTAGGTGCGCCGGTCTGGCTTGGGGCGCTTTGTGCTGGTCACCACGGAAGGACGTACCCCCTCGGATGAGGTCGGGGAGCGACGAGGTGGAGCTGGACCGGTCGTCGGCCGCGATGCACGGGCCGAGGACCGGCCCTCCGCGTCTGCGTCCGTGCTGTGACCGCACGGTCGGGCTGGTGCAAAGGGCCTCCCGGGCGGACGGCCCCGTGCCGTCCGCTGAGATACGACACCCGTGGTTCGGGTGTCGACCTGTCTGGCTTATGCCCTCGAACACGCGCTGCCATGCCACGGCATATGACGGCGCCCCGGTGAACTCCTCGTTACATCCCGTCCCCCGGCCGGGTGACACGGGGTACGGCGTGAGCGGTTGCCGGATGACTCCGGCGGCGGGGGTCAGCCGCCGTAGCGGCGGTGCCGTGCCGCGTAGTCACGCAGGGCACGCAGGAAGTCGACCTTGCGGAAGGCCGGCCAGAAGACCTCACAGAAGTAGTACTCGGAATGGGCCGTCTGCCACAGCATGAATCCGGACAGACGCTGTTCGCCGCTCGTACGAATCACCAGATCGGGGTCGGGCTGGTCACTCGTGTAGAGGTGCCGGCCGATCATGTCGATGTCGACGGACTCGGCGAGGTCCTCCATCGAGGTGCCCTTCTCCTGGGCCTCGAGGAGCATGGAGCGTACGGCGTCGGCGATCTCCTGACGGCCGCCGTAGCCGATGGCGACGTTGACGAGTATGCCGTCGACGTGCGCGGTGGCCTCCTCGGCCTCCTTGAGCGCGGTCTGCATCTGCCCGGGCAGCAGGTCGAGCGCGCCGACGTGGTGCACACGCCAGCGGCCGTCGGCGGCGAGGGAGCGGACGACGTCCTCGATGATCCCGAGAAGCGGGACCAGCTCCTCCTTCGGCCGGTCGAAGTTGTCCGTGGACAGCAGCCAGAGGGTGACGACCTCGACGTCCGTCTCGGCGCACCAGCCGAGGAACTCCTCGATCTTGTCGGCTCCGGCCTGGTGCCCCTGCGCGGTGGTCGATCCCGCGGCCTTCGCCCAGCGTCGGTTGCCGTCCATGATGACGCCGATGTGCTTGGGCACCTGAGCGTGGTCCAGGTGACCTTCCACCCGGCGTGCGTACAGCCTGACGAGCAGGCTGCGCAGCTTGTCGCGCAGGTTCACGTGATTGTCAGCCCCTCCGTGCGGATCAGACAGGCGCGGTCGTGCGCGATCCCCGTCAGATGGCGGTCCCCGAAGCCGAAGCCTACCGCCGGAGCGGGCGGGGGCGGCCAACGGGTGTGAGCGGGTTGGGTTCGGGTTCATGGGTCCGAAGGGGGGCGGAGGTGGGGGGATTTGGGGCGGTCCGGCCGCCTGTCCAGGGGGAACGGCCCGACCCCGGTCCAGCTCCTGCGGCGATGGGGGGAGAAGACCGCCGTCGGCCCGACGGCGGGGGGGTGGAGCGGGCCCGGCGGTCGGAGGCGCAGCCCCGGGCCGGGGCCGGGAAAGGAAAACGGGCCGGTCCGTGGGGGGGAGACGGACCGGCCCGAGGGGGGGCTTCCACCATAACCCTTCGTAAGTGATGCTGCGTGCATCGGCGTGCCACAACTACTCTCCGAAATCACCCGGCAACGCCCCGATGGTCTCGGAACCCCTCATTCAGCGCCTGACCGTGGCTGAAACCCGGCCGATTGTCGGCGAATCCAGCCGAAACCCAAGGGATCCAAGGGGTTTGCGTCATCTTGTGGGCCCCAAGGCGTCATGTCCCGGGATACTCCGCCCGAGTGACCCGCCCCGGAAGCGCCCGCTTGACGCCGGCGCTAACTTCGCAGTCATGCCGCTGCTCACCACACCGGAGACGCCCGACCCGGTGCCGCTGGAGATCGCACGGTCCGCCCGGGACCGACGGCGTGGGCTGCTCGGGCGCGACGGGATCGACGGCGCGCTCCTGCTGAGTCCGGCGAGCGCGGTGCACACCGTGGGGATGCGGTTTCCGATCGACGTGGCGTACCTGGACCGGACATTGCGGGTGGTGGCGGTACGGACGATGCCGCCGGGCCGCGTCGGCCTCCCCCGCCCGCGGGCACGCCACGTGCTGGAGGCGGAGGCCGGGGCGATGGAGCGTTGGGGGATCAGACGCGGCGTACGGGTCGCCGTACAGGACCCGTGACGCCGCTCGGGCGCCGACGCGCGGCCCCGCGCAGCCCCCTCCACTGCGCGGTTCCGCCCGCGCAGCTTCACTCACGCGAATTACCTTGGTCTGAACTTACGCGAGCCACCGGGACCGACGGGAGTCGGCCTCCATAACGATGCGGAAAACCCGGCCCTCGTGTCCCACGTTCCGGACGCGCGTCTCACCCACCGGCCGCCCCTTCCCGCTCGTCCACTCCACCCGCAACCTACGCCCCCGGCTTGCGCGCCTCGATCAGGAACCGCGTGCTGTGCGCCACGAACGGCCCCTCCGCCGTGATCCGCTCGTGCAGGGACCGCAGCCGGTCCTCGTACCGCCCCACGGTGAAGTCCGGCACCATCCAGATCACCTTGCGCAGGAAGTGCACGACGGCCCCGATGTCGTGGAACTCCATGCGCAGCCGCGCCTCCCGCAGATCCACGACGTCCAGTCCGGCCGCTTCGGCCTCGGCGCACGCCCGCCGCGGATCACGTCCGCTGCGAACCTCCTGCGGCTGCGGCCCGAGGAAGTACTCGACGACCTCGAACGCGCTCGCCGGACCGACCTGCTGCGAGAAGTACGTGCCGCCGGGGCGCAGTACGCGCGCGATCTCCCCCCAGTACGTCCGCACCGGGTGCCGGCTGGTGACCAGGTCGAACGCGGCGTCCGCGAACGGCAGCGGCGCGTCCTCCGCGGAGGCGACGACCACCGCGCCGCGCGGATGGAGCACAGCGGTGGCCTTCGCGACGTTCGGCGGCCACCCCTCGGTGGCGACGGTCACCGGCGGCAGCGCCGGGGCGGAGGCGAGGACCTCCCCTCCCCCGGTCTGGACGTCGAGCGCGGCGGTCGCGCGCGCCAGCCGCCGCGCCATCGACCGTGCGTACCCCCACGGGGGCCGCTCCTCCGTGGCCCGCCCCTCGAACCAGGAGAAGTCCCAGCCCTCGACGGGAGCCTCGACGGCCTCGCGGACGAGCTCTTCGTACGAACGGTGGGTGGACATGCCGTGATCTTTCCAGCACCCCGGAAACGGACGCGACCGAATTAAGGCGCCGAACCGAAGCGCCGAACCAAGGCAGCGAACCAAGGCAGCGAACGAAGACAGCGGACGAAGACTTCGACCAGGGCGTCGCACGCGACCGAACGGCGCGACCGCGCGCCGCGCTCCGAACAATGGGGGGCCGCTCCACGGCGAAAGGCGGGCTGCCGCACGCTCGCGCCGCTCTACGGCACGAGCGGCCGTACCTCGTCGGCCACGAACCGCACGAAACCCTCCGGGTCCGGCTCGTCGCCCGTCGGCTGCAGGACCACCGTGTCGGCGCCCGCGTCCGCCAGTTGCCGGACGGCCTTGGCGACCGTGCCCGCGTCCCCGGCCACGCCGTGTTCCGCCCCTCCCTCGCGTTCGATCTCGGCGCGCAGCCGGGTGGCGGCGTCCGGGCCGGTGGCGGCGCGGAGGTAGACGACGACGGGGTGGGGATCGGTGCGACCGGCCGCCGCGCGTCCCTCCTCGACGATCCCACGCGCCGCCCGTACGCCCTCCGGTGGCGTGGCGGCGGTGAGCAGCGTGCCGTCCGCCGCCTCCCCGGACAGGCGCAGCGAGCGGGGGCCGGTGACCCCGGCGAGGACGCGGACGGCCTTCGCCGGCGGCCAGTCCAGGGCGACGCCGTCCAGCTTCACGTACCGCCCGTCCGTGGTGACCCGCTCACCGCGCAGGAGGGCGCGCAGCGCGTCCAGGTACTCCCGCAGCAGCGTCACGGGCGACTCGGCGCGGGCGCCGACCTGTCCCATCCAGCTCTGGACGCCGTGCCCGACGCAGAGGGCCGCCCGCCCGGGGAACATGCGCTCGAGCGTGGCGGCCTCCATCGCGGTGAGGGCGACGTTCCTGAGCGGCACGGGCAGCAGTCCGATGCCCACGCGCAGCCGGTCCGTCCAGGCGAGCGCGGCGGACGCGGTGGAGATTCCGCCCTCCAGGAAGCAGTCCTCCCACAGCCACAGCTCCTCCAGGCCCGCCTCCTCGGCGAGCCGCGCGATCGTCCGCAGTCGCTCCGGGGGGAGTTGGGGCCGGAACACAGCACCGAGTCGAGTCATGCGGCCTTCCTACCCGGCGGGCCCCGGCCGGGCAACACGTTTACCGGCGGCCCGCCTCCGGGCGCCCGTAGTGCAGCAGCACGACTCCGTTGCCGAACCGGCGCGAGTCGATCAGTCGCAGGGCGGTGAGCGCGTCCCCCTCGGGGAACAGCCGTCTGCCATGGCCCAGGAGGACCGGGTGGACGTACACACGGAACTCGTCGACGAGGTCGTGCCGCAGGAACTCGGCGGCCAGTTCGGCGCCGCCCAGCGCGAGGTCGCCGCCGTCCTGCGCCTTGAGCGCGAGGATGTCGTCGACGACCACGTCCCGGACGATGGTGGTGTGCCAGCCGGCGTGCTGGAGGGTGCGGGAGAACACCACCTTGGGCATGTTCCGCCAGATCCGCGCGAACTCGACGACGGGGGCGGGCGCGTCGGGGTCCCGGTCGGCGGTGGGCCAGTAGCCGGCCATGAGCTGGTAGGTGACCCGCCCGTCGAGGAAGGCGCCCATCTCCTTCAGGACGTCGTTGAAGTGCTGGTGGAGTTCGTCGTCGACGAGATGCCAGTCGATCTCGCGGTGGGGGCCCTCCATGTAGCCGTCGAGGGACACCGACATCATCAGGACGATCTTCCTCATGGCCCACCTCACCGCCGTCCGACCGGAACCGGCGCCCACGGTACTCAGCGCGGGCGCATCCCTCACGGAAGCCGTGACCGGCTCAGGCGGCTTCGGCCGTCGGGGGTGGGCCGGGGGTGGTGAGGGTGACGGTGCCGTCGGACACGTGGAGGACCAGGTCGGCCTGCGCGGCCAGGCGCAGGTCGTGGGTGACGAGGAAGGTGGTGCGGCCTGCCGTGAGGCGTCGCAGGGGCTCCATGACCCGCGCGGTGGAGGCGTCGTCGAGGCCTGCCGTCGGCTCGTCGAGGATGAGCACGGGCGCGGTGCGGAGCATGGCCCGGGCCAGGGCGACCCTGCGGCGCTGGCCGCCGGAGAGGTTGTTGCCGCGCTTGCCGACGGGGGTGTCGTAGCCCTCGGGCAGCGCGTCGACGAACGTGCCGGTGTCGGCGGCCGAGGCGGCGGCGAGCACCTCCGCATCGGAGGCGTCGGGCCGGCCGTAGGCGATGTTGTCGCGGACCGTGCCGTCGAAGAGCATGCTGTCCTGGGGCAACAGGGTGATGTGCCGGCGCAGTTCGTCCACCGGGAGGTCGGCGATGTCCCGGCCGTCGAGCAGGATGCGCCCCCGGGTGGGCTCGTGGAAGCGCAGCAGCAGCTTGCCCAGGGTGGATTTGCCGGCGCCGCTGGGTCCGGTGACCGCCACCAGCAGGCCGGGTGCGATGTCGAGGTCGACGTGGTGCAGTACGGGCCGGCCGCTGCCGGGGTAGGAGAAGTCGACGCCCTGGAAGGTGACGGCACCGCGGACGGGTTCGGCGAGCGGCGGGAGGTCCGCTCTCCGCTCCGGTTCGGGGACGGGGCGGGTCCGCAGCACTTCCAGGAGGCGCTCGGAGGCGGCGGTGGCGGAGGAGGCGCTGACCAGCAGTTCGCCGAGTTCCTGTAGGCGCGGGTGGAGATAGCCGAGGTAGGCGGCGAAGGAGAGCAGGCCGCCGACGGTGAGGTGGTGCTCCGAGATCTGCCAGGCGCCGGCGCCGAGCACGGCCAGCACGCTCAGGGTCTCCAGGAGTTCGCCGGCCGGCCCGTACAGGGCGGTCAGGCGGATCTGCCGCAGGCCCGCGCGCATCCAGACCCGGCCCTCGCGGTGCACCTTGGCGCGCTCGGACTGCTGCCTGCCGTACGCCTGCACGAGGGGCATGTTGGCGAGGGTCTCCTCCAGGAGGGAGGCCAGCCGGCCGTTGCTGTCGCGTTCGGCGCGGCTCGCGGTGCGCATGAGGGTGCCGAACACCCGGGCACCGGCCCAGATCAGCGGCGCGACGACCAGGGTGATCAGGGCGAGCTGCCAGCTCGTCCAGAACGCGGCGACGGCGAAGACGAGGGCGCCGACGGCGGAGGTGATCAGTTCGACGGGCGCGGAGGCCACCAACTGCTCCACGGCCTCGATGTCACCGGTGAGGCGGGAGACCAGGTCGCCGGTGCCGTACCGGTCCAGGGCGTCCGGGGGCAGTTGCTGCAGGTGCCGGAAGACGCGGTCGCGCAGACCGAGCAGGAAGTGTTCGCCGGTCCAGCCCGCGAGGTAGCTGCCCGCGGAGGACGCCACCGCGCCGGCCGCGGCGAGCCCCAGCCACAGGGCGGCGGGCCCCCAGAAGCGGCCCAGGTCGCCAGGGGCGAGGACGTCGTCGGTGAGCCGTCCGACGATGCCGATGGCGGCCGTGTCGCACCCGGCGGAGACCACCAGCAGCAGCGCGGACGCGAGGACGGCGGCACGGTTGACCCGCACCAGCGGCCAGAACTTCCGGAACGCGGTGGAGGGGGATATCCGCGCGTGACGTGTCCGTGCCGGGGCGCCGGGTTCGGCGGCCGCGGCGGTGATCTGTGCGGCGGTACTCGCGGTACTCATGGCGTGGCCGTTGCTCCCTGGGCGCTGCCCCGTCCGACCCGACGGCACGCCGGGATCCGCCCGCCGAGGACGAGACGGACGGATCCCGGCGGAGCCGGCAGTGCGGGTCTTCTTATGTGGCCCGGTATTCCGGCCCGGTTACTTGGCGGCCTTCTTGTGCTTGCGGTGGTGCTTCTTGTGGTGGTGCTTGCGGTGCGCCTCCTTGGCCGCGCAGCCGACTTCCTTCTTCTTGGCCTTCTTGACCAGCATGAGCTTGTCGAATGCCATGGTCTGCCGCCCCTTTCTCATTCGGTACTCAAGGTGTTCCGGATGCCTGTGAATACGCGCAAGGGGCCGGGACCGTTCAAAGGAAAACCACACTTACCAACACCTTTCCCTCTTACCGAATCCCTACGGAATCGAGGGAATCCCTTTTGATTTCCTTGAGGAAAAAGGGGCCCGTGGGAGTCGGCCGCGGTCAGCCGCCGGAAATCGCCGAGCCGGCGTCGCCCGCGGTACCGGCGCCGTCCGCGCCTCCCCTCGGGAACGACACCTCCACCCGGCGGTTCTTGCGGCGGCCCTCCTCCGTGGAGTTGTCCGCGATCGGGTAGTCCTCGCTGTAGCCGCGCACCTCGAAGGTGACGTTGCCGCCGAGCCGGGCGGCCAGTTCGTCGTGGACCGCCTCCGCGCGCTGCTTGGACAGGACCAGGCCGTGGGCGTACGTGCCGAGGTTGTCCGTGAACCCGAAGACGCGGACGGAGCTCGCGTTCTGCTTCTTGATCTCGTCCGCGATCGCGTCGATACGGGAGCGTGCCTCCGGGTTCAGCTTGGAGCTGTCCTTGGGGAACAACACCTCCGCCTGCAGCGCGAAGGTGACGCTCGTGTTGGTGTCCTCGCGGCGCTCTTCACCGCCGAGGTCCTCGACGACCGACTTGATGTCCAGCACCTTGGCGGGCGCGAGACTGGCACCGTCGGCGAGCTTCAGGCCCGGGCTGGTGGGGTCGATGGAGGGGGGCGGGGGGGTGGTCACGGTGCCGGGGGGTGCGCTGGGGGTTTCGTCGGCGGAGGCGGGGGGTGTGCCTACGAGGGTGAGGGCCGTGAGCAGCGTCAGGGCAGCGGCCGGTCGGAGAGGGCGGCGCATGGTCGGTCACCCCTCGGAGAGTTCGATGGAGGCGGGGGGCATGGAACCGACCTGGAAGTTCACCTGGTTCGTGCCTTCGGGCGGGGCCGGGAATTGTGCGAACCACTGCGTGGTGCCGCCCTCCTTGACGCCACCGGTGAACTGGGTGCAGAGGCAGCGCCCTGAGGTGTCACGCAGGATCAGGTACTTCTTCTTGCCCTTCGGGTCGATCAGGCTGGCGCCCGCGATGGATCCACCGTTCCTGGCCAGTTCCTGCTCGTCGCCGCGCCAGTCGCCCCCGACCCACGGACCGCCCGTGTTGTTCGTGACCGTTCCCTCGACGGTCACGAAGCCCCCGCTGTCCCGCTTGGCGGAGGTGATAGTCAACGTCAGCCCGTTCTCCCCCTTGACCTCGGCCAGCGTCGTGTCCGACTGGGGTGCCTGGGACTTCTTCTCGTCCCCACTGCTGCCGCTCTGAGCAGGGGCGGAGGAAGCCGCCGCTCCCTTGTCCGACTTACCGTCACCTCCCCCGCCGCACCCGGCCACCGTGAGGAGCAGCCCGGCCGTGATCGCGACCGCGCCCAGCGCCCTGCGGCCCTTCATGGTGTGCCGAAGATCCATCGGTTGGGCTTCCTTTCACTCGGCCAGATGCACTGAGAACAGCACGGACGCGTCAGGAAGGTCGACCGGTTTGAATTTTTTGGGGTCGATGTCCACGCTCTGGCCGTCGCAGTTCAGTTGCACAGGTTTCTCGGGATCCGCGTCCGGGTCGAAATCGCAGCGCGGTTGTATGACGGCGATGGCATGGGCCCTCGCATGCATTCCCTCCGTACCGGGAATGACGGAATCGCCCACTGTGTAGTTCGTCTGCACTGCCACCTGGAATCCGGGATAGCCGTCCCTTGTCACCGGCTGGGCTCCGCCCTCGACGGTCGAGTCGTTCTCAGCAGCCAGTTGCTGCGCGGCGGCAGTGGGGTCTGCGGCGTCAGCGGGCAGCCGACCGCGCAGCCAGGTCAGCCAGTCGTCCTCCTGCCCCACGGCGGTCTCGAGACGGTCCATCAGCCGGTCCCGGCCGTCCTGCGCCGCCGCCAATGCGGCAGCGTCCGCCGCGGACTGCGCTCCGTTGCGGGCGGACGCTGCTTGGGCGAAGGCGAAAAACGCGAAGGCTGCGAACAGCAGGATGCTTGTCAGCCATATGTAGAGGGGGAGCGTCTGTCCGCGGTCGTTCAGCCGCCGGTGACGTTGTTCACCGCGCGCAGGATCGCCTGTGAGATCAGGTTGTCCAGACCCAGACCGTGGACCATGGTGAAGATGGCGGCAACGATGATCATCAGGCCCGCGTACTCCACGAACCCCGCCCCGGCATCCCGCCCAGCCCCCCGCATCCGGGCCCCCACGGCCCGCCCCCACGCACCGACCCCGCGCCTCACCCTGTTCATCACGGTCCCTGCCCTCCCACCCGATGCGGCAACCGCCAACCACAACACCGTAGGTGAAAGAACTCTCACCCTTCGTGGGCCCAGGGGCCCAACTTCCGCCTGGCCGGGTGCTCATCGGGCCCACCCCTCCCGAGCCGTCCCCAGCCAGCGAGCGATCGCTTCGCTCCGCGAAGAACTATGCAGCTTCGCGAAGATGCGGTTGATGTGGTTCTTGACCGTCTTCTCGCTGATGAAGCAGGCCGCGGCGATCTGCCGGTTGTTCATCCCGGCCGCGATGAGGTCCATGACCTCCACCTCCCTCGAACTCAGCCCGAAGGCCGGCCATCTGGCGGCGCGTCGCCGCGGACCCCCCGCCCGGGCGGGCGGAACCCCCGACGACTGTGCCACGGTCGGTTGCAGACGCGAAGCGACTTCCTTCTCTTCGTAGGAAACGCCGAGCGAAGTCCGGACAGCGCACGGGGACACCGTCCGCCGACCGTCCCTCAGCCCCCGTACGGCCGCGATCAGCTCCGCCGCCGTGAACTCCCCGTGGACCAGGTAGCCCGAGGCCCCCCGGCCCAGTGCCTCCGCCACCACCTCGGGTTCTCGGCTGTACGTCAGCATCATCACGGGGGCGAGCGCGGCCAGTCGCGGCAGTGCCGTCAGGCCGTCCGTGCCCGGCATGCGGTGGTCGAGGAGGATGACGTCGGGGCGGTGCCGGTCGGCGCAGGTGAGGGCCTGGGCGCCGTCCGCCGCCTCCGCCACCACCTCGATGTCGGGGTGGACGGACAGCAGGGCGGTCAGGCCCGCCCGTACGACCGGGTTGTCGTCGGCCACGAGGACACGCAGGGGCGGGCCGGGTTGTGCCTGGTCAGGCAGGTCAGGCATGTGCGGCCTCCTCTTGGGGAGCGGGGGCAGCGGTCGTGGACGGGGGGAGGCGCAGATGGACCTCGGCGCCTCCCAGCGGTGAACGGCCCAGACGGAGGGTCCCGCCCAGAGACGCGGCACGTTCCGTCATGCCGAGCAGGCCGAAGTGGCCGGATTTCGTCAGGTCTTCCAGGGCGTCGGGCGGGGGCGGGCCGACACCGTCGTCCTGCACGCGCAGATCGAACGCCTCGGCCCCGACGACGCCGAGGGCGATCCGCAGGTGCGTCGCGTGGGCGTGCCGGTGGGTGTTCTCCAGCGCTTCCGCGACGATCGCCAGGACGTGGTGTGCGGTCGCGTACGGCAGGAGCAGGGGGGCGTCCGGTTTCGCCAGCTCCACTTCCATGCCGGTGCGGCTCGCGAACTCCCGTACGCGGACGGCGAGTTCGGCCGCCACGTCCAGGTGTGCCGCCGTGACGTCCGTACGGCGCCGCAGGTCCGACAGCAGCTCGCGGGACTCCGCCGCCGCCCTGCGCGCCGCTCCCGCGACCAGCGTCGCCTGGCGTTTGAGTGTTTCGGGGTCGCCGCGGTCGGCCGAGGTCGCGAGGGCCTCCGCGGCCAGGGCCAGGCCGTGCAGGGTCTTGGCCACCGAGTCGTGCATCTCGCGGGCGAGGCGCCTGCGTTCGGACTCCACGGCCTCCGTCGCCGCGAGGCGGGCGTTGGCCTGCGACAGCGCCTCGCCGGCCGCGCCGAAGCGGAACATCAGGTTGCGCAGGGTGACGCCGATGATGCCGGCGGCCACGCAGAACCCGGCGATGAGCAGGGTGCTGGCGCCCGCGCCGGGCCGGTGTTCCCACGCCCGGTAGACCGCGAGGACCACGGCCAGTTGCAGGCCCGTGAGGACGCCCGCGCCGCGCCAGCCGTAGAGGAGGCCGGAGAGGAGCGGGGTGCAGACCGTGGCGTAGGCCAGGGGGGAGGCGGGGGACGCCGTCAGGAGCAGTGTGGCGACGAAGAGCAGGTCCAGCGCCATCAGGGTGGGGTGGGCCAGCAGGCGCGGGCCCACGCGGTGCCAGTCGCGCAGCACGGCGTAGGAGGCCATGACGCCGAGGACGCCTGCCGCGAGGGCGGCGTCGCGGGGGGTGCCGTCCGGGGCGTGGGCCAGGGCGAAGGGGGTGCCGATCAGGACCATGGCGAGGCGTACGGCCACGGTCTGGCGGCACAGGGTCTGCAGCGCGTTGAGCTGGAGTCGGACGCTGGCGGGGGCAGGGGCGTCGTCCTCGAGGTATCCGGGGGTGGGGTGACCGGTCCCGCTCCCGCTCCCGCTCCTCCTCGCTGTCCCCGCCTTCGGCCTCTTCGGCGTCTCGGGCGTCTTGGGCGTCATCGGCGTCACCGGCCCAGAATCGATCCGAAGTCCGTGCCCGACCCCAGGAACATCCCCGTGGCGATCAGGATCATCGTCGCCGGGAGCATGAACACCAGGGTGACCAGCGTGGCCTTGGGGATGGTCTTGGCGGCGCGGCGGCGGGCGTTCTGGGCGTCGGTGCGGCGCATGTCCGTGGCGAGCTGGATCAGGGTCTCGGCGATGGGCGAGCCGAGTTCCTCGCCCTGTTGCAGGGCGGACACGAACTGGGCGACCTGCTCGGAGGAGTTGCGCCTGCGCAGTTCGTCGAAGGCCTGGCGGCGGCTGACGCCCATGTCCATCTGGCGCAGGGTGATGCGCAGTTCGTCCGCCCAGGGGCCCTCGTACTTCTCCGCGACCCGGTCGAGGGCCTGCCGGAAGCCGAGCCCCGCCGAGACGACGACCGCGAGGACGTCCAGGAAGTCCGGCAGGGTGCGGTCGATGACGTCCTTGCGTTCCCGGATGGCCTGCCAGATCAGGGCGTCGGCGGCGAACAGCCCGAAGGCGAACGTCACGGCGGCGAAGAGCAGCCGGCCGTTGGTGAGGAACATCAGGCCGAGGACCAGCCCGAAGATGCCGTACACCGCCCGGCGTGCGGCGTACCGGTTCAGGGTCAGCCCGCCGGGGTTGCCCGCCATGTCGATGCGACGGCGTTTGGCCTCGACGCGGCGGGGGCCCATCAGGCGCAGGACGAGCGGGGCGAAGCGGATGCCGAGGCGGTCGACCGCCGAGCCCGCCTTGGAGACCCGGGTGGAGCCGACCTCCAGGGCGAGCGCGAGGTCGCTCGGCAGTCTCGCGTCGGCGCGGATCATCCGGATGCCGAGGAGGATGCCCGCGACGGACACCGCCATCAGCAGGGCGAGGAGCAGCGGCAGCATCGCGTTCTCCCCCTCACACTTCGATCTTGCCGAGGCGGCGGATGACGAAGAAGCCGATCGTGTACAGGCCGAGGGAGAGCAGGACCAGGCCCTGGCCGAGCGGGGAGCCGGTGACGCGGGCCAGGGCGCCCTCGTTCGAGGAGTTGACCAGGATCAGGGAACCCAGGCCGAGCATCGGGACCGTGAAGGCGGTCGCGTTGACCTCGGAGAGCATCGTGCGGACCTCGCGCCGGGTCTCCTTGCGGTCCTCGAGGGTCTGGGTGAGGTTGCGCAGTGAGCTGACCACCGAGCCGCCCGCCTTGTTGGCCAGGACCAGGGTGGTGACGAGGACGATCAGCTCGCGCGACGGGAGGCGTTCGGCCAGTTCGTCCAGGGCGTCGTCGACCGAGCGGCCGAGCGAGAGCTGGTCGGCGACCCGGGCCAGTTCCTCGCCCGCCGGGGCCTCCAGTTCCTCCGCCGCCATGGCGAGTGCGGTGCGCAGGGCGAGTCCGGCGGCCGTGGCGTTGGCCAGCAGGCGGGCCACGTCCGGGAGCTGGTTGATGAAGGCCTCGATGCGCTTCTGGCGCTGCCAGTTGAGGAAGACGGCCGCGCCCCAGACGCCGATCAGGCCGGCGATCGGGCCGAAGAAGGGCGCCAGGGTGGAGGCCGCGATCAGCCAGAGCGCCACGACGACGACGGTGACGTAGGTGAAGAACTCCCCCGCCGTCAGGTCGAGTCCCGTCGCCGACAGGCGCATGTGGATGGCGCGTCCCAGGCGGGTGCGGCGCAGCCTGCGGTCGACGGCCGTGAAGCGCCGTACGCGGCCCGCCGCCGTGCGGACCGGGCCGTACGCGGCGCCGGAGAGCCGGTCGACGAGGGCCCGGCGCTGGGCGCGGCCGGAGGCGTACGAGTGCACGCCCGCGACGGCGAGCGCGCCGGTGAGGACGGTGGCGCCGAGGGCGAGGAGTGCGGGGTCGTTCATGACCGGCTCCTGGGGTGGGCGGGGATCATCCGATGGCCTGCCTCGTGTTCAGTACGTCGAGGGCATCCGCGACGCCGAAGGCCGGCGGGAGCGGTTCGCCCGCGCCGTACAGCTTCTCGGCGACCGGCCGGGGCAGCGGCAGGTGCTCGAAGCGGCCGCGGACGATCCGGTCGGGGCCGAGGGGCTGGGGCACGAAACGGGACACGGTGGCGACGCGGAACTGTTCGCGTCCGTGCGACACGACGAGCGCGATCTCCACGACCTTGCGGGAGCCGTCGGGGTACCGGGCGAGCTGCACGACCACGTCGACGGCCGAGTTGATCTGGTCCTTGAGCGCCTCGAACGGGATCAGGACCTCCGACATCGAGCCGAGGGTCTGCAACCGCATCAGCGCGTCCTCCGCCGAGTTGGCGTGTACCGTGGCGAGCGAGCCGTCGTGGCCGGTCGACATCGCCTGGAGCATGTCGAGGGTCTCGCCGCCGCGGACCTCGCCGACGATGATCCGGTCGGGCCGCATCCGGAGGCTGTTGCGGACCAGGTCGCGGATGGTGATCTGGCCCTTGCCCTCGACGTTCGGCGGGCGGGACTCCAGCCGGATCACGTGCTCCTGCTGGAGCTGGAGTTCGGCGGAGTCCTCGATGGTGATGATGCGTTCCTGGGAGGGGATCAGCCCGGAGAGCGCGTTGAGCAGGGTCGTCTTCCCGGAGCCGGTACCGCCGCTGACGATGAGGTTGAAGCGGGCGCGGACGAACGCGGCGAGCAGCATCAGCATCTGCTCGTCCAGTGAGCCGAGGCCGATGAGTTCGGGGAGCGTGTAGGCGCGCGGGAAGCGGCGGATGGTGAGGGTGGGGCCAGTCAGGGCGAGCGGCGGAATGATGACGTTGACGCGTTCGCCGGTGGGCAGGCGGGCGTCGACCATGGGGTTCGACTCGTCGACGCGGCGGTTGACGGTCGAGACGATGCGTTCGATCGTCTGCATCAGCTGCTCGGCGGAGGCGAAGCGGAGCGGGAGCTGTTCGACGCGGCCCGCCCGCTCCACGAAGATCGAGTCGGGGCCGTTGACCATGATCTCGGTGATGGAGGCGTCGGCGAGGAGCGGTTCGAGGACGCCGAGGCCGAGGGCCTCGTCGACGACCCGGCGGATGAGCTGGGAGCGTTCGGCGGAGGAGAGGACCGGGCCCTCGCGGCTGATGATGTGCCCGAGGACGCGTTCGAGCCGCACGCGGCGTTCGGCGGTCGCGAGGCCCGACATCTCGGCGAGGTCGATCTCCTCCAGGAGCTTGGCGCGGTAGACGGCGACGAGGTGTCCGTCCTCGCGGGCGGCTCCCCCGTCGTCGGGGGCGGCGATACGGGAGCGGAGGCTCATGCCGGTCGTCAGCTCCTCTCCGGGAGGATCGGGTCCGGATCGTTGGGCATGGTGGCGCGGCGGGTGACGGGGATCTTGTCGAAGAGGGGAATCACCGCGGGGACTTGGACGGTGACGGTGGCGGTGGTGGTGGCGCCAGGCCCCTTGGGCGCCTTCACGTCGGGGCTGAGCCACTCGCTGACGGACGCCAGGCCCGCGGCTGCCCCGTCCCTGTTCTGCGATGCGGCCCGGGCGGCTGCCCGCGCACCCGTCCCCGCCTGGCTGATCCCGTAACCGACGAGGCCGAGCTGGATGGCCGCCATGCCGATGACGAGGAGGATGGGCAGGAAGCCGGCGAATTCGAGCATGGAGACGCCGCGGTCGTCCCAGCGGCGGCGGGTGCGTCGTCCCGGCCGGGGCGCCTCCCGGCGGCGGAGAGGAGACCTCATGGGCTGTTCCCTTCCAGTGCCGCTCCTGCCGAGCCGACGACTTTCCAGCCGGGGTTGAGGCCCGGGAAGAAGAGCGGGACGTCCGCTTTGATCGTCGCCCTCATCACCGACCCTGCCGGGTCCGGCCTGCAGTGAATGTCCGCCCCCTGCCAGGCGTCCGGCAGGTGCTGGACCCCCGCCGACTGGCACGCTCCGTCCACATCGCCCTTCACGGCGTACGCCGCCGTCCCCGCCCGAGCCGCCTCGTCCGCCGCGTTGCCCGCCAGCGAGTACGTGTAGCCGTACAGCACGCACTCCCACAGCAGCGCCATCACGACCAGCAGCAGCGGGAACATCCCGGCGAACTCCAGCGTCACCGACCCCCGGTCGCCGCCCTTGCGCCACAGGCTCAGCGCGCCCCGGTCCGACGGCGCCTTCCGCCGTCGCCCGCCGCCCTCCTGGACCTTCACCAGCTCCAGCTCCCCCGCCAGCGCCCACAGCGCCTGCTTCACGGTGGAGCGGGCGTCGAGGTCCTGGAGGCGTCCGGCGTCCACGACCGCCTGGAGTTCCTTGAAGGCGGCCGGGATCACGGCGCGGGCCGCCTTGGTGCCGGTGACGCGTTCGACGAGGGCGGGCTGGATCTCCGTACCGCGTGCGTGCCGGTTGACGACGGTCAGCGTCTCCTCGGCCTTGCGGATCTGGAGGCGGTCCCACAGGCGGACCATCCGCTTGGCCGCGCGGACCGCGACCACGTCCGGGGTGACCAGCAGCAGCGCGTGGTCGGCGATCTCGACGGCCGCGGCGGTGGCGGCGGTCATCTGGGAGCCGCAGTCGACGATCACCACGTCGTGGCGGGAGCGCAGCGCGCCGAGGACCTGGCGGGTCACCCGGTCGGTGACCTCCTCGCCGCGCTCGCCCTCGGCGGGGGCGAGGAGCAGTCCGATGCCGCTGTCGTGCGTGTAGAGGGCGTCCTGGAGGACGCGCGGGTTGATGTCCGTGATCCCGGCGAGGTCGGCGACCGAGCGCCGGAACTGCACGTCGAGGTAGGAGGCGATGTCGCCGGACTGGAGGTCGAGGTCGACCAGCGCGACCGTGCGGCCCGAGGCGCGTGTGGCGAGCGCGAGGTGCACCGCGCACACCGTGGTGCCGACGCCGCCCTTCGCGCCGGTCACCGCGACCACGGTCCCGCCGGGTCCGCCGTACGACTCGGGTGCGCCGCTGCTCAGGTGGCGCCGCATGCCGGCGGACCAGGCGGCGGCGGCCTGGACGCGTTCGGCGAGGGCGTCGTAGCCGAGGGGCAGGGTGACGATGCCGCGGGCGCCGGAGTCCATCGCGGCGGTGAGCACGCCGGTGCTGGTGTCGGCGGTGACGAGGACGACGCCGACCGCCGGGAACCGCATCACCAGGTCGCGGATCAGGTCGAGCGCGGGCACCGGCCCGATCCGCTCGTGCACGAGGACGACCTCGGGCAGTTCGTCCAGGGAGTCCTGGGCCAGGCGCGCCAGGGTGTCGAGCAGGGCCGTGGAGTCGTGGACGGGCGGGGCGGGCTCGGCGTCGGGGAGCTGGCCGAGCAGGGTCGTGAGCGCGCGGGCGGAGTCGAGGTCACCGGCCGCGGGAAGGACACGGATGGTCATCGGCGACACCCCGCCCGGTCGGACGGCGTGGGGACCGGTACGGACCTCATGCGCGGCCTCCTACTTGTCCTGGTCGAGGGTGTATGTGCGGTCGCCCGGCGTGACCGTGGTCTGGGAGCCGCCCGCGACCAGGGCGAGCCGGACGTGTGTCGCGAAGGACTCGGCGTAGGCGACGCGCTGGGCGTCGGCCGTGTCGAGGGCGAAGGTGATGGGGACGGCCTCGGTGGCGGTGCGCTGCCGCTCGTCGCTGGACTGGCCGGGGTCGAGGGCGGTCAGCTTGCCGACGTTGAGGACGCGGGCGTTGGTGACGATGATCTTGGACTCGTCCTTGGCCTTGTCGTTCCGGGCCTTGAAGGTGGCGTAGATGTTGACCCGCGAACCGGGGTCGATCTGGCCCGCGACACCGGTGGAGGCGTCGATCATGATGGCGATCTCCTGCTGTCCCGGCTGGAGTTCGGGCCGGTCCACGATCATGTCGCTCTGGAGGAGGGAGCCCTGCTCCAGCCGGGTCACGGCGATCTTGCCGCGGATCCGCGCCAGGTCGGTGACGGCGGTGGCGGGCAGCCACCGCTTCGGCATGGAGATCTTCTGGAACTGGCCGGGGGTGAGTTCCTTGTAGGGATCGATGTCGCTCTTGAGGCGGTACGCCGTGACCTCGGGGCCGACCTTGGAGTTCACGTCGCGGATCACCGACAGCACCCCGGCGAAGGCGCCGACGGCGGCGAGGGCCGAGAGGACCAGCAGGATGACGCCGCGGCGCTGGCGTGAGTTCATGACGCGGACAACCTCGATGGGAGCGGGGGAACGGCGGGTCGGGCGGTCAAGCGGTCGGACGGTCAAGCGGTCGGACGGTCGAGCGGTCGAACGTTGTGCGAAGCGTGCTGCGGAGTCGTACGCATGACGCCTACGTGCCGCCGCGCGGCAGGGCGGCGCGGACGGTGGCGGCCGGTTGCTGTTCGGGGGGCGGCGGGAGGGGCGCGGCGCAGAAGCCGCAGCGGTCGCCGATGAGTTCCAGCCCGCACCAGTGGCAGATCTCGCGCCGTACGGAGGACACGAGCTGGTAGAGCACGGACACGTCGTGCAGGCCGGCCGCGAACTCGACGAGCCGGTTCGTCCCCCACCAGCGGGGGGACTCCTGGGGAAGGGGCACGGTCCCGACGCCCTGGACCCGCCAGGCGGGTGCGAGGGAGGCGGTGACCCAGTCGGAGGGCGGCTGCCCGGCGGCGACGAGCATCCGGGTGCCGAACTCGGGGCCCGGTAACTCCTCCTGCCCCACGCGGACGAGCTGGGGGCGGGGGCCCGCGAGGACGGCGAACTGGGCGCCCGGCACCCAGGACTTGGCGTGGGACGTGAGCGGGACGGGGACGCGGTCCAGCCTGGTGACCGAGCCGAGGAGGGCGCCGGCGTAGATGTAGTGGGCGAGCAGGCGCACGGACGACGCCAGGACACCGGGACTGAAGTCGCAGACCGAGAGCTGGCGCAACTGCTGGGCGAGCAGGGCGAGTCCGAGCGGGGGCAGGTCGACGCCGAGCAGTGCGACGCGGTCGCTCTCCAGGACGGAGCGGACGGTGCGCAGCCGCTGCACGGCCGGGTCGTCGCCGGCGGCGGGGTGCAGGGCGATGACGTATCCGTGCTGCTCGATCAGCGCGTGCATGGCGGTCAGGGACGCCTCCAGCGTGGGCTGGGGCTGGACGGCGGCGGGCGGCGTCTGGCGGTCGAGCGGCGGGAGCACCAGGTCGGGACTGGTGACGGCTATCGCGGTCGGCACGGCTGCTCACCACCCCGTTCACTGCGGCGGGGTGGTCGACCACCGCCTCAGATCGCCCCTGTGACGTCCTGTTGCATCGTCCTGCAACAGCACCATATCCACGGCATGCCCCGCTCAACACAGAATCTCGAAGATCATCTCACCGAAGGTGCGGACATGATCGACACAGAGTAGGGGCATATGCCCCAACTCGCCTCGTCGGCTGGAAGGTTGAAAGCGCAGGAACCCTTGACACCGGGATTGGTCTGGACCAAATTCATGGGGCATCAGGCGGTGGCCACCGTTCCGCAATGCCCTCCTGCCCTCTCTCCCCACATCGGAGGCCGAAGTGGACCGCGTTCCAGCCCTACCCCGCCGCAGACGGACCCTCGCGGGGGCCGCCGTCGCCGCGCTCGCCCTCTCCTTGCTGGGCGCCGGCCACGCGGCCGCGGCGGATGTGAACAACGCGAAGAACGCCGGCTTCGAGTCGGGCCTCGCCGACTGGACCTGCTCGGCGGGCAGCGGCACGACGGTGTCCTCCCCCGTGCACGGCGGCACGGCCGCGCTGAAGGCGACGCCCGCGGGCCAGGACTACGCGCAGTGCGCCCAGACGGTGACGGTGAAGCCGAACTCGACGTACACGCTGAGCGCATGGGTGCAGGGCGGGTACACCTACCTGGGCGCCACGGGGACCGGCACGACGGACGTCTCGACGTGGACGCCCGACTCGGCGAGCTGGAAACAGTTGTCCACGACGTTCACGACGGGCGCCTCGACGACGTCGGTGACGGTGTATCTGCACGGCTGGTACGGGCAGGCGGCGTACTACGCGGACGACGTGTCGGTGTACGGCCCGGACGGCGGCGGGGGCGGGGGCCCGTCCCCCACGGTCCCGTCGCCCCCGACGGGCCTGGCGGTGTCCGGCACGACGTCCTCCTCCGTGTCCCTGTCCTGGAACGCGGTCACGGGCGCGACGGGCTACAACGTGTACCGGGGCGGCACGAAGGTGACGTCGGCGAGCGGCACGTCCGCGACGGTGACGGGCCTGTCCCCCTCGACGTCGTACTCCTTCCAGGTGACGGCGACGAACGCGGCCGGCGAGTCGGCCAAGTCGGCGGCGGTGACGGCCACGACGGCGGCGACCGGCGGCGGGGGCGGTACCGGGCTCCCGAAGCACGCGGTGACGGGCTACTGGCAGAACTTCGACAACGGCGCCACGGTGCAGCGGCTCTCGGACGTGCCGTCGCAGTACGACATCATCGCGGTGGCGTTCGCGGACGCGACGAGCACGCCGGGAGCCGTGAGCTTCACCCTCGACTCGGCCGGCCTGGGCGGCTACACGGTGGACCAGTTCAAGGCGGACGTCGCCGCCAAGAAGGCCGCGGGCAAGAAGGTGGTCGTCTCGGTCGGCGGCCAGAACGGCACGGTGTCGGTGAACGACGCGACGTCGGCGGCGAACTTCGCGAATTCGGTGTACGCGCTGATGCAGACGTACGGCTTCGACGGCGTCGACATCGACCTGGAGAACGGCCTCAACGCGACCTACATGTCACAGGCACTGCGGCAGCTCTCGTCGAAGGCGGGCCCGTCCCTGGTGATCACGATGGCCCCGCAGACGATCGACATGCAGTCGACGTCGAACGCGTACTTCCAGACCGCCCTGAACGTCAAGGACATCCTCACGGTCGTCAACACCCAGTACTACAACAGCGGTTCCATGCTGGGGTGCGACGGCAAGGTGTACGCGCAGGGCTCGGTGGACTTCCTCACGGCCCTGGCGTGCATCCAGCTCCAGGGCGGCCTGTCCCCGTCCCAGGTGGGCCTCGGCGTCCCGGCCTCGACGAGCGCGGCGGGCAGCGGCTACGTCTCGCCCTCGGTGGTGAACAACGCACTGGACTGCCTGGCGAGGGGAACGAACTGCGGCACGTTCAAGCCGTCCAGGACGTACCCGGACCTGCGGGGCGCGATGACGTGGTCGACGAACTGGGACGCCGCGTCCCAGAACGCCTGGTCGAACTCGGTGGGCCCGCACGTGCACGCGTTGCCGTAGGAGTCACGGGGCACCGGCGGGCGACGACGGCCGCGTGACGAGGCGCCGGGCCCCGGACATCTCACGTCCGGGGCCCGGCGCCCTCCGCCTCCCCCTGTGGCGTCGGGACCCGGTGGTCCCACGAGCCGGCGCTCAGGTGCCGTAGAGCGCGGCCCAGGTGTGCTCGCCGACCTTGCCGTCGACGGTGAGGTGGTGATCCGACTGGAAGCTCCTCACCGCGTGCAGGGTGTGGTCGCCGAACTTCCCGTCGATGTCGCTCACGGTGAGGTAGTGCCAGTGGGACAGCAGACACTGCGCCTGCTGCACCCGTGGGCCCTTGTCGCCGTAGACCGTCAGCGCGTTGCCGCTGTAGTACGCGCACGCGTAGGCCGGTGTGACGGGGGCCGCCACCGCGGTGCCGGCGGCCAGACCGGCGCCCGTGAAGGCCAGCACTGCGGCCGCGGCGGTCACACCGAGGCGATTGGCGGTACGTCGCATGGAAGGGGTACCTCCCGGTGGTCGGTGACGTTCATGGGATCCGCCCGGTGGCGGTGCACGGCGCTGCTCGCCCGCCGGCCTGTCAGCAGTCCGGAACGCCCGATATCTTCCGGCCCCCCTGCAGGTACACGTTGCTCACCCAGGCGTAGTCACTGCCCGTCGTGAGCGTCACCTTGCTCCACCAGGGGTTGGTTCCCCCGTTGGGGTCGGGTACCGCGGTGGTGTTCTTGTCGGTCTGGCAGTAGTCGTAGAGGTGGATGTGCGACACCGTGGCGAGGATCGCGGCGCTGGTCCTGGGTGCCGCCCGCAGATGGACGTCGGTGGCGTAGAGGTACACCGTCTTGCGGGCGGGCTGCTGCACCGAGGCCCCTTGGGCCGCCTGGGCGGCCGGGGAGGCGAGCAGTCCCCCCAGGGCCAGGCTCACGGTGGCGGCTCCTACGAGTAAACGCTTGCCGGAATTCATGAGACTCCTTTTCCCGTGCCCGTCGGATACGGGCCGTTCACGGCATGGACGTGCGTGGGGAATCAGCCCCGGCGAGCAGACGCGACCCCCACCGGGCGAGCCGGCGGAGCGGGGACCGCGGCCGCCGGTGCATCGGTTGTACTGCCGTTTCGTTGTCCGGAATCGGGGGTTGGATGCCGGACGACAAGGTCCGGACAATGGGCCGGTCATCCGATCCCGGAGGAGGTACGGGGTGCCACGTGCCGAGCGTCCTTTGGCGGACGACGACGGCGTGCTGACCGTTTTCGCAGCCGACCTGCGCCGATTACGGGCGAAGGCGGGCGGTCCGCCCTACCGGGAACTGGCGCGCCGGGCCCACTACTCGTCCACGACCCTCGCGGACGCCGCGGCGGGGCGGAAACTGCCCAGCCTGGCCGTCACCCTGGCGTATGTGCGGGCCTGTGACGGTGACGCGGCCGAGTGGGAGGCCCGCTGGCGGGCCACTGCCGCCGAACTCGCGGCCGAGGACCGGGCGCTCCCCGAACCCGCCGACACCGGAAGCCGGGGTCCCTACGCGGGCCTCGCGGCGTTCCAGCCCGAGGACGCCGAATGGTTCTTCGGACGCGAACGCCTCACCGACGACCTGGTCTCCCGTGTCCGCGACCACCGCTTCCTCGCGGTGTTCGGAGCCTCCGGGTCGGGCAAGTCGTCGCTGTTGCGGGCCGGCCTGCTGCCCGCGATCGGTGCGGTCGATCCGGGGAAGGGCGCATGGCGCACGGTGCTGCTCGTGCCCGGCCCGCATCCGCTGGAGGAGTGCGCCGCCCGACTGGCCGCACTGAGCGGAGGATCGGCCACGGCACTGTCGGAGGAACTCGGGGACAAGCCGCGCGCCCTGCACCTGACGGCGCTGCAGATCCTCGCCGGCCGGCCCCCGGACAGCGAACTCCTCCTGGTCGTGGACCAGTTCGAGGAGGTCTTCACCCTCTGCGCGAGCGCACGGGAACGCGCCGCGTTCATCACCGCACTGGTCACCGCCGCCCAGGCCGCCAACAGCCGCACCCGCGTCGTGATCGGCGTCCGGGCCGACTTCTACGCCCGCTGCTCGGAACATCCGGACCTCGTCGAGGCGTTGCGCGACGCCCAACTGCTCGTCGGCCCGATGACCACCGACGAGCTGCGCCGCGCCGTCAGCCGGCCCGCCGTGCAGGCCGGCTGCACGGTCGAGACCTCCCTGCTGGCCCGCGTCGTCGCCGACGCCACGGGCCAGGCCAACGCCCTGCCCCTGGTCTCGCACGCCCTGCGGGAGACCTGGCGCCGTCGCCGCGGCACCACCCTCACCCTGTCCGGCTACGAGGCCGCCGGCGGTATCCGGCACGCTCTCGCCCAGACCGCGGAGACCGTCTTCGCGGGCCTGACTCCCCAGGAGCAGCACCTGGCCCGCGCGCTCTTCCTGCGCCTGGTGGCCCTCGGCGAGGGCACCGACGACACGAAACGACGTGTCCCGCGCGCGGACCTGGACGCCCTGGCCCACCCCGGCACCGGCGCCGTCCTGGACGCACTGGCCCGGGCGCGCCTCGTCACGCTCGACACCGACACCGTCGAGATCACCCACGAGGCACTGCTCCAGGCGTGGCCGCGGCTGGCCGGCTGGCTGAACGAGGACCGGGCAGGACTGCTCACGCACCAGCGGCTGACGGCCGCCGCCACCGCCTGGGAGCGTGAGCACCGCGACCCGAGCCTCCTGTACCGCGGCAGCCAGCTCGCCACGGCCACCGAATGGGCCGGACGCCATCGCGGCGACCTCCTGCTCGGTGAACGGGTCCGGGACTTCCTGAGGGCGTCGGTCCGGCAGGAACGCCGGTCCGTCCGGTTGCGCCGGGCCGCGGTCGCCGTCCTGGCCGTCCTGGCGGTCCTGGCCTCCACGGCCGCCGTCGTCGCGTTCCAGCAGCGCGGCACCGCACGGGCGGAGCGCGATGCCGCCATATCCCGCGAGATCACCGCCAGGTCCGAGCAGTTGGAGAGCAACGACGTGTCGCTCGCCGCACGTCTCAGCCTGGCCGCGTACGGGCTGCGGCCCTCACCCGAGCTCTACACCAGGCTGCTCGGCACTGAGAACACGCCCCTCGCGACCACGCTGACCGGCCATACCGACACCGTTTTCGCCGTGGCCTACAGTCCCGACGGGCGCACCTTGGCCACCGCGGGCGCCGACGGCACCGTGCGCCTGTGGAACGTGACCGACCCCACCCACCCCGTCCCCTTCGGCAAACCCCTCAAGGACCGCATCGGCTGGGTGTACTGGCTGGCCTTCAGCCCCGACGGCCGCACCCTGGCCGCTGCGGGCCGCGAACGGGAAGTGCGCCTGTGGAACGTCACCGACCCCGCCCACCCCGCCGTCTGGGGGCCGCCCCTGACGGGCCACACCGGCTATGTGTTCTCCGTGTCGTTCAGCGCCGACGGCCGGATCCTCGCCACCGCGAGCTACGACCACACGCTGCGGCTGTGGAACGTGTCGGACCCCGCGCACGCCACGCCCATCGGTCCGGCCCTGACCGGCCACGTGGGGGCGGTGGCCTCCGCGGCGTTCGGCCCGGCGGGACGCGTGCTCGCCAGCGCCGGCCACGACCACACCGTCCACCTGTGGAACATGGCGGACCCCGCTCGCCCCGCGCCCCTCGGACCGCCGCTGAAGGGCCACACGGACACCGTCTACGCGGTGGCCTTCAGCCCCGACGGACGCGTCCTGGCCAGTGTCGGCAACGACCACACCGTGCGCCTGTGGGACGTGTCCCGCCCGGCGCACGCCATGCCGATGGGCCATCCGCTGACCGGCCACACCGACTCCGTGTACGCCGTGGCGTTCAGCCCGGACGGGCAGACGCTCGCCACGGCCGGGGCCGACCAGACGGTTCGCCTGTGGAACGTCTCCGACCCCGAACACCCCTCGCCGCTCGGCGAGCCGCTGACCGGCCACACCGACTACGTGTACTGGCTGGCCTTCAGCCCCGACGGCCACACGCTCGCCAGCGCGTCCCGCGACCACACGGTCCGCCTGTGGAGCCTGCCCCGCACCCGTCTGGCCGCCCCGGGCCCCGTCGACGCCGTCGCCTTCAGCCCCAGCGGTCATGTTCTGGCCACCGGGGGGACCGGCCAGAGCACGAAGCTCTGGGACGTCACCGACCCCGGACGTCCCAGGACGCTGGCGGCGCTGCCGGGCCCCGCGGCAACCGTCCCCAGCGCGGCCTTCGGCAGGAACGGTCATGTGCTGGCCACGGCCGGCACCGACGGCACCGTGCACCTGTGGAACGTGGCCGATCCCCGGCACCCGGCCGGCCTGCGGGTGCTGACGGGGCACACCGGACCGGTCACGCGCGTGGCGTTCAGCCCGGACGGGCGTGTCCTGGCCGCGGCCGGCGCCGACCGGACCGTGCGACTGTGGGACGTCGCCGACCCGGGGCAGGCTCGCGGTCTGGGCGTCCTGCGCGGCCACACCGACAGCGTCGACGCGCTCGCGTTCAGCCCCGACGGGCACGTCCTGGCCAGCGCGGGCTCCGACGACACGCTGCGCCTGTGGAACACCTCCGACCCGGCACGGGCCCGGCTGTTCCGGCCGGCGGTGCAGACGGACAGCGGCGGCATCCGGGCCGCGGCCTTCAGCCCGGACGGTCACACCCTGGCCACCGCGAGCGCCGACCACACCGTACGGCTGTGGAACGTCACCGACCCGGCCCACTGCACCGCCCTGGGGCAGCCGCTCGCCGGCCACACCAGCTTCGTCGACTCCCTGGCCTTCAGCCCGGACGGCCGCGTCCTGGCCAGCGGTGGCGACGACCGGACGGTACGCCTGTGGGACGTGTCCCGCCCGGCGCACGCCACCGCCGTCGGCTCGGCCGTCACCGGGCACAGCGGAACCGTCAACGACCTGGCCTTCAGCCCGGACGGACGCCTCCTGGCGACCTCCGCCGACGACCGCACCGTCGAGCTGACGCACGTCGGCGTCGAGGCGCCCCTCCAGCGGATCTGTGCCACCACCCGCAACGCCCTCACGCCGGAGCAGTGGCAGCGGATCCTCCCCGATCTCCCGTTCCGTTCCCCGTGTTGAGGCGGCCCCGGTCCGCACAGGCGAACGGCCCGCCGCCCCGGTGAGGGCGGCGGGCCGTCGGCGTGCGGACGGGATCAGTCGGTGCCCGACTCGATCGCGGCGTGGTCGAGGAGCTGGTCCTCTTCGGCGGTGCCCTCGCCGCGGGAGGCGATCGTCTCCGCGCCGCCCTCGGGCATCGCGCCGATCAGCCCGGTCGAGGCCGCCTGCGCGGCGCCGATCAGCGCCGGGTCCGGGCTGCCGCCGACCATGCCGAGCCGGGCGTACTGCTCCAGCTTGGCGCGGGAGTCGGCGATGTCGAGGTTGCGCATCGTGAGCTGGCCGATGCGGTCGACCGGGCCGAAGGCGGAGTCCTCGGTCCGCTCCATGGAGAGCTTGTCCGGGTGGTAGCTGAACGCGGGTCCGGTCGTGTCCAGGATCGAGTAGTCCTCGCCGCGCCGCAGCCGCAGCGTCACCTCACCGGTGACCGCCGTCCCCACCCAGCGCTGCAGCGACTCGCGCAGCATCAGCGCCTGCGGGTCCAGCCAGCGGCCCTCGTACAGCAGCCGGCCGAGGCGACGGCCCTCGGTGTGGTAGCTGGCGAGCGTGTCCTCGTTGTGGATCGCGTTGACCAGGCGCTCGTACGCCGCGTACAGCAGCGCCATGCCCGGGGCCTCGTAGATGCCGCGGCTCTTCGCCTCGATGACGCGGTTCTCGATCTGGTCGCACATGCCCATGCCGTGGCGGCCGCCGATCGCGTTGGCCTCCAGGACCAGGTCCACCGGGGAGGCGAACTCCTTGCCGTTGATGGTGACCGGCCGGCCCCGCTCGAAGCCGATGGTGACGTCCTCGGGGGTCACCTCGACCTCCGGGTCCCAGAACCGCACGCCCATGATGGGCTGCACGATCTCGATGCCCGTGTCGAGGTGCTCCAGGGACTTGGCCTCGTGCGTCGCGCCCCAGATGTTGGCGTCGGTCGAGTACGCCTTCTCCGTGCTGTGCCGGTAGGGCAGGTCCCGCTCCAGCAGCCACTCGGACATCTCCTTGCGGCCGCCGAGCTCGCTGACGAAGTCGGCGTCGAGCCACGGCTTGTAGATGCGCAGGGAGGGGTTGGCGAGCAGGCCGTAGCGGTAGAAGCGCTCGATGTCGTTGCCCTTGAAGGTGGAGCCGTCGCCCCAGATCTGGACGTCGTCCTCGAGCATCGCGCGCACCAGCAGGGTGCCCGTGACGGCCCGGCCGAGCGGGGTGGTGTTGAAGTAGACGCGGCCACCGGAGCGGATGTGGAAGGCGCCGCAGGCGAGGGCCGCGAGCCCCTCCTCCACGAGCGCGGACCGGCAGTCGACCAGCCGGGCGACCTCGGCGCCGTACGCCGTGGCACGCCCGGGCACGGAGGCGATGTCGGGCTCGTCGTACTGGCCGAGATCGGCGGTGTAGGCGCAGGGCACGGCGCCCTTCTCACGCATCCACGCGACCGCGACAGAGGTGTCGAGGCCGCCTGAGAAGGCGATCCCGACGCGTTCACCGACAGGCAGGGAAGTCAGCACCTTGGACACGAGGATAAGTGTATGCACACTCTCGCATGATTATGCAACCCGCCGTCCCGACGGCCTCCTCCGGAGCCCGCACGGTCTGCCGACGGTGATCACGTCACGGGTCAGACCATGGGGCGGTAGTGCCCCAGTACCGCCCCGAGTTGGGCGCACCACTCCCGCAGCGTCTCCCGGCGCCTGGCGTCCACCACACACTCGAACATCCGGCCGTCGATGTGGACCACCGCCACCATCAGCACCTTGCCGTTGGGGCCGGGGCGGTAGTGGACGCTGCGGATCACCTGCCAGGGGAACTCCGACGTACGGCCGAGCATCTCGAAGGCGACACCCGTGGCGTCCACGACCACGGAGTTCAGGCGGTCGGCGGCGAGGAAGTCCGGCCCCGCGGGCGCGGGGGGCGTCGGCGGAGCCGGGGGCTGGGACGACGGGTACTGCGGGTACTGCGGGCCCGACGGGCTCGGCGGATGAGACGGGTTCTGCGCGTACGGCCCGTACGCCGGCGGCGGGCCGAAGCCCGGCGGGCCCTGGGGAGCGGGCTGGTGGCCGTACCCGGGCGGCCCGTATCCCGGCTGGTGCATCCTGGTCGTCCCCTCGCCTCTCGCTCGTACGGCGACCAGTATCCCGGGCCGCCCAAGCCGGTTGAAACATTTCCCCGGGCCCACCGCATCAAGGAGACGTGAGGGCGGCACGGCACGACAAGGCATCGGGGGAACGCATGAGACAGGGCCGCAGCGACGGGTACCAGGAGTTCGCCGCCGCGCGCGCCGGGCATCTGTACCGGTCCGCCTGTCTGCTCACCGGAGGTGACACCCACCTCGCCGAGGACCTCGTCCAGGAGACGCTGGGCCGGGTGTACCTCCGCTGGGGCCGGATCTCCCGTGCCGACAACCCCGCCGCCTACACCCAGACCGTCCTCACCCGCACCTTCCTCGCCCACCGCAGGCGCCACAGCAGCCGCAAGGAGCGCGCCACCGACGTACTCCCGGACGTGGCCGATCCGGGCCCGGCGGGCGACGCCCCGCTGCGGCTCACCCTCCTCGAGGCGCTCGGCCGGCTGTCCGCCAAGGACCGCGCCGTGGTCGTCCTGCGGTACTGGGAGGACCGCAGCATCGAGGAGACGGCCGCCGCGATGAACACCAGCTCGGCCGCCGTACGCACCCGCTGCGTCCGCGCCCTCGCCCGGCTGCGCGCTCTGCTGGGCGACGCCCTCAGTGAGTACGCGAGTCCCTGACCCGTCGCCGGTCGCCTCGCCGTCCCACCGGCCCCGCCGGTCCCCACCACCACCCATCCCGCAGAAACGGCGGTTTTGCCATGCCCGTTGAAGAGCACGACCCCTTCGAGGACCGGTTCGCCGCGGCCCTGCGCCAGGCCGGCGGCGGCTTCGAGACCCACCAGCAGGACCTGGCCGCCCGCGGCGAGACGCACGGCCGGAGGCTGCGCCGGCGCCGGGCCGCCCTCGCGGGCAGCGTGACCGGAGTCGCGCTGATCGGACTGGGCGGGGCGCTGGTCCTGCCCGGTGCCCGCACGGACGGCGGGCAGGGCCGGAACTCCGTGGCCGACAGCCCCTCGGCTCCGCCGATGACCCGCCCGGCCACCGTGACCGGGGACGATCTCGTCCGCACCCTGGAGTCGCTGCTTCCGAAGGGCACGTTCAGCGACGCGGCCGGGCGGGGCACCGAGAAGCCGGGGCCCTACGCCCGGGTCGTCTACGACGACGGCAAGGGGAAGGCCGCCGTCTCCGTCTCGTTGGACCGCGTGCAGCCCGGCGGCAGCCGCGCTCTGGAGACCACCGCGTGCCCCGACAAGATGTTCGTCGCGTACGACGCCTGCTCCACGAGCAAGCTCGCCGACGGTTCGACGCTCATGATCCTCCAGGGCTACGAGTACCCGGACCGCCGCGTCGACACGAAGATGTGGACCGCTCAACTCGTCACCCCGAAGGGGCAGAACGTCAGCGTCCAGGAGTGGAACTCCCCCGCCGAGAAGGACGCGCCCATCACCCGTGACCTGCCTCCCCTCTCACCCGCCGACCTCAAGGCGCTCGTCACCGCGCGCCAGTGGCGCACCGCCGCGGACACCATCCCCGTCGACCCCCGGGTGCCGACGGCCGAGCCCGGCACGCCGCAGGGTGCCCCCGGCGGTTCGGTGTCCAAGACGCTCGCCGCCCTCCTGCCCGAGGGACTCAAGGTCGTCAGGAAGAGCGTCGCGGACCCCGGGTTCGGTTACGTCGTCGTGGACGACGGCAACGGCGCGAGCATGGTGCAGGTCAACGTCCAGGCGGACATGTCGGACGCCGCGGGCCAGCTCTTCGGCTCCCACTCCAGGACCCTGCCCGACGGCACCAGGGTCGCCTGGCATCAGAAGCCCGGCGAGAAGGGCGGCGAGGGGGTCGTCATGTGGACGGTCGACACCATGCGTCCCGACGGCCGCCGTGTGGTGATCAGCGCCTTCAACTCCGGCTCGCAGACCACCGCCGCCACCCGGACGGCCCCCGCGCTCACCATGAAGCAGATGGAGGCCATCGCCACGAGCGCGAAGTGGTACACGCGCGGCTGAAGCCGCGCGGGTGTCAGTCGCCGTCCTCGGGAACGTCCTTGCCGGGGGCGTCCGTCTCGACAGCGTCCTTCTCGCGGGCGTCCGTCTCGGGAACGTCCTTCTCGGGGGCGGCCGTTTCCTCCTCGCCGTCCTCGAAGTAGGCGTCCAGCACCTCGTCGAGCCGGGCCTCCCACTCCTTGAAGCGGGCGCGGGAGTCGGCCTCGATCTCGATGGGGTACCAGCGGCGTTCCGGGGTGTGCACGGTCACCGTGAACCGCTTCCCGAAGCGCGCGGTCTCCGTCTCCACGGCGCCGATCTCGTCCCAGCGGAACTCGCACTCCTGGTCGTCCAGACGGAGCCGTACACCGCTTTGGTCCGCGACGATCCGCGCACGGCGGTCGGCGGCCTCGAAGACGGGGCCGTCGGCGGCCTCCCGCTCCTCGGCGGGGGCCTCCGCCGCGACCTCCTGCTCCGGCTCCCCGGCGGCGGCCGCCTTGTCCGGAACCGCGTCCTCCGGCGCTACGGAGTCCTCCGCCGCCACGGACTCCTCCGCCGCCACGGAGTCGTCCGGCTCCACGGAGTCGTCCGGCGCCACGGAGTCGTCCGGCTCCACGGAGTCGTCCGGCTCCACGGAGTCGTCCGGTTCGACGGAGTCCTTCCGGTCCACGGACACGGATGAGGTGAGCCCGGGGATGAAGGCCGGGTCGACCCCGGCGCCGTCCAGGGGCTGGCTGCTCGAACCAATGCGCTGCTCCACAGCGGGCAGTATGGTCGAAGATCCTGTGCCGGACACAGCCAGCCCCACCATCGTTATACGAATCCCACCCGGCGTCTTACGTCTTCACGTCTCACATCCGCACCGGACGCCTACACGAAGACGCTCACCAGCGCGGCCACCGCGAACCCGGCCACCGACAGCACGCTCTCCAGCACGGTCCACGTCCGCAGCGTGTCCCGTTCGCTGATCCCGAAGTACTTGGCGACCATCCAGAAGCCGCCGTCGTTCACGTGCGAGGCGAAGATCGAGCCGGCGGAGATGGCCATGATGACCAGGGCCGTGAACGCCTGCGAGTGGTGGCCCTCCGTCAGCAGCGGGGCGACGATGCCCGCCGTCGTGACGATCGCGACCGTCGCCGAGCCCTGGGCCACGCGCAGGACCAGGGAGATCAGGTACGCCAGCACGAGCACCGGCAGGCCCACGTCGTGGAACGTGTCGGAGAGCGCCTGCGCGACCCCGCTGCCCTTGAGGACGGCGCCGAAGACGCCGCCCGCGCCGACCACCAGCAGGATGTTGCCGATCGGCTTGAGCGAGGCGGTGGACACCGTCTCCAGGGACTTGCGGGACCAGCCGCGGCGGATGCCCAGGAGGTAGTACGCCAGCAACAGCGCGATCGTCAACGCCACGAAGGGGTGGCCGAAGAACTCGATGACCGAGCGGCCGGTCGAGGGGTCGAAGGCGATCGAGGAGAAGGTGGCGAGGAGGATCAGGACCAGGGGCGTTCCGATGATCGTGAAGACGATCGGGAGCGGCACCGGCTTCTCCGGCGGGGTCACGCCGGCCGCCCGCTGCTCCCGCTCGAGCGCCGCCTTGGCCTCCTCGGCCGCCTCGACCATGTCCTGCGGCACGGGGACGAAGATCCGCCTGCCGATCCACGCGGACCACGCCCACGCGGCCAGCACGGCCGGGATGCCGCAGACGATGCCCATCAGGATGACCATGCCGAGGTCGACCTTCAGCAGACCTGCGGCGGCGACCGGGCCGGGGTGCGGCGGCAGGAACGCGTGGGTCATGGACAGGCCCGCGAGCAGCGGCAGACAGTAGAGCAGGATCGACCGGCCGCCCCGCTTCGCCGCCGCGTACACGATCGGCGCGAGGACGAAGATGCCGACGTCGAAGAAGACCGGGATGCCGAAGATCAGTCCGGTCAGGCCCATGGCGAGCGGGGCGCGCCGCTCGCCGAACAGGCCCAGCAGCCTGGACGCCAGCACCTCGGCGCCGCCGGAGACCTCCAGGACGGCGCCGAGCATCGTGCCGAGGCCGATGATGATGGCGACATGGCCGAGGGTGCCGCCCATGCCGGACTCGATGAGGGAGACGGCGTCGGAGCGCTGGACCGTGCCGAAGAGTTCGGTGACCGACAGGCCGGCGCCGAGGCCGACGGCTATGGAGACCGCGAGCAGCGCCACGAAGGGCTGGAGTCTCACCTTGATGATCAGGACGAGCAGCAGTGCGATGCCGAGGGCGGCGACGGTGAGCAGGCCGGCGGTGCCGTGGACGAGGGCGAGCAGGCCGCCGGTGTGGGGTGGGGGCGGTGGTGTGGGGGACGCCGCGAGTACGGAGTAGGGCATGGGCATGACAGGGGGTCCTCTTGCTTGTCGTAATTCCATGGAGTTTCGGCGCAGGGGTGATCGCGGCGCGGCGCCCGGGCGGGGTGGGCGCCGCGCCGTGACGGCGTACGGCGACGGAGAGCGGGGGCGCGGGGGGTGCGGGGGGGTGCGGGGGGTGCGGGGATGCGGAACCGGCGGGGTGTCAGCCGAGGACGGCCAGCGCGTCGATCTCGATCAGGAGGCCGGCCGGGAGGCCCACGTAGACGGTGGTCCGGGCGGCGGGGGGCTGGGTGAGGCCCTGCTCCTCGAAGTAGGCGTTGTAGATCTCGTTCATCTCGGCGAAGTGGTCCACGTCCGTCAGATAGACGCGGATCATCATCACGTCGTCCCAGGAGGCGCCGCCCTCCTGGAGGATCGCCTCGACGTTGGCGAGGGTCTGGAGGGTCTGCTCGCGCAGGGTGGGGCCCGCGGGCGTGGGCGGCTTGCCCTCCTCGGCGGGCAGGAAGCCGACCTGGCCGGCCACCTGGAGGATGTTCCCCTTCTTCACGCCGTGCGAGAACTTCGCGGGCGGGGTGGTGTGCGTCTTCGGGGTCAGGGCGATCTTGTCGGTCATTCGGCGTCCTTGGCTCGTGTCTTGCCGGAGTACTCCCGGCTGATGGCGTCCGCGGTACGGCGCACCAGGGGGAGCAGGGTGAGGAGTTCGTCGGCGGTGACGACGACGTTGGGCGCGGAGACCGACATGGCCGCGGCGACCCGCCCGTCGGCGCCGCGGATGGGGGCGGCCACACAGTTGATGGACTCCTCGTGGCCGCCGAGGTCGGTGGCCCAGCCCTGTTCGCGCACGGTCGCCAGCTCGCGCAGGAAGGCGGCGGCGTTCGGGGTCGAACGGGACGTGTACAGGGGATAGTCGAGCTTCTCCGCGACCGCGCGGCGCTCGGCTTCGGGCAGGTCGGCGAGGAGGAGCTTGGCGACGGCGGCGACGGTGATGGCCACCGGCCTGCCGATCCGGGAGTACATGCGGACCGGGTAGCGGCTGTCCACCTTGTCGATGTAGAGGACCTCGTTCTCCTCGTGCACGGCGAGGTGGACGGTGTGGCCGCACTCCTCGTTGAGGCGCACCAGGTGGGGGTGGGCGATCTCGCGGATGTCGAGGTTCTCCATCGCCTCTTGGGCGAGGGCGAAGAGCCGGGCGCCGAGGCGGTAGCGCTGGTCGGACTGGCGGTAGACCAGTCCGTGCTCGTCGAGGGTGCGCAGCAGGCGCAGCGCGGTGGACTTGTGCACGCCGAGCCGGTCGGCGACCCGCCCGAGGTCGGCGGGTCCCTCGGCGAGCAGCGGCAGGATGCTCAGCGCCCGGTCGACGGTCTGGCTCATGGCGTAGGTACCTCCTCCTCGGCCCGCGGTGCGGCTTCGGTCCAGCCGGGGCCGAGTCGAAGTGTCCCCCACGCGGTGTCGTCGAGGGCGGCCAGGCGGTCGGCGTGGTCGCGGGCGGGGGGCACGGCGAGGTCTCCGGGGACGGTGAGCGCGGCGGCGGCCATCAGGTGGCCGTGGCGCAACCGGTCCCGGACGGGCAGCCCGCGCAGGGTCGCGGAGAGGAAACCGGCGGCGAAGGCGTCCCCGGCTCCGACGGCGGCCACGACGTCGACGTGCAGCGCGGGCACGAAGGTGGCGGTCCCCCGGGCGTCCCCGGCCGGGCCGTCGGTGTCCTTGCCGAACGCCGTCGCCCCGTCCCGGCCCTGTTTGACGACGACGATCTCCGGTTCGGGCAGCGCCTCCCGGACGGCCCGGGCGCCGTGCAGCCCCCACGCCTGGCGGGCCTCGTCGTCCCCCACGAACACGATGTCCGCGCCGCGCGCGAGGTCCAGCAGCACCCGCGCTCCCGCCGCGTCGCGCCACAGCCCGGGACGGTGGTTGACGTCGAAGGAGACCACCGGGCGGCCGGGGCGGGGTGCGGTCAGCTCGCGCATCAGGTCCAGGCAGGGCCCGGACAGCGCGGCCGTGATCCCGGACAGGTGCAGCACGCGGCAGGCGCGCACGGCGTCCAGGTCGACGGTGTCCGCCGCCATCGCGGAGGCCGCCGAACCGGCCCGGTAGTACGCCACCTCGTGGGCGTCGGTGGCCCGGTCCCCGGCCGTGCGGAAGTAGATGCCGGTGGGCCGCGTCGCGTCCCGCCGTACGGAGGACACGTCCACGCCGTAGGCCCCGATGGTCTCCACGAGGTGGTCGCCGAAGCCGTCCGCGCCGACCCGGCTCACCCAGCGCACGGAGTGCCCGACGGCCGCGAGCACGCAGGCCACATTGGACTCGGCGCCGCCGATGGCCCGGTCGAAGGACGGAACGTCGGCGAGCCGCCCCGGGACCGCGGGCAGGAACGTGACCATGGACTCGCCGAGGGCGACGACGTCCACGACGTCGGGGGCCTTGCGGGATCCGGCGGTGGTCACGATGGTCGTAGCTCCTCGGTGGGGTGCGGGTTCGGTCGGCGTCCGTTGACCCGGCGTCGGCCGAGATGTTAGACAGCCGTAAGCGACATACGCAATGGACGTTGCACATATTGCAACGTACCTGATCAGGAGGGTCCATGGGCATGGAGGCGCTCGTCCGCCTGGCCGAGGAACGCGTCGACCACCGCTTCAAGGGCCTCCCACCGGACGCCGACGGCCTGACCGTGGGCGAGCTGGCCGCCCAGCGCCGCAATCTGTTCACCGGGGGATTCACCACGCCGCTGCTGGCGCTGTCCGCCGAGCGCCTGGAGCACAACCTGACGCTCATGGGGACGTACGCCTCCCGCCACGGTCTCGCCTTCGCCCCGCACGGCAAGACGACGATGGCCCCGCAGCTCTTCCACCGGCAGCTCGAGCACGGCGCGTGGGGCATCACGCTCGCGGTCCCCCACCAGGTGCGGGTGGCACGGGAGTTCGGCGTGCAGCGGGTGTTCCTCGCCAACGAACTCGTCGACCCCGCGGCCCTGCGCTGGGTCGCCGACCGGCTCGCGGCGGACGCGGACTTCCGGTTCATCTGTTACGTCGACTCCGTCCGCGGCGTGGAACTCATGGACGCGGCGCTGGCGGGAACCGCCCGCCCGCTGGACGTGGTCGTGGAGCTCGCCGCCGGCGAGGGCGCCCGCACCGGTGTGCGCACGGAGGCGGAGTGCACGGCGATCGCGGACGCGGTGGCCGCCACCAGGACGCTGCGCCTGGTGGGGGTCGCCGGGTACGAGGGCGAGGTGCCGCAGCCCGACCCGGACCGGGTGCGCGCGTGGCTGCGCCGGCTGGTCGCGCTGGCCGTCGACCTCGACATGGCGGGGCGCTTCGCCGCAACCGACGAGATCGTGGTGAGCGCGGGCGGCAGCGCCTGGTTCGACGCGGTGGCGGACGTCTTCGCGGAGATCCCCGAACTCTCCGCGTCCGTCCTGAAGTTGCTCCGCTCCGGCGCCTACGTCTCGCACGACGACGGCCACTACCGCAGGATCACCCCGTTCACCCGGATCCCGGAGGAGGGCGCGCTGGAGCCGGCGTTCCGCCTGTGGGCGCAGGTGGTGTCGCGGCCCTCCCCCGACCAGGCGTTCGTCAACGCGGGGAAACGGGACGCCGCCTACGACCTGGACCTGCCCTTCGCCCAGGTGGTGCGCCGGGGCGGCGAGGAGCGGCCGGCCACCGGCGTCTCGGTGACCGCCCTGTCCGACCAGCACGCCTGGCTGCGCACCACGCCCGAGGCGGACGTCGAGGTCGGCGACTGGGTCGGCCTCGGCCTGTCGCACCCGTGCACCTCGTTCGACAAGTGGCAGCTCATCCCGGTGGCGGAGGCGGACGGCACGGTCGTCGACTACATCCGCACCTTCTTCTAGGAGGCCCGGTGGACGGTATGGACCCTGTGGACTTCCACGACCTCGCCGATCTCGTCATCCGGGACGCCAACGTCGTCGACGGCAGCGGCGACCCCTCCTACCGCGCCGATGTGGCGGTCAAGGACGGCAGGATCGTCTCGATCGTCAAGGAGGCCGCCCAGGCGGGCTGCCAGCGCCCCCGGGCGGTCCGGGAACTGGACGCCGAGGGCCTGGCCCTGGCCCCCGGCTTCATCGACATGCACGCCCACAGCGACCTCGCCCTGCTGCGCGACCCGGACCACAGCGCCAAGGTCGCGCAGGGCGTGACGCTGGAGGTCGTCGGGCAGGACGGGCTGTCGTACGCCCCGGTCGACGACCGCACGCTCGAGGAGGTGCGCCGCGCCATCACCGGCTGGAACGGGTACGGCGACGACATCGACTTCACCTGGCGGACCGTGGGCGAGTACCTGGACCGCCTGGACGAGGGCATCGCGGTCAACGCCGCCTATCTGATCCCCCAGGGGACGGTCCGGATGCTGGCCGTCGGCTGGGAGGACCGGGAGGCGACGCCCGAGGAGCTGGACCGGATGCGGCGACTGGTCGCCGAGGGCATGGAACAGGGCGCGGTCGGCATGTCGTCCGGGCTCACCTACACGCCCGGCATGTACGCGAAGGACGCCGAACTCACCGAGCTGTGCCGGGTGGTGGCCGCCTACGGCGGCTACTACTGCCCCCACCACCGCAGTTACGGGGCGGGCGCCCTGGAGGCGTACGAGGAGATGGTGGCCCTGGCCCGGGAGGCCGGCTGCCCGCTGCACCTGACGCACGCCACCATGAACTTCGGCGTGAACGAGGGCCGCGCCCCCGAGCTGCTCTCGCTGCTCGACGAGGCCCTGGCGGCCGGCGCCGACATCACACTGGACACCTACCCCTACACCCCCGGCTCCACGACGCTGGCGGCGCTGCTGCCGAGCTGGGCGAGCGAGGGCGGCCCGGCGGAGATCCTCAGGCGGCTCGCCGATGACGGGACGGCCGAGCGGATCCGGCACGACATGGAGGTCGTGGGCGCCGACGGCTGCCACGGCGTGCCCGTCGAGTGGGACACCGTCGAGATCTCCGGTGTGAACGACCCGGCGCTCGCGTCGTACGTGGGCCGGACCGTGCGGGAGTCGGCGGACCTGCGCGGCGAGAGCCCGTGGACCCTCGCCCGCCGCCTGCTGACCGAGGACCGGCTCGGCTCGACGATCCTCCAGCACGTGGGCCACGAGGAGAACGTGCGGGCGATCATGCGGCACCGCGTGCACACCGGCGGATCGGACGGCATCCTCCAGGGCGACAAACCGCACCCGCGGGCGTACGGGACCTTCCCGCACTATCTCGGCCACTACGTACGCGAGTTGGGGGTGCTGTCCCTGGAGGAGTGCGTGGCGCATCTGACCGGCCGTCCGGCGGCCCGGCTCCGCCTGCCGGACCGCGGCCTGGTGCGCGAGGGCTACCGTGCCGACCTGGTGCTCTTCGACCCGGCGACGGTCGCGGCGGGCTCCACCTTCGAGCGGCCGCGCACGCTGCCGACGGGCATCCCGTACGTCCTGATCGACGGCCGTTTCGTGATCGAGGACGGACGCAGGACGGATGTGCTGGCGGGGGGGGGGGGGGGGGGGGGGGGGGGGGGGGGGGGGGGGGGGGGGGGGGGGAGGGGGGAGGGGGGGTGGGGGGGGGGGGGGGGGGAGGGGTGGGTTTTGCTTTCT